>JBNMKZ010000060.1:0-15733 GCA_050874585.1 Verrucomicrobiota bacterium | reverse complement strand
GCGCGTCAGCTCGTTCTTCGTGAGCCCCTCGCGCCCGGCCTGCGCCAGGATCTGCAGGATGCGCTTCTTCGCCTTCTCGTCCGCCGACTCCGCCACGTTCGCCCGCACGACGCGGATGACCTCGCCGATCAGGTAGCGCACGAGCTTCGTCGCAAACGTCGCCTCCCGCTCGCCGATGACGGGCCGGTCGTTGTCGCGCGAGACCGCGAGGATGAGCGCAATGCGCATGGCGTTCTCCGCCGCCTTGCCGTAGAGGTAGTTCGTCTCGTCGCCGAGTGCGTCGCAAAGGTTCACCCCCGCAGGATGGACTACAGTATGCAGACGGACGACGAAACCGTCGACGATGGCCCGACACTACGACTAGAAGAAAGACATGCACCAGACGAGCGGGGTCGCCAAAGCGATTTAGCCCCTGGACTTTTGTTCCCATGGGAAGTCAAATGCTAAGCAAGGCAGTCATAGCCATTCGAGCGGTTCTCGACCTTAACCACAGCCAATAGCGGAAGGATATCGCAAAGGTATCGCGCTATTCGCGATAGACGACTCTCTCGCAGCCACCAACATACTCCGCGAGCAAAGCGGAAACAAGGTCGCGAGCATCAAGAATGCGGCAGAATTGCCATCTGGTCTTTCAGAATACATTCGCCTTTACGAGGGTTTCGTAAGACCTCCAGAAACATCTGTCATGTAGTTCCTGATGTTTGACACGCATCACCAGGCCCGCGCCACGGGCCTGAATTCCCCAAAAACATGCTCCGTGTCACAACCGCATGAAACGCATTTATGCGTCTGCACATACGCTTTATACATTTGCCACTATCGCATCCAAGACATCGTCCAGATGTTCACAGACATCTTCCAGTAGAAATCGAAGAACCCGATACCCGTTTTTCTGTAGCAGAAAATCTTCACGTCTGGTTCTGCGGTAGGTCTCGACATCGCCAAGTGCCGATACCGAATCCAGTGCAACAACAACCTTATCTTTCCGACACGCCAAGTCCACCTCAACATACGGATTCGAACCACAGGGAATTGGCAATCGACAGCATTGCTGAAACATTCCCTTTGTTTCAGGATTCGATTCAAGGCGCTCGTACAAGAACTTCAATACGGCAACAGAGGTCTCTGGCCGACCTACAACCCTTTCTCCAAGATCAAACATTAATGTCGCGTAAACGAACAAGTCGGCCAACGCTTCGTCCACGCCATCGCGACAGAGGCGGCTTACGCTATCGGAGAATGTCTCCTTCCAATGTGGAATTGCCGGCAAGGCAACCGAGGCCGGCCAACCTTCTGACACGCCAACAGGAACAACCACCTTGTAGCCAATGGCCTCATAGCCCTTCGCCCGTCTGTCATACATCCGAGAGCAAACAGCAATGTTCCTGTCCAAATAATCATAAATCCGGACCTCTTTCTTGCCATCGTACAAACGATGAAGGCGTCCCGCAAACTGCGTTAGACGACCATGCCAAGAAATCGGCTGAGCGAGCAACAGCGTATCAAGTCGAGCGTCATCAAATCCTTCCCCTAAGAACGATCCCGTCGCCAAAATCACCCGTGACTCCGCAGCGGGTATGGCGGAAAGGCGGTTTCTCTCTTCCGCCAGCTGCCGTCGTCCCATACCTCCCATCAAGACCAAAACATGTTGGGCACGACCATCAAGAAGCCGTGCCAGCTCCTCAACTTGATCGCGCCGATCACTCAATACAACCGGCGAACGTCCCTCCGATATTACCGAGAGAACATCCTGAACAATCTGGCGGTTCCTTATCTTATCGGAAACGAGAGCATCGCAAAGCTCATTATACTCGACGCGCCCGTCTTCACTGACTTTTCCAACCGGCATACGGAATGAGGTCGGGCGAACATAGACAATGTGATCAAACGGTTCCCGTTTCGCCAGCGTTTTCGGGGCGACACGATGACGAATAGGACCGCATTGCATCATGATGAGCGGACGCTGCCCATCTTGGCGATCTACGGTCGCCGAAAGACCCAGCACATACTTGGCCGGAGCAGTATCAACCGCCGCCTCAAATGTCTCTGAGGCAACAGCATGGCACTCATCGACAATAAGCTGGCCATATTCCTTTACACGAGAATCAACGACGCCTTTCCGCGACAGGGACTGTATGACGGCGACGTCAATCTTTCCTGTCCATCGTTTAGCCCCGCAACCGACCTTCCCAATTTCCTTCTCGGGGACACCCAAGAACTCTGCAAGTCGCGCTACCCACTGCAATTGAAGCTGGCGGCGATTAACAAGAACAAGAGTGTTCACCTTGCGTTCGGCAATCATATACGCCGCAACAACCGTTTTCCCAAACGCCGTGCCCGCAGCCAAGATACCCGTATCCGTTTTCTTCAGATCCGTTACCGCCGGCTTTTGATCGATCCGCAACGTTCCCTTGAACGTCACGTCAATGGGCACACCCGCATAACGCTTGTCCTCTACGACTGGATTAAGTCGCTCACCTTTCAGGGTCTGAAGCACACTGTCAAGACAGCCGCGCGGGACTTGAAGGAACTCATCTCCATTCAAAGCTCGAGAAATGATTCTCGGTTCTCCGTAAACGGAATACTTCATCCGCTGCTTTTTGCTGAACTCCGGATTGTGAAAAGAAGCAAGCGCAATCAACTTGAAACGCGCTGATGGCGTCAGTTTCTTTTGCTCGACATATACGCGATTCACCAAGACAATCCGAACATCAGCAAGCGGCGGCAGGGTTGAATTCTGTCCGGCACATTTTCCCGTCGACCAAAGAGGCAGAAAGAATGCCCACGGATGTTCACCATTCGAAGTCGTCCTTACATTCGGCAATAGCAGTCTCCGCTCATTTCGCGCTTTTTGGAGAAGGATCTCTATGCTACTCCGACTGATGCACTCAACTGACGAGAGATATGCCCACTGATCCGCATATGGCACCCAGTCATCATCCACAAAGACACTGTTGCCCATCTTGCGCGGTTCCGCCTGTAACGGCAATGCAATGAGATTCCCGAAGCCCCCCTTGGGCAAAGTATCCTGATTGGGGATTATTCGGTCGTATGAATCCAAACTGACCTCAGGATGTTCTTCAATGACAAGCGTCATCACATACGTCAACACCTCACGTATGACTTTCGCGAGAACAGGTGTCTGAAGGAAGAACCAAAGATGGGCGCCCTTCCCTGAACGCGACCTCTCCAACGCAACAAACAATCCCAAGTCCCGCGCCTTGCGGACCGAGAAGAGTGCATCGCGCCGCCAAGACGACTTATCAAAGTCGATGACGGCCACACGCACCGTCTCGTCCGCCTCCATAGGGTAAATCCCCATCACGAAGGACTTCATGGCGGCATCTTTTCCGCGCAAATGCCATCGAAACACCTCTTCGGACACGGGCACATACTGCCGCACAGGACACTCGCTACATTTCTTATGCCGCTTCAGCACACATCCCGCACCCCATTGATTCTGGCAGCAAGGCGTATACCCACTCGCGCCCTTTTTCTCATTCTCATACCGCCTTGCAAAGACATCTTCCCGCCCCGCAAAGAGAGACCGAAATAGCCTTATCTTCTCTATATTGCTTGCCGAATGGTCAATGGGTGCTTCTACCGTCATAAACAACTTCAGCCCGGTATTTCATACCAGCGCGAAACCTCATCAAGCATCGCAGACGCAAACATCCGCTTCTCCATAAAGCCCCTCCACTCTACCCGCGGCAACTGTGCGAGGTGTCTGCTCAGGTTCCCGAGCGATGTAAGGGTGACGAAGTCGGCTGGCAGACCACCCTTTCGATATCCCGGCATCACCTTCTCAAAGCGGCCCCTGTAGTCATCCCAATGCAGCGGATTCTTGAAATGACCCGACTCCTCCATGACCCCGATCCAGCGTTCGAATCCCTCATCATCGAGATGGAGCGCGAGAAAATCCTCAAAATTGAAAACCGAAAAACAAAACGGAGGGATCCCAGCAGCTCGCTTTCGGTAATTAGTTCCGCATTCCTTGTCGTTTCGAACATAGAGGTCCGCATCAACCCAAACCCACTTCTCGACGGATGGATTCTGCTTCATCTCTTTGCGCAACTCGCGCTCCACGGCTTTGAATACGCCACTCCCGACGCCCGTCTTCTTCGGTCTTCCGACAAAACGAATGGGGACATCAGACCAACCCTCGGGGAACGGCTCAGCAGCAAGCGCCGAATTGAGACGCTGGAGATACGTCCACTCGGATTCCCCTTCGCACACAACGACGATATTCTTCGGACTTGCCATAGTCAGAGTGCCGGATAGGGGATGCCCGCGTAGAAGCCATCGAGGTACTGCTTGCGAAAATCTGTGACGTTGCGAATCTCGGCGCCATCGCGCTTGAAGTCAGAGAGACGACGAATCAACGTGCCTGTCTTGATATTCTTGGTAACGATTCCAACCTCAGACATTCGCAAGACGGAGTCGTCGAGGATGTCCGTGCAGTGCGTGGCGAAACACAGCTGCGCCCCTTTCGGATTGTACGAGTGCTTCTGGAAAAGCGAGAGAAGCTCACGCACGAGGAGCGGATGAAGGCCCCGATCGAATTCGTCAAAGAACACGGTCCCTCCTACAGCAAGCGCATGCAGAATTGCCGCCACCACCACCGCAAGACGCTTCGTGCCCTCTGACTCGCGCTCAAGAAAACGAAACACCACTTCTTCGCCCTTGTCATTTCGGTGATGGGAGTGTATTGAGATGCCATAGTCCTTGCCAGACAGGTTCTCGTGCTTGACGATGTCGTAGGACTGCGTCTGCTGTGTGAACTGCTCCCCGCCGTGTTCGATGATGTCAAGGGCGAGGATGTCCACATCCAGCTTTCGGACGACCTCCACGACACGCCGCAGGGAATCCTCCCGCGTGCCACCCGTAATCTGCGACAACATGTCGATGGCCACCGGCAGAAAATGCGGGCCGAAATCATCGAAGAATACGCAGATACCTCCCGTAAATCCCCGGAACGCCGCCGAAAGCGTCGTATCAAGCCCGCCATACTCCCAGCCGAGGATTGGAAAGAGCGGATATATGGCGACGCCATCCGCCGTGCAGCATTCCACCGCATGAACGTTTTCGAGCTTCTTCTGGTCGTAGGCCCTGTTCGCCTCCAGCCTAGAGAAGTCGCACTTGCCCTCCCTGACAACATAGAGCACCTTCCCGTCCGCCGAGAGGCTCTCGGCCAGAATCCCTGCCGCCGAATATTCGATGAAATATTCGTACACATGGCCGTCCTTCGCGATTTCTGTCTCAAAAGACGTAGTCTCGCCACCAGTCACGATTATGTTCGGATCGAACATCCTCCGCACATCCACCTTCTTCTTTTGAACTAACTCAACTATCACGCGCATGGCACGAATGATATTCGACTTGCCTGCGGCGTTTGCACCGAAAAGAGCCAGACACGGCACGGTGCGGGCCGCGCCGTCCACCACGAACGGCATCCGATCCAAATTCTGGTAGCCGTTCGGCGCGCGCCTCTCGCCGAACGAGAAGTCGAGCGTGAGATCAGCGATCGACCTGAAATTCGTTATTCTGAACTTAGTAATCATAATCAGCCCTATTCTTTGCCGAATATTGTACTAAAAGTGTCTCTTATAGTCAACACGTGCAGATTTTTTGTGCGCATCAGAAATCAAGATGCCTTTCCGCTATACATTCCGACTTTTCGCCATTCGGACAGGATGAAAGGAAAGTAATGACAAGGCAATACACCAAGAAAGAAAGACGGAAACTTGTGGCACAATACGCACTGGCATTGTCGCAGCCCGAACACTGCCCAAAACGACTAGCATATCAAAGACAACCTTCTACGAGTGGACCCTCGTGTTACCCGTCTCACACAACGGCATAGTCTGCGGGATAAAGCCCCACACGAATTCTTCCACACTGACTTCTACAATGGCACGAAAGAGATTGCCCGAATTGCAGAATTCTTTGTCTGTTGGGTCAAATCCCCCTACGCATAAAAAAAGAAAACTCGGACATCTCCGAGTTTGTTACATGATTTGGTGGCCAAGGCCGGGATCGAACCGGCGACACACGGATTTTCAGTCCGTTGCTCTACCAACTGAGCTACCTAGCCACAGGTTTTCGGTCCACGGTGAGAATGGTAGGAGCACAGGGATTCGAACCCTGGACCCAGTGATTAAGAGTCACTTGCTCTACCAGCTGAGCTATGCTCCCATTCACCGAATTCGTGGAGCGAGGAACGGGATTCGAACCCGCGACAACCACCTTGGCAAGGTGGCACTCTACCAACTGAGTTATCCTCGCATCGCGAAAACGAGGCATATTATACCACAACATTCGCACCGTATGCAAGGGGGTATCGCGAAATATTTTATCTGCGTCACTTACCTCATCAAAACAAGCTCAAATCATAATGTTTCACTCAGAGATAAAGATCCTTTCCCACCTTCAACCCGTCCAAGACAATGCCACATCCGTAACGAAACCGACGAAAATCCCCGTCCATCCCATGCGTCCATACCGTCCACGCGGCAGTTTTCCGCCCTTCCGCCGCGCTGTCTAACCGAAGAAAGTGCCCGATCGTGCGCACGGAAGAGAGCTCTCGTGCGCACCCGAACTTCCTGTCGTGCGCAGCAAAAATGCATCCCGTACGCACCTCGCGAAATTTCCGTGCCCGTCGGAGGAAAACTTACTGCCCAGTAACTTTAGACTTACTGCCCAGTAAGTTTTGATTTACTGCGCAGTAAGTCCACCGCGGACGGGCATCGGAATCGCGGCGGCGGATGGCATTCATTTTCATTTCTTGCCACTATGTGAATGGAATCTCGCGCTTTTGTTGGCCTTCTGCCCCGGGCGAACGAAGATTCCGCCGCGCTCACCGGGTGTCCGCCACATCTCCGCCGCGCGGGCGTGCATCCTCGCGGCAACGCACAGGGAGCTGCGCAGGCCCCGTCCGACGAACCCCATAGCCGACTTGGACGAAAACTGCTATAATACGAATCCCTGCCAGTTCCTCCAATTGGCGGGAAAGTTTCACCGTCAAACAAAAAGAACAATTATGAAAGAAGCGAATATGGAAGCATCCAGCGCGTCTCGTCAACTCATCTACGGCATCGAGGATCGCCCGCCCTTCCTCGCGGCACTTTTCGCGGCACTCCAGCACCTGCTGGCGATTTTCGTCGCCATCATCACGCCGCCGCTCCTGATTGCCGGCGGACTGAAGATTGAGGACCTCAAGGTCAAGGGCTTCCTCGTCTCCATGGCGCTGTTCGCTTCCGGGGTCTGTACATTCATCCAGTGCCGACGCTTCGGACCAATCGGCTCTCGCCTGCTGTGCGTCCAGGGGACGAGCTTTCAGTTCATCGGCCCGCTGATTGGCGTTGGTCTGGTGGCGCAATCGGCAGCCATTGCCCAGAGCGAAACTGCCGCGGCCGTCACCTACGGCCTGCCGCTCATCTTCGGATGTTGCATCTGCGCGGCACCAGCCGAGATGATTGCCGCGTTCCTCTTCAAGCGCCTGCGCAAAATCATTACGCCGCTTGTCTCGGGCATTGTCGTCACCCTCATCGGACTCGGACTCATCAAGGTAGGCGTGATCGCCTGTGGCGGCGGATTCGGCTCGATGGCCGAGAATGCGAAGTTTCCGTTCGCGGGATGGCAGAACCTCACCGTTTCCGGTGCCGTCCTGCTGACGATTGTCGCGTTCAACTGCTCGTCGAATAGGTTCCTGCGCATGGGCTCGGTCATCTTCGGCATCATCGTCGGCTACCTGATTGCCTTCTTCGGCTTCCACATGGTGACGTTCGAGACGGGCTCGCTCCTCTCGTTCAACATTCCCGTCCCGCTCAAGTGGGGCATCGCATTCGATCCGGCCTCCATCATCGGTCTTGCCGTCGTCTACCTCGTGACGTCCATCGAGGCCTCGGGCGACATCACCGCCAACTCGATGATTTCGGGACTCTCGATTATGGACGAGAGCTACCATCGCCGCGTTCGCGGCGGCGTTCTGGCCGATGGTGTGAACAGCGCCGTCGCGGGTCTCTTCAACTCGTTCCCGAATTCAATCTTTGCGCAGAACAACGGCCTCATCCAGCTGACGGGCGTCGCCTCGCGCTATGTCGGGTACTTCATCGCGGCAATGCTCGTGCTGCTCGGACTCTTCCCCGTGGTCGGCATGTTCTTCTCGACAATGCCGGACCCCGTTCTCGGCGGTGCGACACTCCTCATGTTCGGCATGGTTGCGGCGGCGGGCGTCCGCATCATCGCGACCCAAACGATTGGACGCAAGGAGACGCTCGTCCTGGCGATGGCCTTCGGCGCGGGGTTGGGAGTCGAACTTTGCCCCGACATTCTCAAGCACGCCCCGGATGCCGTCAAGGGCATCTTCTCGTCTGGACTCGTCACCGGCGGCATCGTGGCCATTCTGTCCAATGCGCTGATTCGTATTAAGGAGTAAAGGGAAAATGAAAGAACTCGAAGAGCGGATTTTGAAGGACGGCAAGTGCCTCCCCGGCGGCATCCTCAAGGTCGACAACTTCATCAACCACCAGATGGACTCCGCGCTGATGTTTTCGTGCGCGGCAGAATTCATGCGCCTCTTCGCCGACCTGAAGATCGACAAGATTCTGACGATTGAAGCGAGCGGCATCGCTCCGGCAGTCTTCGCAGGCTACCTCATGCGCGTACCCGTCGTCTTTGCGAAGAAGGCCGTCCCGAAGACAATGTCCACGGCGTTCGTGACAACAGTCACCTCCTTCACGAAGAAGCGCGATTACACCGTCTTCGTCTCACGCGAATACCTGAACGCAGGAGAGCGGATTCTCATCATCGATGACTTCCTCGCCTGCGGAAATGCCGCGTGCGGACTTGCCGACCTCTGCCATCAGGCGGGGGCGAGCGTCGTCGCGCTCGGCTTTCTGGTCGAGAAGTCGTTCCAGGGCGGACGCGACCTCATCGCCCGCGCAACACCCGGAGCACGCATCGAGTCCTTGGCCTCCATCGCGTCCCTCGACAACGGTGTCATCGAATTCAACGCACGAGACTAACCCAACTCCCAGAATCCACACATTCCGCCACACGCAACGAGACAGCGACCGAGCGCAATCACGGACAGAGATCTGCACGCCGTAGAACATTCGAGTAGAAGGCCGACCCCTCGTCCGTTGACAGTTTCGGCAGAATGGCCGCAGGGAACAGGTTGGTCAGCGCATAGAGGGCCGGCTCCACGGCCCTATCGGCCACCGCCAGCCGATTCCATGCTTCACGATAGGCAGGCGCGGTTCCCAATTCGAAAGTCCCGGATGCGCCCCGCCCCTGATTTTGAGCTGCCCATTCCGCGTATGCGGCCCTCCTGAGTCCCAGGACACGCCTTGAATAGTCCGCCGCCGCCAGCCAGCAGTTCGTAGATGTGCAGGTTGAGCCGTCCGACCCGCTCATCAGCAGCTCCACGACACCCTCCTCCAGCCATACATCACTTGTGTCGGGCGAGTGGGCGATGAAGCGAAGAAATTCCTCGTTCCACTCGCGCCAGATAGCATCTCCGTCCCGGCGTTCCTTCAGCTGCATCCCTATTCGGCGCCGTGCCCTCCGATAGGCACCCACATCATCCGCCCTTCCCCACAAGTTGGATGTCGCGTATAGAGTCTCTCGCAACGCCACCGCCGACTCCTCTCCCTGTGCGAAGAATGCGACGATTGCGCCCATCACAGCCCCAATCAATTTGCCTCTCATTTGCCACCTCCCGTCACATGATGTAGGTTATTTTATTGGTTGTGCGCTCGGCGCCACTGCACTTTACTGCCTATCTTCTGCCCTTTGATCCGACTCGCCGCCAGTAAACAAAGGCGAAACCGCCCCGCAAAACATCGTGGGGTATCAGACGGGGACGACGGGGAAGGACAATAACTTTGTCGTGATCCAGTTTTTGACCGCTGGACACAACACGGCGGATATTCAGTCCATCAAGATTAGCGATGATGGCGCAGGTTCAATCGGTTGGGGCGAAGAGCTCTTCTCGATTTGGGAGGGTGTTCCGACGGTGGTCAGTGGTTCCGACTATTTCTACTATGACCCCTCTGCCGATCCTGCCGGAGCGGCCAAGGACTACTACTGGGGTGATGCCGACGGCAATAAGGTTGCCTTCTCGGTTGACAATGGACAGGGCGTTGTTGTCAACTGCGCAAGCGATCTGAAGATCACGACATCAGGTCAGGTTTCTGGTGAGAAAGTGACATTCACGACGACTAAAGATAACAACTTCACGGGTAATCCGTTCCCGATGTCAATCGACATCCAGTCCATCAAGATTAGCGATGGTGGCGCGGGTTCAATCGGCTGGGGCGAAGAACTCTTCTCGATTTGGGAGGGTGTTCCGACGGTGGTCAGTGGTTCCGACTATTTCTACTATGACCCCTCTGCAGATCCTGCCGGGGCGACTAAGGACTACTACTGGGGCGATGCCGATGGAAATAAGGTTGCCTATCCAATCTCTGCCGGAAAGGGCGTGGTCATCAACTGTGCGGCAGGGCTGACGGTAACGATTGAGTCGCCCATTGAACTCTAAGTTAATTTGTAGACTGTCCAGCATGGGGTTGGATGGTGTGCGAAAGAAAAAGGAAAACAAAAATGAAGAAAATTATTCTTGCCGTTGCGATAATTTGCGCAACGATGTATGCAGGGGCCGCCTCTGTAGGCTGGTCGCATGCAGGGCTTGGCAATTATGTTGGTGACAGTTATTACGTCTTCGTCGTTGGGCAAAACGGAGTCGCGGACATCGCGACGGTAACTGCACTCTTGGACGCTGGCGAGGATTTCTCCTCGTATGTGTTCGGAAATGGTACGATTGCGGCAAATGGCTTTGCCAATGTCACTGCGTCATCTTCGGGGAAAACACTTGGTGCTGGAACCTACACGGCATTCACCGTTGTTTTCAACAGTTCCGCGCCGACCGCTGGTGAAAGTCAGTATTTGCTTGTCTCAGGTCTTGCGAATCAGACGAAGACGGTGGCAACATCCACTCCTTCCATTTCCTTTACCACAGGCAGTCTGGCTTCACTTGCGAACGATGCCGCGAACTGGAAGGATTACGGCGCAGCCGTTCCTGAGCCGACGAGTGCCATGTTGCTCGTTCTCGGTGTTGCCGCGCTGGCCCTCCGCCGCAAGCAGAAATAATCCATCGCGGCAAATATAAGTGGAATATTCTGCAAAGGCCCGTCCGCATGTGCGGGCGGGCCTTTTGGTTCAATACGTGAATTATGATGTGATTGTCTGAGGATCATGAAATGGCGTGGAATGGTTCTAATCAGAAGGAAGAGGTTCACTTAACTAAGCGGAAATGTTCGAAATCTCCTCAACGCGGCACGTTTCCTGTCGTTGGCGGTATCGCCCTTCTATTTGCGCTTGGAGCAGGGATATGGATGGTTCTGCGTCCCCATGCCTCTCGTGTTCCGGAAAATGCTCCCGCCACCGTTACGAAACAGACCGCACTGATCGAATCAGTGAAGCCAAACATCGAGCCAAATACCTCCATAGAAAGCAGTGAACCTGAAAAACAGGAAAAGACTAATGAGGTAACCTTTGTTAAGCGTCCGGGGGCACTTCAACTGCCCGATGGTCGAATCTTGACTTTCCCAGCTCCAAAGGAGGGCGAAATTCGCAGGGTATACTCTCACGGTCACCTGTACGAGTGCGACCACCTCGGCAATTTCAAGGATATTACGCCGCGCAAACTCTTCAGCACGGCCTTTGAGGGCAATTTCCTTGCATTGGCGGTTGAAGGTAAGTCATTTATCCCTGCCTTCCTGACGGGCCTTGACCCGACCGAGGTGCGGGACTACCTCACGCGTGAGCGTCCGCCAATTGGCGATGAGACGGAAGAGGAAAAGGAGCAGCTCAAAGCCTATGACACAATGCGCCGTGCTGCACTTCAATATATGGACGAAGACGGCTCATTTGATGAGTTTGTCATGGATTTTGCAAATTACGAGCGAAAGAGCCGCGAAGCGAACGCCATGTGCTTGAGAGAAGTCATGACCCTTTACAAGCAGGGAAGACTTCAGGAAGCGAAGGAAATGGTGCAGGCGGCAAATGCACTCATGACACAAAAGGGACTCAGACCGTTCAGGCTCCCGGCTCATGTAAAGGCTGCGCTTGGCGAAATCGAATAACAAGATTGAGGAAGGAAAGAGAGGAAAGAAAATGAAGATTCGAATCTTGGTGATGCTTGGCTTGGCTACATTTACCGCCTTTGCCGAAGAGTATATAAGTCCGGTCACAGGCAAGCCGATCCCAATGGACGGCAAGTACACACTTGAGCAGTACAAGGCCCGAGATGAGCGGGTCATGCGGAAGACGGGCGGGTTCATTGTGCAGGCGGCCGAGGGGCCGATTGCCCTTTTTGTCGATGCACGGACAAAGCCAACGCTCACGATAGACGAGGTGGCGCGTCTCTACAGACTTGGCACGCATCTTGACTGTACCATCCTCAAGGAAAAGAGGAATGAAATGCGTCCACTTGAGTTCGCCCAGGCAAAAATGCTTGAAAAGAGTCCCTTGCTTGTTGTCGCTGTCATCGAGGGTGTCAATGACTTGCCTGCTCTTTCGGTTTTCCCGGAAGAGCGCATTGGGATTGTGAACGCGGACAAACTGATGGGCGGAAGTGACCGCGTCACCTGTGAAACCCGTGTTGCGAAAGAAATTTGGCGCGCAATCGGCTTTGTGGGCGGATTAGGCTTCTCTCCGCAGGACAATGATGTGATGCAGCCCTATTACTCACTTGACGAACTTGACGCGAATGCGCACCCTTATATTCAGCCGATGAATATGGCGCGGATGCAAGGGCTTTGGAAACGGTTTGGTGTCAAGAAAGCACGTCGTATTCCCTACTCGGTAGCCGTCCAAGAGGGATGGGCGGCGGCCCCGACGAACGAATACCAAAAGGCGATCTGGGAGAAGGTTCACGCCATCCCCTCCGAGCCGATGAAAATCGAGTTCGACCCGAAGCGCGGGAAGTGAGAACGCCAAAGCGGCGGGTTAATCCGCCGCTTTGGCGTTAGGCGCGGCACTTTCTTTCAAGTTGCCGCCATTCCTCAGGGCAATGCGAGAGACGCGCCTGCACCGACGACGCAGTGCAATTAGAAAGTTGGAATAGCCTCTACCGCTCGCCGAAGCGAATCAATGCTTTCATGATAATAGTGCCGCGTCATGGCCGTTGATTCGTGCCCAACGATGGATTGCACCAAATGAAGTGGCACGCCAGCATTGGCCGCCATTGAGACAAACGTATGGCGCAACGAGTGGAATGTCGCAATGGGTGTGCGGTTCTTCCGCCCTTCGATTCGGACAGATGTCGTGATGTGTGCCAACTTGAAGATTTCAGAGAGACGACTGCTGATATTGTGCCGTCCGGCGCGATAAAGTGCCGCGATGGAGGGAATGACAGGTCCTTCGCGTGGTGGTGTCTGCCCGCCTGACAGTAATTGCCGCCCAAGCGACGGATGAATCGGAATTGTTACAGGCCGTCCATGGGCGTGTCGTTTTGTCTTTGATGGAATCAGTTGGATGACACCATGAGTCAAACTGACGCTGGACCAGTCCAAGGTGCAGCAGTCCCCGAGGCGTAAGCCCGTATAAATGCCGATGAGGAAAAGCGTTTGCCACTCATGCGTTTCCCTGTTCGCTTGGGAAGATAGCATTTTATCGTATGTTTTTGTCGCGTCAAGAAGTCGCTTGAGTTCATCGGTGGTTAGTTCGCGGCGACTTCTGCTGTCGTCGGGGCGCAACTTCACGCCTGCCCACGGATCATCGACGATTCCCGCCTTGCGGGCGAGTGTTCGGAATATTTCACGCAGGATGCAGACGCGCCCGTTGTAGGTCGACCCGCAGAGGTTGGCGCGAAGCGTTGCGAGGTATTCTCCGATTGCCTCATGCGTTATGCCGGCAAGATCGCCAACCTCAAGATGATTATGTTCCATCCAACGGGCAAAATGCATCCAAACGACGCGTTTCGCGTTCAGGGTTGCCGGGGCGAGTTCGTTCCTGTCCGGGGATATGACATAGGCGTTCCAAACCTCCGCCAAGGGAAGGCGGTGCTCACCTAAACCAAGAGGGGCGAGAAATCGCATCAGCATTTGCTCCGCTTGATTCTTGTCCTTTGTCCGTGTTGAACGGCAGAATCGATTTCCGTTCAAGCTGACACGCATCGTCCAGCGACCACTTTTTTCCAATTGGAGGTTTCCCATTCCTTTTTCTCTTGCCATGAATTGCCTTTCGTTTTTGATTTGAAAGGCGCATTATACGATTGAGAATGAAAATAAAGCAAGGAGGCCGCCCTGTTAAAGAGCGGCCTCCGAATGTGCACCTGACGGTTCCAATTAGACGCGTTTGCGCTTCAGTGCCAGCGCGGCGACGCCGAGGACGAGCAACATCGCGCTCGTCGGCTCAGGGACGGCCGCAGTCTGCCAGGTATTGCCCGCCTGCGAGCCGTAGGCGAGTGCCTTGGCGCCTGATGCGGATCCGAAGGACACCGACTTTTCGCCAGTAATCATGTAGTTTCCCGCCGTTGCAGGATCAAGACCGTCGATCAGCACGACGAACGCCGAGAGCGAGCCGGACGAGAATCCCGTCAGCCCTGTGGCACCACTCCAAAGACCAGCCCCCGTATTCGCCTTGGTCACAGCGGCCAGTCCGGCAAGACCAGTCAGGTCGCCCGAGTTCAGCACCGCCTGAACGGCGGCCAGGCTGGTCGTCGTGAGACCGGCCACATCCGTTGTATTGTCCGTGACGAACAGATACGCCATGCAGCTGCCTGCCGTAATCTTGTCAGTGGTGCTGCCGGGCACATAGACGTTTGAAACCGTCCAGTTGATGCTCGCAGCCTGCGCGACGGCCGCCACGGCGACAGCCACGCACATAAGCATAAGTTTCTTCATTTTGTCAGTTTCCCTTCGTTTTGACGCACGTCACACCATGCAACGCACGCAAATCAGTTCGCAGAATCCACGGCCGGAATCGTCACCGTCGCAGTATCGGCGGTATCGATCAGGATGCCCTGCCCAGGATCAAGTGTGACATTCGCGAGTTCGCCGGCATCGTTCAGCCAGCCGTCCTTCTCCTGTCCGGATTCAGCTGCCGAGGCATAAAAGTAAGTGGCGACGGTCGCCCCATCTTCGTTGAGAAGCTGGATGCTGTCAGACCAATCGGTGGCATTTTCAATCGTGATATCCTGAATATTAACAGTCGCTGGGGTGTTGTTGCCGACGAAATTGAACCCGGGGACGGTCGTAAAAACGGTATCAGCCGTCGAGACTGAACCAGAGAAGGTGAGCACAGCCGTCGCGGCAGTATCAATCAGAATGCCCTGACCAGGTTCAATCGTGATGTTTGCGAGTTCTCCAGAATCGTTCAGCCATCCATCCTTCTCCTGTCCGGATTCGGCTGCCGAGGCATAAAAGTAAGTGGCGACGGTCGCCCCATCTTCGTTGAGAAGCTGGATGCTATCCGACCAGTCGGTGGCATTCTGAATCTTGATGTCCTGGATGTTCACCTTGTCGCCTGCGACAGGGACGAAAGTCGGGATGACGAAGTTGAATCCCGCCACCGTCTCCTTCGTCTGATACCCCACGATGCTTTCGGCGCGGCCGGGACCAAGTGGGCGCGGCATCCCGTCCACTCCGAAGTGCCGCGCCCGTGCAGTAAAGTGCAGTGGCGGGCATCGGTTAATCTGCCCAATCAACGGCGTATCTGCACAATCTGG
>JBNMKZ010000059.1:0-15930 GCA_050874585.1 Verrucomicrobiota bacterium | reverse complement strand
ATCGTCGAGAATCCGCTCCTTGAGGACGAACGCCCACGGTTCGCCGAGTTTCGCATACCGACTGATCGCCACCTCGGCAAGGCTGACGGACGAGAAGACCCCGAGATCGCGGGTGAACGTGCTGTAGGCACCGTCCGCGTCAGGGCCGTCGGCCACCAGTTCGACGCTTGTCAATGTGTAGAGGTTCATCGTTTCCTTCGTCCTTTCGTGGTTGATGCGCATATTATAGCACAGGTTGGTTGAACCTGTCAATAGTGAATTTGTGTAAATCTTCAATGGGTGTTGTGTAGGTGTGGTATAATGTGTGTAAACCTATTAGGACAAAGTGTAGGACACTTGGAGAAAAATGCGAGATGGACGCGGGTGCGTCCGGTCGGAAGTCCGCCAAAACAAGGCGAAGCCGATAAGCGCAGTTCTCCACCTTCGCTCAAGTCGCCGTTGGGGTGCAAAAGGTCACGAGTTCAAATCTCGTCGGTCCGACCATTCCAATTGCGAGCAGTTGCGCGGAGCGTGCCAGTTTAACGCACGACTGCGTCTTGGTCTCTTCCAAACTAAAAGACCCTTGTCGACGCTTATTCGGACACATGAGGATGCCCGCCAATGGACAAAGACAACGAGGAGAAGCTTTCAATCTGCCGCGCCGCTTCTGAGTGGGAGGGGCTTGCAGGCGGACGCGATAATTGATACAATACCGACCATCAGCCGAATAAATCGGCGGAAAGGCAGTGAAAGTCCTATGCAGAAGTTGATGTGCGCGGCGGTTTGTGTCCTGTCCGTTGGCCTTGCGGCCTACGGTGAGACGCTGACATACCAGGGGGGGGGTATCTGGGATTCCTCTTCGCTGACGTGGAGGGACGCGTCCGGTGCGTCCGTCGCCTGGAAGGACGGGGCGGTCGCGGCGTTTCCAGCGCCGGCAACGGTTAAGGTTGCCGAGGGGATTACGGCCGGTGGCATGGTCGTCGGGACGGATGCCGCGCCGGATGCGACGGTGACGTTCACGGGGGCAGCCCTGACCTTCGCGGCCGATGCGGTGATTGAAACTTCGGTCGGGCATCTCGTCTTTGAGAACGACGTGAAGGGTGCGGGGAACCTGACGGTCGAGCGGTCGGCGGGTGTCGTCGTTTCGGACGAGTTGGCAGAGGGGACGGGCTTTCCGTTCGGCGCGGCGAATGCCGTGACGGTCTTCAGGAATCGCAAGCTTTCGGACGTGAAGGCGGTCTCGGGTGCCATGACAACCTTCTGGTGGCAGAATGAGAATGCCGACTATCTCTATTCCGGGAATGGCGCGGATCGCGGCGTTTACAGCGTGGAGAATGACGGCACTTGTCTGACCGCCCTCTTCCAGGGATATCACTATCTCTCACAGAAATATCGTGACGGCAAGAATGTCACGGTAAAACTTGTGTTGGAACAGGTCGGGGACGACATTCGCGGCTATGTTGAGTCGTGCGGCCGCTTGGAATCTGATGGCTTGTTCGGGCTCGTTGCCCTTGGAAAGCCAATTGCGACGCAGGATTTACCCAAGTATTATGCGGATATAGCCAAGATGAAAAGTGAGAAGAGTATGTACCGGGCTTCACTTGTGGGCGTTGACCTAGCTCTTGTCGCACCGGAAGTCGTCTTTGCCGCGAATGTAGACTTGACGACGGATGACGACACCTTGCGTGCGGGAACGGGGACGACCGTGCGCTTTGCTGGTAGTCTTGGTTCGGAGAATGTCTTCAGCCGAAAATTGCAACTCGCCGTTGGCTCGTGGATTGACTTTGATACGCCGGAAAAAGTTGTTATTCCGAATCAAATCTACTTTGATGAGGCGACATCGGCATTTGGGGCGCAGTACGATGTGCAGGGTATGGTGCGGGTTCTTCCGAATCGGGAGGTCGAATTTACCTTTAATGGTCGGGACGATGTCCGGCTGGGGTGGATTGGCATTGCGGGAACGGCCTATCTCCGCAACAATGGGAAGGGAATGCCGCTTCGCAAGTATGTGTCGTCGGGTGGGTGTCTTGTTATGGATTTGACGACGAGTAGGGATGGTCTCGCGTCCAATGCTAACTTTGGTGGGGTTAAGGTCGACCGAGGTGGCATCTTGCGGACAGCCTCACCCCATTCGCTTTCAACGAATCAGATTGATTTTGATGTGGCTGGCGGTGAGTTGGTGAATGGCTATGCGAACCTTTCGGATGCTGAAATGAATCGATTCCACTCCCTTCTCTTGGGAGATGGCGCTCGTCTTGTGGGCGAACGTACGGACTGGCTTCCGGTGAGAAGCAACTATTCGTGTGGCATTAATGCCTATGGTGTTGAGCCGAGCCGAATCGAATGCGCCGCTCTTTGGTTGAATAACGGGATGACCTCGGGTGCGTTTTATGACATTTCCGTGCGTGACACGACTGGGGACGAGACATCTGACTTGGTCGTTGCGACGGATGTTGTTGACAAGTCGGATCCAGCGACCGCGAACTATTTCCTCTACAAGACGGGAGTCGGTACGCTTGAGTTCGGCGGAGATGAGACGCAAGTGAACGGCGGAACGCTGGCCTTCTGCCATGCGTGGGAGCAGGGGCAGAATTCTGGAACGATTCGCTTTTCGGGTAAGAAGGCGTCGTTCAAGGCTCTTTGCCTGTATGGCAACGGGGCATTCGATGTCCGGCCTGGGGTGAAGCTTGTTTTCGGCGATTCGTCGGGCACGGCATGGAATTCGACGGCGACGCTGACGCTGAAGAGCCGGCTGGAGCGCAAGGCCCTGCGGTTCGGTACGGACGCGAACGGCCTGACGGCGGAGCAGATCGCGGCGATTCGGTACGCCGACGGCGTGACGACGAAGACGCCCGTCTTTGCTCTTGACGAGAATGGATACCTGACGGACGGACTGGGCGGCGGCTTCTTCCTCCGCGTCCGCTAACGGCGGCGAAAGGACGGGGGCCGCGCCCCCGAACCCCCGCAACTGCCGCGCAGGCGCGGCAAAACCATCTGCCGCGGGATGCCTGTGGTCGGCCTTGTCCTTCCTCTCGGGCGAGGGGGTGCGCGCGAAGTGCCGCGAGTGAGGCCTTCCACGGGGCACCACCGTCGGAGTTGTCTTGTCTGCAACCAGTGATAACCACCGAGGCAGGGCAGGCTAAGCGAAGCTGCTTGTCGACGCGTGAGAGGTGAGCGCAACCGTGGAAGCCGAGACCGAGTGGCAGCTTCGCGCAAGCCCCCGAGCAATCGGTTTTTGGTATAATATTGGTATGAAGATTCTCATTACCGGTGGTCGGGGAATGCTGGGGCGGACACTCCAGCGTGAATTTGCCGCGCACGAACTCGTTGTCGCGGATCTTCCCGAATGGGATGTGACCGCCGATGCGGACTTCGCCGTCGCCGTCTGCCGGGCTGCGCCGGACCTCATCATCCACTGCGCCGCGATGACGCGGGTGGATGACTGCGAGACGAGTCGTGACCTTGCCTTCCGTCTGAATGAAATCGGTTCGCGCAATGTGGCCCTCGCGGCAAAGATGTGCGGGGCACGGCTCATTGCCATTTCAACGGACTATGTGTTCAGCGGGGAGTCGCCGCAGGAGCCGTGGGCCTGGGCCGAGACGGATACGCCGCGTCCCCAGACGGTCTACGGTGCGTCGAAACTGGCCGGGGAGCAGATGATTCAGTCCATTCTTCCCGAAGCCGTGATTTTGCGAATTGCTTGGCTCTATGGTTCGGGTGGGCCGAGTTTCGTCCATACGATGGCAAGGTTGGGAGCCCAGGCTGGCGGACCGCTCAAGGTTGTTGACGACCAGCGCGGCAATCCGACATCGACGCGGGCTGTCGCGGGGGCTATCCGTTTCCTGATGGCGCGGCCGGATGTGAGCGGCATCGTCCATGCGACCTGCGAGGGGACGTGCTCATGGTACGATCTGACGGTTGAGCTTTTTCGCCTGCTCGGGCTGAAGCGCACGGTCGTGCCGTGCACGACGGCGGACTTTCCGCGTCCCGCCCCGCGTCCGAAGAATTCTTCCCTCAGGAAGGGCGTGTTGGATGTCCTCGGCTTCCGAATGCCGCGTTGGCAGGATGAACTTGCCGCGTTCGTCGCGGCGGAACGGTTTTGACGGGGAGATTCGGATGGCGGTATCGCTTGAGTACGAGATGCAGTTGGGTGGCATCGTCATGGGAATTGACGAGGCGGGGCGTGGTCCGCTCGCCGGGGGTGTCTACGCGGCGGCTGTTACGGTTCCGCTCGATCGGGCGGAGGAACTGCTGGTCGGGGCGTGGCATGATGTGAACGACTCGAAGAAACTCACGCCTGCGAAACGCGAGCGCGTGGCGGAAGTCATCCGTACGACGGCGGATTGCACATGGGCGGTGGCCTCGGCATCACCGGACGAAATCGACCGTCTGAACATCCTGCGGGCCACGCACCTGGCCATGCGCCGGGCGGCGGAGGCTGTCGCGACAAAACTGGGCAATCCGCAGGGACTGGGCATTCTGGTGGATGGGCTCCCCGTCCCAACATTGCCGTATCCTTCGCAGAATCTCGTCAAGGGTGATGCCAAATCGCTTTTTATCGCGGCGGCTTCGATTCTGGCGAAGACGGCGCGGGATGCGGACTGCGACCGAATGGACGCCCTTTATCCGGGTTATGGTTTTGCCAAGCATCGGGGCTATCCGACGAAGGAGCACCTGGCGGCCTTGGCGCGATTGGGGCCCTGCCCCGAACACCGGCGAAGCTTCGGACCGGTGGCACAGATGGAGTTAGGAATATGAAGACAAGAGTCATGGGAATCGTCAATGTCACGCCCGATTCGTTTTCGGACGGCGGCAAGTACTTTCGGCCCGAAGAGGCCCTCGCACGTGCGCACAACCTCATCGACGAGGGCGCGGACATACTTGACCTTGGGGGCGAATCGACGCGCCCTGGTTCGACGCCGCTGGCGTGGGAGGATGAGTGGGCGCGCATTGAACCGGTGTTGGACGGATTGGTTGGGCGGTCTGCGAAAACCCCATGCATGCTACCCATCTCAGTCGATACCTATCATCCCGAGACGGCAGCACGGGCACTGGCGATGGGGGCGAAAATCGTCAATTGTGTCTACCCCGATCCAATCCCCGAGATGATTCGCGTCATTCGCGCATCCGGGCGGCAGGATGCGGAACTCGTCCTGCCGGCGACCAGTCGGCCGCTCATTGAGGCGGCGAACGACGAAGGCCCCTGGCCGATTGGCTACTATCTCGATCCGATGATTGGCTTCGGCACGACCCGCGAAGAGGATCTTGCGCTCCTCGCTGCAACGGCGGAACTTGCCGCGCATGGCCCTGTCCTCATCGGGGCCAGCCGCAAACGGATCGTGAAGAAACTGACGGGAGAGAAGGTGACGGGCAAGAACCTTGGCGGAAATCTTGGCTTGGCCGTTTGGTGCGCCCTGAACGGGGCCAGCGTTGTGCGCGTCCATGACGTGCGCGAGACGGTTCAGGCAATCCGCGTCGTGGAGACGCTGCAGGCGGCGAAGGCATGATGGAGTTCGCCGCCATCGACTTCGAGACGACGGGCTACGAGAATGGAAATGTCAACGAGCCTTGGCAGCTTGGCTTGGCCCTTGTTCGGGATGGGCGGATTGTCGAGACGCGAGAGTGGTTCTTCGGTACGCCCCTAACGCCCGACGCACAGCCCCTGATGGATCAATGGGAAGACTTTTATCCGTATCTTGCGGGGCGGCGGCTCGTGGCGCATAACATCTCGACGGAACGCACCATCCTGACGCGCATTGCCCCATTGACGAAGTGGGGTCCATGGACGGATACGCTCAAGGTCGCCAAGGCGATGTTCCCTCGGCTGCCGAGTTATGCGCTGGGTGACCTGTGCTCGATTCTTGGCCTTGTTCCGCAGATGGAGGGGCGGTCTTGGCATGACGGGCTCTACGATGCCGTTGCCTGTGCCCAACTGGCGATTCGCCTGCTTTCGCCATACTGAGTGCCTCCCGCCATCTGGCGGTTTGCCTTGCCTGCCGCGTGGTAGTTGTGCTATACTTGTCTCATGAAAAACGCGGATAGATTTTGTGAATTGTTTGCGCACAGCCGAAAGGATGTCGGTCGGGAGCACTGGCAGCTACTCAGAGATCATGCGCACAATGTTGCTCGGCAGGCGGCGGCATTTGCTGATGCCTTTAAGTCAGGTCAATGGGCGGAACTCCTTGGCGAACTTCATGATCTCGGCAAGGCACGTCGTTCTTTTCAGTCGTATTTGGCTCACTCGAATGGTTTGGGCGACATCGACTACGATGCTTCCGACCATTCGCATTCGGGGGTGGGCGCCTGTTGGGCGGTTCGGTGCTTTGGGCCGCGTGGATACCTTCTCGCCTACTGCGTGGCCGGACACCATGCGGGGCTTCCAGACTGGATCGGAGGCGAAACGCCGAACGGGGCGCTCTCTGCCCGACTTGCGGGTGAGGCATCCATCTTGGAAGAATCGGCGGTTCGTACGCAGGCGGATGTGCTGGACGCAAACTGGCCGCAACCGCCGAAGCCGCCTTTTAAATTCAGGGATGCCGAAGTCGCCTTTTGGATTCGGATGCTTTACTCCTGTCTCGTCGATGCGGACTTTCTCGATACGGAGGCGTTCATGGATGCCGACCGTGCCGAGGGTCGCGGCGGCTACCCTGCGCTCGCTGCTCTTGCGGATTCGTTCTTCACGGAACTCGACGCGAAGCAGCAGGTGGCGGCATCGACGGAGGTGAATGGCATCCGAGCCGAGATTCGCGCGGCTTGCGAAGCCGCTGCGGAGGAGCGCCCGGGCCTTTTCTCGCTGACGGTCCCGACGGGCGGCGGTAAGACGTTGTCGGCGATGGCGTTTGCGTTTCGCCATGCGCAAAAGTTCGAGAAGAAGCGCATCATCTACGTGATTCCGTACACATCCATCATTGAACAGACGGCGGATGTGCTGCGCCACTTCTTGGGCGACGCGAATGTGCTGGAGCACCATTCGAACTTCGATCCGGCGAAAGAGACCCAGACGTCGCGCCTGGCATCCGAGAATTGGGATGCGCCTGTCATCGTGACGACGACGGTTCAGTTCTTCGAGTCGCTGTATGCCTGCAAGTCGAGCCGCTGCCGCAAACTTCACAACATCGCTGACAGTGTCGTAATTCTTGATGAGGTGCAACTTTTGCCCACCAGACTACTGAAGCCATGTTCGGAGGTGATTAGGCAACTGGCGGAGCGCTATGGAACGACGATTGTTCTCTCGACGGCGACGCAGCCGAACTTGCCCGGCCTGGACGGTGTTCGCGAGATGATTCCGACGAATCTCAACCTTTATGCGCGGCTCAAGCGCACGAAATGCGAATTCCCGGCTGACATGTCAAAGCGCCGTACATGGGAGGAACTCGCAGGTGAGCTTGCGTCGTATCGGCAGGTTCTCTGTGTGGTGAACACGCGCAAGGATTGCCGCGATTTGTTTGATCGGATGCCCCAAGGGACGATTCACCTTTCGGCTTCCATGTGCGGAGAACATCGCTCACGCGTAATTGCGGATGTGAAGAATCGCCTAATGTGCGGCGAAAGTGTTCGCGTCGTCAGCACGCAGCTGGTCGAGGCGGGCGTGGACATTGACTTCCCGGTCGTCTACCGTGCGTTCACGGGGCTTTCGTCCATCGCCCAGTCGGCGGGACGCTGCAACCGCGAAGGGCGTCTGAATGAACTGGGCCGCGTCGTCGTCTTCATGCCGCCGAAGGAAAGTCCGTGCGGCGAGCTGCGCAATGGGGAATACGCGACGAGCGATCTCTTGCACATGAAATCCCGTCCTTCCTTTGAAACCCCGGAGATCTTTCCGGCCTATTTTCAGAAATTGTGGGCGCGTGCGCATACGCACGGGGAGGAGTTCGATGATTGGCTCGTCAAGGACGCGCGGCATCTTCAATTCCAGTTCCGCGAGGCGGCGGCGGCCTTTCAGATGATTGGTGATGAGTCGGCTTCGGTCGTCGTCCGGTATGGGGACAATAGGCGGCTCATTGAGCAGTTGCGGATTGTGGGTCCGAAGCGACTGATTATGCGTCGGCTTCAGCGCTTTACGGTGAGTGTGCCGCGCGGTATGATTGACGAATTGATACGGAAGGGATTCGTTGAGGAGATGCATCCGGGCGTGTATGTGCAGACGCTGGATTCATTGTATTCCGATTCCTTTGGCTTTGATGTTTTCCGCGAGGGCTTGACCTCGGAAGAGAGTATTTTGTAAAATGTCCGTGGTTTGGAGTTGCGAGAAGAAAGGAATGAGATGAGAGGATTTTGTTTGGAAGTGTCAGGTGCCTTTGCTTGCTTTACGCGCCCCGAGATGAAGGTCGAGCGCGTGAGTTACGATGTCATCACGCCATCTGCCGCACGCGGTATTTTTTCGGCAATATTCTGGAAGCCTGCCATTGCGTGGCGCATTACGAGGATTGAGGTGATGAACCCGATTCGTTGGGCGAGTGTGCGGCGCAACGAGGTGAGTGCCGTTGCGAATGTGAAAAGCGGCGGCATCCTGGTCGAGGATGTGCGGCAACAGCGAGCAGGACTCTTCTTGCGCGATGTGCGGTATCGGCTTTATGCCGAATTTGACTTCATTCCGCCGGAGAAGCGATCGAAGGTTCTGAACCCGTCGCCCGAATGGTTGACGGAAGCGGACGAGGATGAACTCTACCGATCCACGGAGGCGCGCCCGGATGAGAAGGAGGCGAAGTACGCGGCGATGTTCGACCGTCGTGCAACGAAGGGACAGTATTTCATGCACCCGTACTTGGGCTGCCGCGAGTTTTCGTGTGACGTCATTCGGCTCGTGAAACATCCAGAGCAGGAGGCAGACCGGCCGATTGCTGAGACGCGCGATCTTGGGTTCATGCTCTTTGACATGGACTATTCAGACCCGAAGGACATCCGTCCGATGTTTTTCCGCCCGCAGATGGTGAACGGAGTCATCGCGGTTCCCGCGTCTGATTCGCAGGAGGTATTCAAATGATTCTTCAGTCATTGAAAGAGTACTACGACCGCAAGGCCGCCGATCCTGAGTCGGGGATGGCACCATATGGATGGGAACGAAAGGAAATTCCCTATCTTATTGTGATTGATCGAATGGGGAATCTGGTCTCGGTTGAGGATACGCAGGAGAAAGTAGGCAAGAAACTGCGTGCGCGGCAGTTTACGGTTCCCCAGTCCGTTAAGAGAACGGTGGGCATTGCGCCCTATTTTCTTTGGGATAATGTTGAGTATGTGACGGGCGTTTCTTGCAAGGGAAAAGATGTCTCCGAGAATCATGCGGCCTTTATGGAGCGGATTCGCCCGTTTGCGAACGTTCCCGCCATCGGCGCTGTTGTGCGGTTCCTTGAGTTGGACGACATGCCGTCCCGATTGGGGGCCTTTGACGCGTGGGCGGAAGCGCAGAAGACATGCGCGTTCGTGGCATTCAAGTTTGTTGGCGAAGATGGGACAATCTTTAATGATTCGGATGTGAAATCCGTTGTCGATCGAGAAATATCAGTCAAAACGGAGGGCGGAGAAGAGGTGGTCGATCTTGTGAGTGGCGAACGGGATGTAGTCGCCCTGCTCCATCCGGCCTTGAAGGGTGTCCCTGGGGCGAATACGACGGGAGCCAACATCGTCTCGTTCAATTTTGCTGCGGCGACATCCTTTGAAAAGAAGCAAGGAGAGAACTCGCCAATCGGTGTGCGTTCGGCCTTTGAGTATACGACGGCACTCAACACGCTTCTCGCGAAGGACTCAAAGCAGAAGATGATGGTTGGTGATGCCACAGTTGTATTTTGGGCGGGGCGAGACGATGCCTTTGAAACGGAACTTGCGGGTTTCTTTTCCGAGCCACCAAAGGACGAGCCTGACCGTCTGGTGCAAAATGTAGCGGCACTTTTCAAGTCGCCGCGGATGGGAAGTGCTGCATTCACTGATGATTCGACAACCTTCTATGTCCTCGGGCTTGCACCGAATGCGGCGCGGCTTTCCGTGCGGTTTTGGCATATTGGAACGGTCGCGGAGATGGCGAACCGTTTCCGCTCCTATTTCGAAGACCTTTCCATTGTCCACGGCCCGAAGGACAAAGATCATCTGTCGCTATGGCGGCTTCTTGTCTCGACTGCCGTTCAGGGTAAGTCGGAAAACATTGCCCCAAATCTGGCGGGGAATGTTATGCGGAGCATTTTGGAGGGCTTGCCGTTTCCGGAGACGCTGCTGCAGGCCGTTCTGATGAGAATCAAGGCGGAGCGTGAGGTCTCTTATCCGCGTGCAAAGTTGATTAAAGGCTGCTTGAATCGCAAATGGCGTTTTACTAATCCAAAAAATGAAAGGAACCTGACCGTGAGTCTGGATGTGCAGAATGTGAATATAGGCTATCGCCTTGGACGGCTGTTCGCCGTCCTTGAGAAAATACAGGAGGCAGCCAATCCTGGTCTCAATGCAACGATTAGGGATCGGTTTTATTCCTCTGCCTCGTCAATGCCGACCTCTGTCTTTGGAAACCTGATGCGGCTTTCAAATCATCATCTGTCGAAACTAAGGAAGGAGAAACCCGGCTATGCGGTCAATTTGGAGAAATTGATGCAAGAGGTTGTCTCAGGGGTTTCGTCTTTCCCCGCACACCTCTCGCTGGACGACCAGGGACAATTCGCCATCGGCTATTACCACCAGCGGCAAGACTTCTTTACGAAGAAGGATGCCGAATAATTCAAATTTTAAGAAAGGAGAAAGAAAATGAGTGAAATTACGAATCGCTATGACTTCATGCTTGTCTTTGATGTCAAGGACGGCAATCCGAACGGTGACCCCGATGCGGGTAATCTTCCGCGTATGGATGCCGAGACTGGGCAGGGCCTTGTTACGGACGTCTGTCTGAAGCGCAAGGTTCGCAACTACATCCAGTTGACGAAAGGTGATGTGGAAGGATACGACATCTTCGTTAAGGAGAAGGCGATTCTCAATAACGAAATTGGGAAGGCTTACGAAAAGTTGGGGGTCGACTTGTCAAAGCCCCCTGTGAACGCGACTGACGGAAAGAAGCGGAACAAGGATGGACAGGGACAGGGTAGCGAGATTTCCCGTGCGCGGTGGCAAATGTGTCACGATTATTTTGACATTCGCACATTCGGGGCGGTTATGTCAACGGGCGCAAACGCAGGGCAGGTGCGCGGTCCCGTTCAGTTGACCTTCGCTCGCTCGGTCGATCCCGTTGTCACGCTGGAGCATTCCATTACGCGCATGGCGGTTGCAACGGAAGCCGAGGCCGAGAAGCAGGGCGGCGACAATCGCACGATGGGGCGCAAGAACACGGTCTCCTATGGCCTTTATGTGGCTTATGGTTTTGTTTCGCCCGCCTTGGCGAAGCAGACTGGATTCTCGCAGGAGGATCTTGAGGAACTGTGGAAGGCACTTGTCGGAATGTTCGATCAGGACCATTCTGCGGCACGGGGGCTGATGGCAACTGAGAAGGTGATTATTTTCAAGCACGAGACGGCTCTTGGAAATGCCCCCTCGCACAAGTTGTTTGATTTGGTGCAGATTGTGCGCAAGCCGGGAGTCGCGGTGCCGCGCAGTTTCAAGGATTACGACCTCGTCCTACCTGAGTGTTCGTCGCTTCCGCCGGGCGTTGAACTGATTGTGAAGTAAGAGTAAGTGCCCATGTACGCTGAAGATGAAATGGTGCCGCTGTCGGCTTTGCAGCACGCCGTGTTCTGTCGGCGACAGTGTGCACTCATTCATCTTGAGGGTACATGGGTGGAGAATCGACTGACGGCGGCGGGGCGCGTTCTGCATGAACGCGTTGACTGTCGCGGACATGAAACGCGGAGGGATGTGCGTCAGGCGACGGCGCTACGTCTCGTCTCGCATCGTCTGGGCGTTGCAGGCATCGCCGACATGGTGGAGTTTCATCGTGTTGACGATGTCGGTATGCCCGGTGTCCCGTTGCCGGGTGTGATCGGACGTTGGATGCCATATCCCGTGGAGTATAAGCATGGTAAGCCCAATGGTCGGCAGGCCGATGAGGTTCAGCTCTGCGCACAGGCGATGTGCCTGGAGGAGATGCTGAATGTGGAGATTCCGGAGGGTGCACTCTTCTATGGAACGACGCGTCGGCGGCTGGATGTGGCGTTCGATGCAGCCCTTCGGGCGTTGACGGAGCGGACGGCAGACGATGTGCATCGGCTGCTGGAGGAAGGGCGGATTCCCGATCTTACATATGGGAAGTGGTGCACGTCCTGCTCGCTTGTGGATGATTGTCAGCCGGGGAGCAAGAAGCGTTCGGCGCGGGCCTGGCTGGACAGTCAGCTTGAGGGAGTGTCTGCATGAGGAAGTTACTGAACACACTGTATGTGTCCACGCAGGGCATCTATCTCCATCGAGAAGGGGAGACGGTCGTCGCCGAGCGCGAGCAGAAGGTCGTGATGCGCCTTCCGATTCATACGCTCCAGTCGCTCGTCTGCTTCGGGAACGTCCTCGTGAGCCCGTTTCTGTTGGGACTCTGTGCGGAGCGAGGCGTTCATGTCAGTTTCTTGACGGAGAACGGTCGCCCATTGGCATCGGTAGATGGTGGAAAAGGCGGAAATGTTCTCTTGCGCGTTGCGCAGATGAGGGCTGCGGACGACCCGATGAAATGTGCGGGAATCGCCCGGAGCATGGTTGTCGGGAAAGTCCTGAATGCGCGGACGGTCCTTCAGCGAAGGCTGCGGGATCATGGGTCGGATGCGGAGTGTGAGGATGGCGTTGTGCGCTTGGCTAATATCGTCCAGCGCTTGCGAACGGTTGAGAGGATAGATGAGGTTCGGGGCTTGGAGGGGGAGGCTGCGGCGCATTATTTTGGGGCGTTCAATTCGCTTTTGGTTGCGCAGGCAGTGGACTTCCGTATTAGTGGCCGCAATCGGCGTCCGCCGCGAGATCCAATGAATGCGCTTCTTTCATTTCTCTATGTCTTGCTGGCGAATGACTGTGCAGGGGCGGCGAAGAGTGTGGGGCTGGACGCTCAAGTCGGATTTCTTCATGCGCTCCGCCCGGGGCGGGCGAGTTTAGCACTTGATTTGATGGAGGAGTTCCGTGCTTTTTTTGCGGATCGACTGGCGTTGTCTCTCATCAATCGTGGACAGGTTCGGCGCAAGGACTTTCACTTTTCCGAATCGGGTGCCGTCATGATGTCAGAGACGGCGCGGAAGTCGGTGCTCGTTGAATGGCAGAATCGAAAGAAGGAACAGTTGGTTCATCCATTCTTGGGAGAAAAAGTAGATGTTGGCTTGTTGCCCTTTATTCAGGCCCAGTTGTTGGCGCGGCATTTGCGTGGAGATCTGGATGCCTATCCGCCGTTTCTTGTTAAGTAGGGGTTCGACCGATGATGGTTCTTGTGAGCTATGATGTTTCAACGGCGAATGCGGCAGGTCAGCGACGCCTGCGGCGAATGGCGAAGAAGTGCCTTGACTATGGCATTCGCGTACAGAATTCAGTTTTTGAATGTAATGTTGACTTGGCGCAGTGGACTGCGCTGAAAGCGGATTTGGAGGCAATTTGTGACGAGGAGACAGACAGCCTGAGGTATTACTATCTGGGGCGAGACTATCAGCGTCGAATCGAGCACTATGGCGCAAAGCCGACAATTGATGTTGAGGCTCCGCTCGTTCTGTGAATGAGGAGGCTTCCGCGAACGTGAAGCCAACAGGTTTTTATCGGCAGGTTCGCGGGGGTGCGTGGTCGGTCGTGATGGACGAGATAAGTCATGGATTAACGTTCTTTGATAACAGAAAGAAGTGCATTGCACTCAGTTCGTGAGGGCCCGTTTATTTGGATATGAGTGTGGTTAGGTTCATAAGGACTCGTTTCTAAGGATGTTCGCGGAAATAGGCGATGGCAGACCTGTGGAATAATGTGATACAATATGCGGTAACGTCGCGCCCCTCGCGGGCGCGTGAATTGAAACAAGAGGGCGAACTTTCCCGAAGAGGGGCTTGTAACGTCGCGCCCCTCGCGGGCGCGTGAATTGAAACATTCGCGGGTTGTTCTCGTATGGCTTTATAGAGAACGTCGCGCCCCTCGCGGGCGCGTGAATTGAAACGTGGTTGACGGCGCACATTATACCATAGGTTTTGTCGCGCCCCTCGCGGGCGCGTGAATTGAAACTCGACGAAGCCCTCGTAGTCGTTGAACCTGTCCTGTCGCGCCCCTCGCGGGCGCGTGAATTGAAACGAGCGCGTGAGAAGACGCTTGACGGTCTTCAGGTGTCGCGCCCCTCGCGGGCGCGTGAATTGAAACCAAGGGATGGCCGGAAGAGTGGGAGTTCGGCGAGGGCGCGCCCCTCGCGGGCGCGTGAATTGAAACCCGCCGCCGAGAACCCGCGCAACTTCGCCACGATGTCGCGCCCCTCGCGGGCGCGTGAATTGAAACCCCTCCCCCAAAAGGAGACGCATCAGCGCGGGCGTCGCGCCCCTCGCGGGCGCGTGAATTGAAACCTCAACGGCAAGAGGGCCTTGTCCGCCTCGGCAGAGTCGCGCCCCTCGCGGGCGCGTGAATTGAAACTCTTGATTGTCAATATTTTCATCAAGTTAAAAGAGTCGCGCCCCTCGCGGGCGCGTGAATTGAAACCAGGCATCCGAACGTCATTGCAATCATCGTCGGGTCGCGCCCCTCGCGGGCGCGTGAATTGAAACCAGGCATCCGAACGTCATTGCAATCATCGTCGGGTCGCGCCCCTCGCGGGCGCGTGAATTGAAACTCCTCAACTCCTCCTTGACATCTGCGTATGTGCCGTCGCGCCCCTCGCGGGCGCGTGAATTGAAACACTCAACTCCACACGCCGCAAGCGCAGGAGTTCAGGTCGCGCCCCTCGCGGGCGCGTGAATTGAAACTTGTCCGGCAGGATGATGATATAGGCCCCGATGGCGGTCGCGCCCCTCGCGGGCGCGTGAATTGAAACAGCAGTTCCTTTTCTTGCTCCACCTCGGAGCAACGGTCGCGCCCCTCGCGGGCGCGTGAATTGAAACCTCACCCTCCGCGCAAGCTCCAACGCATCGGTCGGTCGCGCCCCTCGCGGGCGCGTGAATTGAAACGCGACGACGGTGGAACAGGCGGAAAGGCTGGCGGTCGCGCCCCTCGCGGGCGCGTGAATTGAAACAATCGCTCAACGGCGGCCCGATCAACTCTCTGCGGAGTCGCGCCCCTCGCGGGCGCGTGAATTGAAACGCGATGCGGCGGTTCTGAAGGAGGGTCTAACGAGTCGCGCCCCTCGCGGGCGCGTGAATTGAAACTTTGAACTTTACAGTTGGCTCGACGAACAAACAGGTCGCGCCCCTCGCGGGCGCGTGAATTGAAACAGGAACTGCGGGTCGCGGCTCCTCATTTGACCGCGTCGCGCCCCTCGCGGGCGCGTGAATTGAAACTCTCCCTGTGCGGGCGTCACGAGCTCCATGATGGCGTCGCGCCCCTCGCGGGCGCGTGAATTGAAACAAGGCCTCGAACGCCGCGCTCATCGCCGCCGACACGGTCGCGCCCCTCGCGGGCGCGTGAATTGAAACATGCGGCGCATCGAGAAGCTGGAGGCCGACATCAAGTCGCGCCCCTCGCGGGCGCGTGAATTGAAACGAGACGAGCTTCGCCACGCGCACGAGCTTGTGCGGTCGCGCCCCTCGCGGGCGCGTGAATTGAAACGCGGCGACCGCGAGCACCGCCGAGAGCGCGGTCACGTGTCGCGCCCCTCGCGGGCGCGTGAATTGAAACAGTGCGCCGGAGCCGTCGAAGCACCAGTCCGTCAGTCGCGCCCCTCGCGGGCGCGTGAATTGAAACCGACGGGCCTCGGCAAGACCGTCCTCTTCGCAGAGTCGCGCCCCTCGCGGGCGCGTGAATTGAAACGTAGAGCGTGAAGAGGTAGCCGTCCCTTGCGGCCGTCGCGCCCCTCGCGGGCGCGTGAATTGAAACTTGACCTGGACCTTCTCCACCAGCTCGCCCTGGAGT
>JBNMKZ010000058.1:0-16045 GCA_050874585.1 Verrucomicrobiota bacterium | reverse complement strand
CGCGTTGAAAGACTGCGGACGAGAAACGGGCCGCATTTTTCCGACAATCCTCCGCCTTCCAACGCCTCGCCTCAAATTCTTCCATCGCCTCGCACAGCGAGTCGACCGACTGCTGCTGAAAGAAAAGACCCGTTTCTCCAGCAACGACCGTCTCCCGCGCACCACCCACTCCATAGGCAATGACGGGCGTACCAGCCGCCTGCGCCTCAAGCGGGACAATGCCGAAGTCCTCCACGCCCGGAAAGAGGAGCGCACGAGCCTCGGCATAGTCGCGGCGCAAATCCTCATTGTTGACGCGCCCAAGGAATTCAATGTTGGGGCTTCCTTTCGCCAAGGACCGCAAGTGCTCAATCTGCTCACCCGAACCAACAATTTTCAGCTTACGATTCATCTTCAGACAGGCCAAAAGAGCAATGTCGGGGCGCTTGTAGGAAACGAGCTGTCCTGCCAGAAGATGACGGACGGATTCCCCGAAGCACTCATCCAAAACGACATCGTCCTCAACGACCAGGGCGGCCGGCAGGTTCTGCTCGACAATCTGATGATAAATCCACAGATGAGAATAAGTACAACCAAGTTGCCCCGGCAAAAGCCGCCGCCGATTGGCAATCAACGAACGGACGGGCGACCATCCCTTCAGCCCAAACGCACCATACTCCGCCGGCGTAATGCAGTACACCCGCTCAAATTCAAATGGGAATCGCGACAACTGTCGCTTCATATGCGCCAATCGGTCGTGATTGTAGTCCATGTTGACGACAAATGCCTTCACCAAAGCTCCAAATCGTCCATTACTAGAGAAAAGATGGCCTCACTCGTTATCGACCTGAGCGCAGAGGGACAGGGCATAGTGTGAGCGCACGGTCCGCAGTTGTGCGCACCGGACACACTCCCCACCCAGTCTCTCGACCGCCACCAACTTCATTTCCAAACTCACCCCCATAGTAATACCATAATTATCCGCCTCAGTTCCATCACCCAAGAAACAAAACCGCCTAAAAGTTAGACAAATCCTAACGAAGACAACGCATCGGTTGATTCGACCAATGTGAACTCCAAACGGAGCGTCGAGGGGGCAACTCAAAAAAGACGCCGATCTCCGAAGCGGGAGAACAGCATCTCTTTTCTCAGAGAAGCGCATCTCTCGCCGGAGGATTCCGAATCCACCATTCCCCCGACATTAAAACTGCCAGGAAAGTCCAACGACCCCGACCGTCAAGTCCCGCCGCGCACAATCCCCCGGACGCGCCTTGACCTGTTCACGGATGCCCGAATCAACAAGGCCGAACTGCGTCACGCCCCCATACACACTCAGCGTATCCGTCAGGGCGTATTTCAGCAGAAGCGTCAGCGTCGCCGAGTTTACACCGCTGCGATAGTGCGCCTCCGTCTCCGTCCAGTGACCAAATCGCCGCTGATTCCAACACCTCGGCCCTCCGTCCACAAAAAAGTGAGGAAGGAATGAAATGCGCTCAACAAGGGGAAATTCGCGATAGATTCCGACACGAATGCCGGGGCAAGTATAGGGATGGACAATCCATCGCACAAGGGAATAAACGGAAAACCAAGGCGTTTTCAGTGTCTCCCGGTTGATAACCTCTCGATAAGTCCGTGTTGCGCCGCCCCGATACCCAATCATCTCGTCCCACTGGTAGGAAAACCGAGAATCGAGACTCCATCCTTCGGCAATGCTCCACTCATACCCATACATGACCCATGGGTCGAACTCGTTGACGAAATTGCGGCGAATGCCGCGATACCGGCGGCTGAGATCCGTCAGACTCCAGTACCCGAGGTTGACATACCCCAACTGTCCAAGACGGTAGCCCAGACCGAGATCCGTCGTCATGACCGGCCGCGTTGCCACGATTTTGCCGCGTGTGATATTGGCCGTCGCAAACTCGGGGTTTACCCAGCCATACGGACGGAATTCTTCACATTCCGCCGCGCACGCTTCCCCGACAACGAGAAAAGCCAATCCCACCAGCAACCGTCGGAAAATCTGTCCGAGCCGAGAACTGACGCTCCCCCGACAAGGCTGGACAACCGCTGAAACAACAACATCCATTCCTTTTCCTTTGCGCTTTTTGACGGATATTCTACCATAAAGACGGCTGGCGCGGCAAAATTGCCCCTCTGCACGAGCCGTTGACCGAGATTTCAGGCAATCGAATTTGGTATAATACCCAGTCAATGAAACCCGCATGGTCCATATTACCGGAGGAATGGAAGCCCATCCTCGTTGAACGGGGTCTGCGCGCCTTCCGTGCCGACCAGATTCTTCAGTCCCTCTACCGCGACTACATCACGAACTGGGACGAGGCGACAACGCTCCCCAAGGACTTCCGGGAATCCCTCAAGACGGAATTCCCGATTACCTCCTACGAGGTGCTGGACGTCTCGACGTCCTCGGATGGAACGAAGAAGCTCCTCATCGGCTTTGCGGACGGCAATTCGGTCGAGACCGTGCTCATTCCCGCCACGGGGCGGTTCACCCAGTGCATCTCGACCCAGGTCGGATGCGGGATGGGCTGCGCCTTCTGCGCCAGCGGTTCGCGCGGTGTCGTGCGTTCGCTCACGGCCGATGAAATTGTCGCGGAATACATGGCCGGGCGCACATTTGGCGAGATTACGAACATCGTGGTCATGGGCATGGGCGAACCGTTCGCCAACTATGACGAGACGCTTCGTGCGCTCAAGCTCATCAATGCGGGCAAGGGCCCGAACCTCGGTGCGCGGCACATTACGCTCTCGACATGCGGTGTCGTGCCCGGCTTCGCCCGCCTCGCGGCGGAAGGCATCCAGTTCGAACTGTCCGTCTCGCTTCACGCCCCGAATGACGCGTTGCGTTCGCAGCTCATGCCCGTGAACCGCAAGTGGCCGATTGACGAACTCCTCGCCGCCTGCGCCGACTACACGAACAAGACAAAGCGAATCATTACGTTCGAATATACGGTTATTCGCGGCGTTAACGATTCCAGGGCGTGCGCCGAAGAACTCGCCCGCCAGGTTCGCCGCGTCCCGATGGCGAAGGTCAATCTCATTCCCCTTTCACCCGTCGAGCACCGCCCGGACTTCAAGACTCCGAGCGATGAGACGATGCTGATGTTCCTCGATGTCCTGATGAAGAACCACGTGCAGACGATGCTCCGCCGCAGCCGCGGCAAGGACGCCAACGCCGCCTGTGGGCAGCTTCGACTCAGGCATCTCGATTTGTGATATAATATGCGCTCACTCATTTCAGTCTGTGACGCGCGGCACGGTTGCCGTGCGTGTGACAAACTGAGTCTACAGGGAATGATTATGAACAGTAAGAAGCATAGCCACGTCTTTACGTCGGAGTCCGTTTCGGAGGGACATCCCGACAAGGTGGCGGACCAAATCTCCGATGCAATCCTCGATGCCTGCCTGAAGGCCGACCCCCACGCCCATGTCGCCTGCGAAACGATGGTCGGACCGGATGTTGTCGTCAATATGGGCGAGATTACCTGCAAGAATTTCAAGAAGATTGACGCGGAAGCCATCGCCCGGCGCGTCGTCAAGAAAATCGGGTACGACACACCCGCCGAGCACTTCAGCTGGGATACCTTCGCCTACACCTCCTACCTGCACGGCCAGTCCCCCGACATCGCCCAGGGCGTCAACCGAAAGTCCGTCAAGAAGCAGGGCGCGGGCGATCAGGGCATGATGTTCGGCTATGCGACGAATGAAACCGAGCAACTGATGCCCGCGCCAATCGTCTACTCGCACGGTCTGCTCAAGGAATTTGCCAAGCTGCGCCATTCCGGGGACTTCCCCTGGCTGCGGCCCGACTCCAAGGGTCAGGTCTCCGTCGTTTACGAGGACGGCAAGCCCGTCCGCATCGACACCGTCGTCCTTTCCCATCAGACGACGGAAGAGGGTGCAACGAAGGCGAATTACGCCAAGATTGAGGAGATCGCCCGCAAGTACCTGTCCAGCACGGGGCTTCTGACGGAAAAGACGCGCTTTCTCATCAATCCGACGGGCAAGTTCGTCGTCGGCGGGCCGTGCGGCGACTCGGGACTGACCGGCCGCAAGATTATCGTCGACACCTACGGCGGACTCGCGGCGCACGGCGGCGGGGCCTTTTCGGGCAAGGACCCCTCGAAGGTCGACCGTTCGGCCGCCTACTATGCGCGCTATGCCGCGAAGAACATCGTCGCCGCGGGTCTTGCGGACCGTTGCCAGATTCAGGTGGCCTATGCCATCGGCGTGGATAAGCCCGTCAGTTTCTGCGTGAAGACGTTCGGCACGGCGAAGAATGGTGCGACGGATGAGAAACTTGAGAGGATGCTCGCCTCCGGCAAGATCTTCGACTTCCGCCCCTATGCGCTGATTGAGGACCTCAAGTTGCTCTCGCCACGCGGATGGAAGTACGAGGATACCGCAACATACGGACACTTCGGACGCGACATCTTCCCATGGGAGAAACTCAACAAGGTCTCGAAACTGAGAAAGTGGTTCAAGTAGGGAATCTCTACGTTCACTTCCCCTTCTGCCGCCGCAAGTGCACCTACTGTGCGTTGCACTCGCGGGCGGGCACGTCGGAGGCATCGCGGGCCGCCTATGTCGGGCGGCTCGCGGCACTTTTGTCTTCGCGGCAATCCACCGACCCCTTCTTCACGCTCCCAAACAAGCTGAAGACCGTTTACTTCGGCGGCGGTTCGCCCGCACTCTGCGACCTCGCCCCCCTTTTCAAGGTCTTGGGACCGCACCTTTCGGACGAAACCGAGTTCACGGTTGAACTGCATCCGCTTGACGCGACGACCGACACGCTCAAGCTTCTGAAGGACGGCGGCGTGAATCGAATCTCAATGGGCGTACAGTCCCTTGACGACGCCATCCTCAGCAAGATGGGGCGCGGCTACACCTTCCACGATGCCGAGCGCACATTCTACCGCATCCGCGAGCATTTCGAGAATGCCGGAATCGACCTCATCGTCGGTTATCCAGGCGAAGAATGCGCCCTTTCACCGCGACACGCACGACTCGCCAAGTGGGGTCTCGCCCACTGTTCGGTCTATTCCCTCATCCTTGAGGAGAAATCCATCCTCGCGAACCAGGTTCGCCGCAAGGTTTCGCCGCCCCCACCCGATGACGACACGACGCTCAACCGACTTTCCATCATCGCCGCCTTTCTGAAGGAGATTGGACTCAACCGCTACGAAATCGCCAACTATGCCGCGCCGCAAAGGGAGTGCCGGCACAATTTCGCCGTCTGGCGCGGAGAGGACTACGTCGGACTTGGGGAAGGTGCACATGGCCGCATTGGCCGCCTGCGCTTCCAGGACTTCGGGATGGATTCCATGAAGCAGGAGGAGGTCTCGCCCGATGCGGACATGAAGGAACGAACGCTCTTTCGCCTCCGCACACGGGAAGGCCTCGATGCCTCGGCGCATCCCGAATGGCTGCCGACGCTCGAATCGTCCGTCAAAGAGGGGCTTCTCACCCGCATCGGAACTGGGTCTTGCTACAAGCTGACCGAGCGCGGCACCGAAGTCTGCGACGCGATTCTCACCGAACTCATCTGAGACACAATAAAATGAAACAAAAGAAACGGGCGTTGCCTTCGCAACGCCCGTTCATCTTTCAGCCTGACGAAAGACTTACTTCGCCGTCAGGGCAGCCACACCGGGAAGAACCTTGCCCTCAAGGAATTCGAGGGAAGCGCCGCCGCCCGTCGAGATGTGCGACATCTCGGCCGCCTTGCCGCTCTTCTTCACCGCGCTGACGGAGTCACCACCGCCGATGATCGACGTGCCGCCATTGGCCTTGACCGTCGCCACCGCGTCGCAAACGCCGTAGGTACCCTTGGCCAGCGGCGCAAACTCGAAGCAGCCCATCGGGCCGTTCCACACGACCGTCTTCGCGCCCTTAATCGCCTCGCTGAAGAGAGCGACCGTCTTCGGGCCGATGTCAAGACCCATCCAGCCATCCGGAATGTCATCCTCGCAGACCTTAATCTGGACATCGGACGCATCCTTCTCGGCCGGGAACTTGTCGGCAATCACATTGTCGATGGGGAGCAGAAGCTTGATGCCCTTCGCGGCAGCCGCCTCCATCATCTCCTTGCAGTAGGCGATCTGCTCGTCTTCGCAAAGGGAGTTGCCAATCTTCATGCCCTGCGCCTTCTTGAAGGTATAGGCCATGCCTCCGCCGATGATCAGCGTGTCAACCTTGTTGAGGAGGTTCTTGACGACCGCGAGCTTGTCGGAGACCTTCGCACCGCCAAGAATCGCGACGAACGGACGAACCGGGTTCTCAACCGCATCGCCGAGGAACTTGAGTTCCTTCTCCAGCAGGAAGCCCGAGACCGCCGGCTGGATGTAGTCGGCAATGACAGCCGTCGACGCATGGGCGCGGTGAGCCGTGCCGAACGCATCGTTGCAGTAGATGTCGCCGTAGCTCGCGAGCTTCTTCGCCATCTCCTGACGGGCCGCCTTGAGCGCAGCCTTCTTCGCCTGATACTCCTCTTCGGTCAGATGGATGCCCTTCTTCTCGTCATCCTTCTTCACCTTGCCGTCTTCGGCCTTGTAGAAGCGGGTGTTCTCAAGAAGCGCGACCTCGCCGGGCTTGAGGGCCTTGACGACATCATCCGCCGCCAGACAGTCGGGAACGAACTTGACTTCCTGGCTAAGCTTCTTCGAAAGCTCCTCGGCGACAGGCTTCAGCGAGAACGCCGCCTCGTAGCCCTTGCCCTTCGGACGACCGAGGTGGCTCATGAGGACGAGGCTACCACCCTGCTCAAGCACGTACTTGATCGAGGGAAGTGCCGCGACGATGCGCGTATCGTCGGTAATCTTGCCCGAGCCATCCTTGGCCATCGGCACATTGAAATCAACACGCATGACGACGCGCTTGCCCTTGAGCTCGACGTCGCGCAAAGTCTTCTTGTCCATCTTTCCTATACCTCCGTAGCGACCGCCTTACTTGGCGGCCATCTTGTTCATCTTAAGCTGTGCACGGCTCTTCTTGCGATCAGCCGTATTCTTCTTGATGATGCCCTTCTTCACGGCCTTGTCGAGACCCGAGACGAATTCCTTGAACTTCTTCTCGGCAGTCTCTTTCTCGCCCGCATCGGCGGCCTTGAAGAGGTTCTTGTGCGCATCGTGCAACTTCGCCTTCACGGTCGAGTTGCGCTTGTTCGCCTTCGCGTTCTGACGGTCACGCTTCCTGGCGGCGCGGCCGCCCTTGATGTTAGCCATATCTTCTTATACTCCTGTTTCGGAATGTTTGAGTGCGTATTATACTCTTTTTTGGTTACTAAAATCAAGTGGGCTTTCGATAGAGTTGTTCCATTTCCTATCTTCCCCTCTGTCAAGGCCCGTTTCGCCACACGAAAACGCGGCATCCGGCCCTCTCTTTTCGGCCGAATATCGACCCAAAAGGGCACGAGAAACGCCCTCGCACCCCGTGCTCACAGGCGGAACTTGAGCGAATCTTTCGGATACCGACGCATCAGGGCTACCGTTCATCACATCTCCTAAAGACGGAGGGACTCGCCGCAGATTGCCAACAAGCCCCTCCGATGACGCGTTTCACCTTTTATCAACGGATGATGATTCGGAAACCGCCGGACGAAATCACCACCGTCCCCTGCGCACCTTCCGAGGAATCCATCACGTAGTCCCCCAGTGCCGCGTCCCCAACCTTGTAGAAACCGACCGGAATCGTCTCGCCGCCGAGGCTCAGTGCCCTCAGCGTGAGACTCTTTCCATTCAGGTCAATCTTGCCGTTCGAACCGGCCGCAATCGTGGCCGCTCGCAGGCTCAAGTCCTCCTCAAGGCAAACAATCGCCGCCTTTTCAACGGAAAGCGCGGCATTTTTGAGTTCTTTCGCCATCTCGTTTCCATCGGCCTGCGAGGGCAGGGCCGTCGGAACCTGGATAGCGGTCGACCCCGTATTGCGCACGACAATCGTACCGGCCCCGTCTTCCTCGGCACCTTCCTGGAGGTAGATCGTGCCAGCGGAGGCATCATAGCCCGTCCCCACCTGACCAGCGTTCCCGATGCCGCCAACGACCGAAATGGCCGACTTCCAGTAATCGGAGAAGACCGCATCCGCGTCCGTCAGCTTGATCGCCACGCGACCACCCGCACCCGCCGCCTTACTTCCGTTATTTGCACCCGAACCGCTCGCGTCAATCTTTCCACTCCCCGAAAGACGGCCAACGGTCAGGTCAACCGATCCACCCGATCCGCCGTGCGCATACCACTCAATGAACTGGCTCGCACAGTCAATCGTTCCATTCAGCTCAAGCGTCCCGAGAACCGTCAGCTTGATGGCGCCACCGCCCACATTCTGCGCGCCCGAATCCCCCTTCTCCTGTCCGCTCATACCCGAATAGCGCGGATGGAAAATTGAGTCGTAGGGAACATCTGTCGCGACCGCCGCATCAGCCGAACCGCCATGTGCTGCAACCATTGTACCACCCTTGGTATGCTTCTGCCCGCGCATACGGGCATAGACCTTCCCCGTCTTCTCGACCGTCATGTCGCCCGTGACGATGACCTGATTGAGACAGGATTCCTCTATCGTTGGCTGAAGGAGGGTCAGGTTGCCGATACCCGCGCCACCCGTGAGGCGCAAGTTGCCCGCAAACGTATACGGGACAAGTGCCTCGAAGAGCCAGGCATCCTTCATCAGGTGTTCGGTCGTCTCGGGCAGGCGAATCTCACCGCCCATGTAGAGAAGGCCGCACTGCAACTTGGTGTCCGACGCTTTCACATTCCCGACGCTGGACACCCCATTCGGCAAGACAAGGGTCGCCCCCTCGGGGATGCCGAGGATGCCCTGGTCGCGCACAAAAACGCGATCGAATGTCCAAGTCTTCCCCGGCGGCACAACCGTCGTCGCCGTCGGCGCCGGATAGCGCTGAACATAAGTCCACTGGGCACCCTTGGTCGTACCGATCAGCAGCGTACCGTTCGCATCCGCCGCGTTCTTCACGAAGATCGTCCCTCCCCCGGAGACCTTCGAACCTGGACCACCGTTGGCCGCGAGATTGGCCAAGGGAATCGCCACCTCTCCCTGCGTCGCAACGAGCGCGATGCGCCCGCCAGAAGCGCCTTCGGCGTTGGAGGTTTCTCCAACATCCGCCGTGTAGGCCGAGACCGTCACCGTACCCGCCCCTGCAATGGACCGTGCCGTGATGAAGACCGAACCGCCCGCACCAACGCCACCGCCCCTCTTCTTCACGGATGACGAGGACCGCGCATCAACCGTTCCATCGATTATCGCCGCGCCCGAAACGACAAGCCGAACCGCGCCGCCACCGCACGAGGCATCACCATCACGCGAATTGCCGCCCGCACCCAGGTCGACCGGCGCATAGACATCGCCGTAGACCGCCGACACGTCACCCGCCGGCGAACAGGCGTGCGCGGCGATGCCCGAACCGGTCGGATAGTTTCCGACGGAGAACCCCTTGCCCAGCACGTCCACCTTCGCGGCACTACCCAGCGTAAAATTCCCGCCCACGGCGACATCAAGCCGCGAAACCTGCACCGCGCCATTGGCGGGATGCGTCCATGCGCCACTTGCAATCTCGACATCACCGGCAATCGTCAGCCGCGCAAAGTCGCCCGAATAACCCGTCTCGAATGTCACCGTTCCCGCATAGTCGTCCGTCTGCTTCCACGCGGCGATCTCGGACGGCAACCCATTCACGCCCCCGTCCCATACCATGTTGGCGGACGAGAAGAGGCCGCTGACGTAAATCTTATCCGTCGTCTTCGGAAGTCCATCCGACCAATTCGCCGCGTCGGAAGCCTTTCCGTCCTCACGAGCAACCCATGTGTTGTACCCCTCGGGCGTGGAGAGCGTCTTGATGGTGACGGTCGCCGCCTGTGCCGCGTCATCCACGAAGTAGAGCCCCTCGGCAAGCGTAATCGTCACCGTGTGGTCGCCATCCTTCGCCCGCAGCGGACGAATCTCAATCGTCGCGGAAGCCTGACCGTCGGGAATCGTCACGCTCCCCGTCAACGCCTCGTAGTTGACCCCCGCGGCCGCCGTGCCGCTCACCGTGTAGTTGACGACCAGGTTGCCCGTCGTCCCCGCCGACGGACGCGACACGACGACCGTTCCCGGCTTCGTCAGGTCAACTTCCGCCGCGTCTGCCCCCTTCTCAAGCTTCACGCTGCCATTGAGGAAGCAGTCCAATCCCGCAGTCTCCGTCATCGTCCCCTTCGCATTCTCGCCAATCACACCGAACGAGTAGCAAACATTCTCCGCCAAATTGCCCAGTGTCAGCGCATAGGCATTGGGGGCCGTGGCATTCGCCGCGATGAGATTCGTCGTCGCGAAGGGAAGCGTCGGACCATACACAGCGGAAACCATTCCGCCATTCGCCGCCAGTTTCGCCGAGACGACGAACGCCCCCTCGACGAGTGCCACGGTCGGTGCACCATCAAAGGCAATGGCCGACGCATCCGTCTGAACGGCACCCGAATTGGTAAAAATCCCCTCCGCACGCTCACTCGCCCATTCGGCCGCCACACGTTCGGCGCTCAGTGCCGACTTGACGAAGCGCACCTCATCCACGCACCCGCGCAAGGCTCGTTCGCTCTTCTGGGCATTGTTGCCGACGGCAAGACCATTCGCATTGGGCTTGACGGCCGCAATCTTGCCTGAAGCACTCAGTGCACCATTCGTATAAACCGAAAGCGTCGCGCCCTGATAGACGAGCGTAACCTTGACCCACTCGTCCTTTGTCAGGTCGGGCATGACGACATCGAATCCAGAACCGTCCGAACCGCGAGCCGTGCAACGCGTGGCATTGCCATTCTTGTTCTCCACCTCGAAGCCGTTGACATCCGCATAGTTCAACTTGCTGGAGAAGAAACGCTCGTACCCATTCATTGGATTCCCCCGGCGATTGAACCAGGCAGAAACAGTGAAGGTATCCGACGAAAACAGTCCATTGTAGGCCGCCGTCGTGAAGCCGCCCTGCGAGGAATCCGCCTTCGACGAATTGACAAGTGCGGCACCGAACGAACCGTTCGCGTCAACCGTCGACTCGTTTGCGTCAACAGCCGTCATGTTCAGACCGTTCGCCGTGGAGTCCTTCGTCACGCCGCCGTCGATCGCATTGAAGTGCCAAACGCCGAGATAATCATTCCATAGGGACGTGGAGGTCATCTCATCAGGAGTTGAATTCCCGTAGTGGGCGACGATCTTCGTCCCCGCCTTGAGGGACGGCAACTTCACCCAGACGAGCGACTCGCCCGACTCGTTCCAGGTATCCACCTCACTCACGAGGAGATTGCCCTCCTCATCCGTAAACCGCAAATCACCGCCTTTCGGCAACTTGAAATCAGCGTAATTGAAATTCGCCACGCGTTCCGGCGACAGCCGAACCAGGGCCGGGAAATCGGAGAGTTCAGCGTCTCCACGATAACCAGATGCCGTCAGTTCAATGCTTCGGGCGTAATTCATCGGCGAAAACGCCAGAATCGGCATCGCGAGGACAGCCAGACAGGACATGATGAGTCTCTTGAGTGCTTGCATGACAGGATTCCTTTCTCACATTTGCGAGAGTATTCTAACAAAGTGCACGCACCCGCATACTACCCAAAAGTGTAGTATTCTGAAAATTTCTTCCGCCGCGCCGTCCTACCCCCACGCGGCACATCAGGCGGCCTCTGCCGCTCAAGGAGAACGCAAGCCTAACGCGTCCCTGCGTCCAGCCCCTCGGCAAAACGGACGATTCGCCGCGCAATGGCGAGCTTGCTCATGAGGGGCAGTCTCTCCATGCTCCCGTCCCGATGAAGAAATGTCACGCGATTCGTGTGACCGCCGAACCCGGCTCCCTTCTCCGTGACATCATTGGCCACTATCATCTCAAGATTCTTCTCGCGGCACTTCCGCGCGGCTTCGGCCATGACGTTCTCAGTTTCAGCGGCAAATCCGATTTTGCGCACGCCCTGAACCGTCCTGAGGATGTCCGGATTGCGCGTCAGGTGAAGGACACCCGTCATCTGGGACTTCTTCAGTTTCTGCGCGGCACATTGCACCGGCCGCCAGTCCGCCACCGCCGCCGTCGCAACCAGGACGGCGTTCGGCGAACGCTTCGCCGCGCCTTCAACAACCGCCAGCATATCCCGCGCCGAGACAACATCTACGCGCTGGACACCCTTCGGTGTCCGCAACGAGACAGGGCCCGCCACAAGAACAACCTCGTGCCCACGAGCGGCGGCGGCCTGCGCCACGGCAAACCCCATCCGCCCCGTGGACGGATTCGAGAGGAATCTCACCGGGTCAATGTATTCGCGCGTCGGGCCTGCCGTGACAATGAATGTCATCTCGTCTTCCGCCTTCCAAGAAGCATGGAGCCGAAGACGGCCAAGGCCAAAAGCGGCTGGTAGTAGAGGCACTTGAGCAGTCCAAACGAGTCGACCGACAAGTCAAGGCCCTTGGCGACACCAATGGCAATCAGAATCTGTGCCCCGTATGGAATCAGACCCTGGACAATGCAACTCGCCGTGTCAAGGACGGACGCGATGCGGACGGGATCGGCATGGAAGCGATCCGCGCACTCCTTGGCGATCGGGCCGGCAATGACAATCGCGACCGTGTTGTTCGCCGTAAAGCAGTTCACCGCCGCGACGAGCAGAAAGACCCCGAGTTCGCATGTCCGAGGCCCACGCACCAGCATGGAAACCTTCTCCGTCAGCCAGTGGATGCCGCCATTGGCATAGACCGTGCGGAAGAGTCCCCCCGCAAGCAAGGCGACAATCAGCGTCTCGCTCATGCCAAGCGTCCCCTTGCCGAGAAGATCCAACGCACCGAAGAAGTCAAACTTGCCGAGACAAACGCCGATGAGGGCCGACAGGAGAGTTCCCGAAAAGAGGAGCAGCATCACGTTCAGTCCGGCAAGCGCCAGTGCCAGGATAAAAAGATAGGGCGATACGAGGAGCAGATGCTGCCAGGTAATCAGCGGAACCTCCACGCTACCGGCGGCCGACCCCGACATCGCATAGAGGAAGAGCGCCACCAGGGCGGCGGGCGCGGCGATTGTCGAGTTCGCGACGAACTTGTCTCTCATCCGCACGCCCTGCGTTCGGGTCGCGGCAATCGTCGTATCGGAAATCATCGACAGGTTGTCGCCGAACATGGAGCCGCCGATGACGGAACCCATCAGCAACGCCGGTGAAAGATTGAGCGGACCCGCAAAGCCGAGGGCAATGGGCGTCACCGCCGCAATCGTCCCGCAACTCGTCCCAATCGCCAGGGAAATGAGGCATGAAATCAGAAAGACGCCCGCCACCATCAGGCGCGGCGGAACAATGGGCAACGCCAACGCAACGGCCGCATCCACCGCACCCGACCCCTTGGCGATTGTGGCAAACGCACCCGCAAGGATGAAGATGAGGCACATGATCATGATGTTCGGCTCGCCCATGCCCCGCGCATACGTCTCGACCTTCTCCTCTAACGGCTTGCGGACATTCAGGCAAAGGGCCACCGCGCTCGCGACGAGGAAGGCGATAATCATCGGCACACGGTAGAAGTCGTTCGCCCAGACCGACAGCCCAACGTAGAAGATGGCGAAGACACCAAACGGGACAAGTGCTCCCGCACGGGGTCTGGAAGGCTTGTCTACATCAAAGGATTCACGACTCATGGTTCACCTCGCCTTTCGACTTGTCCGTCTCACGCTGGCCCGCCGAGACGATGCGCCCTTCCGGCGGCAAATCCTCACGGGACTTTCCACAGGCCACCAACACCTTGTCGGTCGTCTGAAAGTGGGCCTTGGCATGGTTCATCAGCCAAACGGGTCCGTGCGTCTTCACCATTTCCTCGGCCAACTGCCGAACGCGGGGATCGCTCGAACCGATTGGAATCTTCCGAACCTCCTCCGCATCCGAGGCGGGACGACCGAAGACCTCCTCGCGCATCCGCTGGATGTCGCGCAGAAAGAGTTCTCGCGCAATGACCGACGCGGCGGCCACGGCAATGTCGCTCTCGGCCTTGTGATGCTGCTCGACCGTCGCCGCCTTGCCGCGTGTCTTCAGGGCGCGGCGAATCGTCGCCTCCGTCGGCGCGAACTGGTCAACGACAACCCGATTGCACTGCGGACGCTTCTCAAGCAGTTCCTCAATGGCCGTTCCATGCGCCCAGGCGAGCATTCGGTTGATGTTCCGAATCTTCGCGTACAGCCGATTGTAGGCGGCCGGCCCCAACTTGACGACGGCATAGCCCGTCGGACCGAGCAACGCACGGAGTTTCGCCCCCGCCGTCAGAACCGCCGCGTCCGTCATCTGCTTGCAATCCTTGACACCCAGCCGCTGCATCTCCCGCGAGAGGTCGGGGTCGGTGTAGGCGCAGCAGACCACGAGCGGTCCAAAATAGTCGCCCTTGCCGGACTCATCACTGCCCGCATGCGCGGCAAAAAGCTCGGGATTGAGGACTTCCTCATATCCTATCGTCGCTCCGCCCAGGACATTCGGCTCAAGCACGAACTCAACGAAATCCCGCGCCTTTGAGCCTTGGATGCACAATTTGCGCTTGCCGTGCTTCTCCTTCTGGTAGAGCGTCGCGTTGAAGTGGTCGCCCTCAATCGAGTAGAGTGAATAGGGGACCTCGCGCCGACGGTAGTTCCCGTTGACCATAATGCCCAGCAGGAGTTCCTGCTGGTCATTCGTCAACTCGTAGGTAAATGACGTCTTCTGCGACGGTTCCTCACTCACGGGCAAACCCTCACTTACTTCGCGGAAAAGCGGAATTCCGTCGTCGAACGGTAAGTCTGACCCGCACGGACAATCGTGGACGGGAACTGCGGCTTGTTCGGCGAATCCGGCGCATGCTGCGTCTCAAGGGCGATGCCGCAACGGAAGGAGAGGTGTTCGCCGCCCTTCGCCGTCTGGTCATAGGTCGCCCAGTTCGCCGTATAGACCTGAAGGCATGGCTCCGTCGTCCAGATGTCGACCGTACGCCCGTTGAGCGGACAGAAAACGCTCGCCGCATAGCGCACGACACCCTCCGGCATCGGGTCAAGCACCCAGTTGTGGTCGTAGCCCTTGCCAATCTCCAACTGAGGATCCGCCTCGTTGATGCGCTCGCCGATGCGCATGCCCTTCCGGAAGTCGAACGGCGTACCCGCCACGGGGACGACTTCCCCGGTCGGAATCTGCCCCGCGTCGGTCGGTGTCATCGCGCTCGCGGCAATCGTCAGGTCGTGGTCCTCAATCGATCCGCCGGATTCGCCCTTGAAGTTGAAATACACATGCTGGGTCATGTTAATGGGCGTGTCCTTGTCAGGCACGGCCTCGTAATCGACGCGCCAGACATTGTCCTTCGTCAGCGTATAAGTCACCTTGGCCTCAACCTTTCCGGGGAAGCCATTCTCACCGTCAGGCGATGTGCGCGTAAAGACGACCCCGACATCCTCATCCTTCAGGAACGGCTCGGCCGCCCACACGTACGCATCCCAGCCACGCATCCCACCATGGAGGCCGCAGGGAATGCCCGCCGGGGCATTGTTCGTCGGAATCGTATACTCCACGCCATTCAGCGTAAACTTGCCGGATGCGATGCGGTTGCCGTAGCGGCCGATGATGCACCCCCAGTAGGGATCGCCGTTGTCCCAGCCTGCCGGACTGTCGAAGCCGATGACAACATCCTTCATCGCACCCGTCCGATCGGCCGTAAAGAGCCGCACGACCTTCCCGCCGTAGTCGCTCACCTCAAGGACAACGCCGCCCGCGCCCCTGAGCGTGAACTTACGCGCCTTCTCGCCATATTTGGTCGTTCCAAAGTCCGAAATCTCATACGAAGCCTTCGCCATAGTATCTCCTAATTGACTCACTCTGTTCAGATGACTCCGCGCATTATACCATATTCCAGCACAAGATGCTGAACGAACCGTGACTCAGAACATTGTGTTGTGGATTGGCAAAGTAGATGCCCATAGGGTATGGGCATCTACTCTTACAATGGGATGACAGGGGAATATGGTCAATTAGTCGTACAGCATCAAGGGGAAGGACATTCCTCCATCCTCCCCCATGGGGGAGGGCCGTGG
>JBNMKZ010000057.1:0-16189 GCA_050874585.1 Verrucomicrobiota bacterium | reverse complement strand
GTGTATCTCATCGCGAAGCTCGTCACGCCGGAGAACGTCGCGAAGCTCTACGGGATGCTCGCGGCGAAGATGTTTGCCTACGCCCGGAAGAGCGGGCACTGGGAGACGGTGAAGTCGGCGAACCACCGCGTCGCCGACATCTCGGGCGTAATCGACCGCGTCTACGAGGACGACACGCTGACGGCCGAGGAAGAGGCGGAGCTCGGCCGGGTGCTCGCCGAGGGCCTCGACCCGCGCATCGCGCTCACCTGGCTCGTCGACCGGGAGGAGGCGAAGAAGCAGGCGGACGCGGTCACGGAGGCCGAATGAGATGGCCTGGTCGAGCGTGTGCGGCCTTGCGCTCGTGCTGGCCATCCTCGTCATCCTGTCGGTCGTCGGCGGCCGGTGGATGGAGCGGATGGACGAGGACGAGCGACGGCGCGAGGTCGAGAGGCTTCGCGGGGAGCTTCGGCGCGAGATTGAGACTTGCGGCAATCTCAATCGCATTGCCAGTCTTCGCCGCCGGCTGCGCGAACTCGGCGCGTACTGAGACGGTGGTGCTGGGCGGCGGCGACAAGGTGTTCTGGCGCGCGGGCGAGGCCGTCCCCGCCGTCCCCGCGGCGGCGAACACGAACGGCTGGTACTCGCTCTCGTCGGACGACATGAACGGACTGCTGAACTACTGAAGAAGGAATTGATGGAAGACGCATTCGTCCCGTAGGCCGGGAGGTCCCCAAGCGCCTCCCCCGACCTCACCCAACTGGATTTTCTCACACGAAAACAAACCAAAAGGAGGTCGGACATGAGAAACCGGGAAATCCCGATAGGCTCGGACATCGAGCGACTGTACAGCACTGCCCGCGTCAAACGCACGGGCGGTCGCCACAACCTGAACATGACGGAGCGCAACCGCGAGGACTGTCTCGACGCAATCGAGATGCTGAAGCACGTCCACCCGTCGAGCGTGCCGCTCATCTACCGGATCGTCGCACTCTTCCTCGCGCTCGGACCCGTCAACACGGCGATGCCCCAGGAGGCCCTCTCCGGATCCACGTTGACTGAGACCGCCGTATATATGGGGACATCGAAGCAGGCCGCGCACCAGCGTTGGGGCAGGCTCGCCGAGGCGTTCCCCGAACTCGAAAGGGTCTACAACAAGCGAAGGAGGCTGAAATGAACCACGACGAATACTGGTGGAAGGTCAAGGAGGACGCGGAGAAGCGCGTGGACGCGCTCTTCGACGGATGCCGCACGCGGGTGCGCGAGATCGTCGGCGACGAGAACGGCATCGACGAGCGCGCGGACGCGGAAGACTTCATCTCGTTCGTCCGCTCGTCCGTCACGGCGTGAGCCGCCGCGCCCACAGGCGGCGCGGAATCCGAAAAGGTGTGACAGGCGTGTAGCGGTGATAGAATAGCGACATGAGTTCCTGTCGCTATTCAACATCGTTGCAAAAGGAGGTCGCGGAATGACGGTTGCCGAAATCGAGCGGAAGGTTCGTCGCATCCTTCAGGATACGGAACTGGAGTATCGGTGGCCGTCGGACGAGATTCGCGACGCGCTTCAGGAGGGCGTGTACGCACTGAATGCGATACGTCCGGAGACGCGCTATGTGAACGGGCGACTTGCGGGACTCATTCAGCTTCCACCGGCGGATGACGAGCCGATTTCGCTCTCCAACCGCTATGCCGAAGCCCTTGTCTTCTATGTCGTCTACAAGTGTTATCTTGACGATGACACCGACACCGTGAACCAGCAGCTCGCCGAATCGTATCTCGGCAAGTTCAATACGAAGGCCCAACTCTGAGATGGCGACCGTCAAGATTGAACAGTTTCACGGTATTTCGCCACGGACGCATCCGTCACTCCTCGCCGACGGCATGGCCGTCACAGCGCACAACTGCCGCCTCAAGAACGGAAAACTCGTTCCCCTGCGAATGCCGTCCATTGTCGGCGGCGTTTCGATTCTCATGGAGAACGGACTGGGAGAGATCGGGGACGCTCAGACGCTCCACGTTTGGCGTAAGCGCGACGGGTCGTTTGAGTTTCTTGCTTTCCCCGGCGTGACGTGGATGGCCGACGGCAACATTGCCGACGACGAAAAAACACGCGTCATCGTGAGCGGGGCGACGGGGATTCCCTTCATCGAGCGTGAGTGGGATAACACGAAGTATCCGCCCGTTGCAGCTGTCAAACGCGAGTGGACTGATGCGCCAGCAATCTACCTGCGAGATCCGATGTTCGGCGGGAAGCGGGCCGTGCCGCTCTGCATGGAGACCCTTCCGCAACCGCTCGTCAGCCGTGCGACGGCGGGTGAACTCGACGAGGCGAACATCCGCTACACGAGATTCTTCTGGACATGGGTGGATGGTGATGGGCGGGAGAGTCCCGTCAGCGAGGCGAGTACGATTGCAAATCCACAGAACAACGATTACGACCTTGAGTACAACGATGGCGATACGGTGAATTTTGCCTCCATCATCGAGCGTGGCGGAACGTGGCCGGAGGGTGCGGAACTCATCCGCATCTACAAGGTTGTCACGGGAACAGAGGCGGGGCGCATCCAGTTCGTTGCGGAGTTTACGAAGGCGAATTGCACGGCGGCGAGCGGCGAACATGCGGGCGAACCAGGGAGCGCGACGCTTACGGTACGGGTGAAGGATGAGGACGCGGGTGAGGTGCTGACGCAGATGGAGAGCGCACCAGGTGACCTGCGGTGCATCCTGAAGGTTCCCGGGAACTACTACTGCGGCTTTTCGCCGTCAAGTCCCCATACTGTGATGTTCAGCGACATCGACCTGCCCTATTCGTGGCCATCGGACTATCGCTACGATGTGGATGACAACCTCGTGGCGCTCGCCGTGACGGCGAACACGGTCTTTGCGCTCACGGACGGGTGGCCGTTCGTCCTTTCGGGGACGGCCCCCGAGTCGATGACGGTCTCGAAACTCGCGGGTCCCGCGGCCTGCGTCTCGCCGCGCGGCGTGGTCGTGTACCGCAACGCCGTCTACTTCGTCGGCAACCAGGGGCTGATGACAATCTACAACGACGCGAATGCGGGGACGGTCTGCGCGAACCTGACGGAGGGGATCTTCACGAAGGAGCAGTGGCTCGCCAAGAATCCCGCATCGTGCGTCATGGGGCAGTTCGACGGTGCGCTGTTCCTGTTCTTCACGCGGACTGACGGGGCGCACGAGGGGCTTTCGGTCGATCTCGCCGAGAGCGCGAACGCCGTCACGACGCACGACGAGGTGGCGAAGTGCCTCTGCGTGGACAACAAGACGGACAGGATGTACTTCATCCGGGAGGTGTCGTAAGATGGCGACGGGAGTTGATTTCGTCTGTTTCCCATATCCGAGGGAGTACGCGGGAACATCTGACAATCCGAAGCGAATCTTTCTGTCTGCCGATACGATTGTTGAGTACGCCAAGCCAACGCAGGATGGAAAGCCCGTTGTCGCCCGTGTCGGCTACAGTTTCGACAAACGTGAATACGTGTGCATCATCAGCTACTATAATTGGCCATCGAGCATTGACAAAGATGACACCAACACCTGTGCCTTTACCGATCCGGCATATGGAAAGGGTGAGCCGTTTAGCGCATTGTCCGAGACTTTCGTCGGGCAATCCGTCTATGTCACCATTGATCGGGATGGCGCAGGTGGAAAGAGAGATACGGGACTAAAGGTTTCAAGCGTTCACGGTGCGGTTGCCAATCTTCTGATTTATTTCGACGGGAACCTTGAATCGACTGAACAGGCTTCGGTTAGTTCAAAGACCAACGGCAGCATCATCACATACGGTGGCAAGAAATATGCCATGGGGCTGTCGAACGCCGAGTATTCCGTCAGTCTTCCGGTCAGGACGAACTGTACGCTCGTTTCAGTCGAGGGGAATGTCGGGTCGAGGAGTGGGGATGTTTGGGTTTTTGACGCAACGGAAGACCTGTCGCTGACCTGTCAGTTCGCCTCCAACTACACGGTGGCGTTCAACGCAAACGGCGGTAGTGGAGTCATGTCCAGTCAGGCGTTTGTGTCCGGCGTTGAGAATGCCTTGACCAAGAACGCCTACACCAACGGGAAATTCATCTTCGCCGGGTGGAATACGGCGGCGGACGGGAGTGGGAAGGCCTACGCGGACGGCGGCGAAGGAAGCGGCATCCTCGCGGACGTTGGCTGGAGCGCCGGTGCTCAGGTGACGCTTTACGCCCAGTGGCGGAAGCCGACGGTTTACATCACGAACTCGGACGCGGGGCGCGGGACGCTGAAACTCTACCGCGCCCCCGTCGCGAGCGCGAACCTCGTGGCAACGGAATCGGACGGGGTGCTGGCGGCGGACGCGGCGGACGGCGTGTACATCGTCGTCTGCGAGCAGAAGGATCCGCTCTATCGGGGAAAGGGACTCGGCGCGAGCGAGGCGGATATCGACTATCTCGCCACGACCGATTCTGAGGGCAAGAACACGACGCGCTTCGAGCTTCAGGGAACGCTAGTTGAACTGTTATTCTACTATGCGCGGCGGAAAACCTACCGTGTGGACTTCGCCTATTCGCCGACGGGAGCCGGGACGGCGCTCATTCAGAAGCGGACGGACGGCGTGTGGCCGTCGGAGGCTTCGGTTGCATCCGAACCTGACGAAATTGTTGACGGTGTGCCGCGATGGTTGCCACAAACGCTCCGCTTTATCATCACACCGGCGGCGGGCTACGACTGCCGATCCCTCCATGTCGTCGATTCGGTGGATGGAACGAGCAGTCAGCCCTCCGTCACGAATCCGCCCGCCGCCTATGTGTGCGATTTGACGGGGATGGATGACGATGTGCGCGTGGATCTCGTCTTCGAGCGGCAGAAGTTCGACGTTTCGGTTGGCGTGGATGCGACGAGTGCGTCCGTCGGCGTGGCGACGGTCGAATCCACCGCCGCAAACGCCTCCGCATCGGGCATACCCTCCGTCGAGTACGGGAGCGAGGTGACGTTCCGCGCCAGCCTGAAGGAGGGCGTTTCCGCCGCCGACTACCGCTTCGAGGGGTGGTATGTGGACGATATTCGGATCGGGACCGATGCGGTTCTTACGCGCACGGTCACGGAAGCCGTCTCGGTTGCCGCGAAGTTCGCCGCGCGAATTCGGCTCGGACTTGTCTTCACGGACAACCGTTCGCAGACCTCCGACCCGATTGCCGAATCCGCCGCGTTGGCGGTGAACGGCGAAACGGCGTTCGGCGGCGCATACGACGGCTTCACCGTCCTCGGCGGAAGCCTCACCTGGTCAGTCACACCCGGTTCGATGGGCGCGGCACGCGGCGACTGGAGTTTCAACGCCTGGTACGCGGCGGCTGATACGGCGTTTGCCGCACCGCTCGAATACGGAAGAAGCGGCAGTCTTGCCGTTTCGGGAAGCGTGAACATGGTCGCCCGGCTGACGGCGGTCAAGATTTCAAGCACGCTCGTCGTGAAGGTTCACGTGAACGATCCAGCGACGGATGTCGCTCCCGACCTTGCTGACCCTGTGGTTGCATCCACCGTGGCGGCGGAGGTTCGGGATGGCGGCTATGCATTCACGATCGACGGTTCGGGGCTTTTGTCTGTCACGGCGAAGCCCTCAATCACCATTGGTGGAAAGGCGTATTCGTTCAACGGCTATGCGACGGGCATCCCCGGATCCGCCGACTATCAGATACTTTCATCCAGCATCACCTACACGCGGTTTCTCAACGAGCCGATGCGGACGGTTTGGGTGCTCTACGGCGAGCCGCAGAATGTAGTGGTGACGCTCGCCTACGGCGGCGGAGGAAACCGCACGATGGGGGTTCTCTCGATTGACGGCGTGACGAATGAGGTGACGGGGAGCGCAACCGTTGCGAAGACCGTGAAGCAGGGCGAGACGGTTGCCATTGCCGCGACGGCGCGGAACGGCTATCGCTTCGTCGGATGGTATTTCGGCGGATCGACTTCGGGCGAACCCGACTGGTTGAAATCGCCGACAACCGTCTATGTCACGGGGGAGATGACGGTTCTCGCCCTGTTCGTCCGCGATGCGCGGGCCGTCTACGAGTGGGAGGGGTCCGGCGTGAACAAGATGATGGAGTGGAAGTCGAAGGTCTACGTCTCCCCGCGTCCGTTCAATCCGTCCGCGCTCCGTGTCGATACGGAGGGTTATCCCGTCGGCGAGGTGCGCATCGGTATGTTCTCGTCGCCCGACGGAGGCGAAACCGCCGTCGCCTCCGTCAGGAATGTCGCCTCGCAGGACGTGCGGCGGCTTCCGAAAGGGAGACCCGAACGCTACCTGCAGGTGACGGTGAAAAACGACCACGAGGTGGACCGCATCCTCGTCGGAACGAGCATGGAGGGACTTGCCGTATGACGAAGATCGTTCAGAAACCGCTCCCGAACGGGCGCGTGGCGTTCGAGGAAATTGCGAGTCCGCAGACGAAGCGGGCGGTTATGCTCCTGAACGAAAACCTCCGTTCGCTCGCCAGCCAGCTGGCAGAAGCCCAGCTGGCGCTCGTTGAACTTCAGGGGCGGACGCGGAAGACCCCGGAGGAACTGGACGCGGAATCGCTTCTCGCGACCGCCGCGAAGGACGCGACGAGAAAGGCGAACGCGGCGAAGAGCGAGGCCATCTCGGAGGCGACTGCAACCGCTGCAAAGGATGCGACAAGTAAGGCGAACGCGGCCAAGAGCGCGGCCATCTCGGAGGCGACTGCAACCGCTGCAAAGGATGCGACAAGTAAGGCGAACGCGGCCAAGAGCGCGGCAATCGCGACAGCTGCCACCAATGCGCAGAATAAGGTGGATACTCACGCAAACAACGATGGCCTCCACGTCACGAAGGCCAAGCAGGACGGATGGAACGCCAAGTACGACAAGCCGAATGGCGGTATCCCGAAGACGGATCTCGCATCCGCCGTGCAGGCTTCGCTCGACAAGGCGGACAAGGCACTCACCAGCATCTCCAAGCACGCCGCGTCGCACAGGACGGGCGGCTCGGATGCGCTCGCGGCGGCGGACGTCGGGGCCGCACCGGCGGATTACTCCGTCGTGCAGAGTTTCAGTACGTCGGTCGGCAATGTGAATGCGTACGCGAACGCGACGGCGACCGTGAACGTCGCCAGGACCGGCTATAAGCCCGTGCTGGTGGGCTACGTCAGTTGCAGGGGGCAGAACACCAGAGGACTTCCCGCCGCCTACAGGTGCGTCGGGCTGTCGCTCTCGGGTTCGCAGGTCTCGCTGACGCTCGGCGCGACAATGAACCAAATTTCGGATACGGTGACCGCCAGTTTCTCGGTGCTGTATCTCAAGAGTTAGAGGAGGAGCAGGAAAATGGCAGTGGCATCATTCGGAGGAAATGCGATTTCATCGCTTCAGAACATACTCAACGGGGTCGTCAGCCGTGGCGACGCGGGGGTCGGGGCGGCGCAGAACGGTGTGAACGCCGTCCTCGCGGGTGGGAGCGACATCCGCAAGACGGTGGACGCGATTCTCGGTCAGGCCGGGCGCGTCAACGGGCAGGGGGACGCGCTGAACGGGACGGCGGGCGAGGTGAAGGAGACATACGGGCGGCTCGATCCCGTCATTTCCTCGCTTCTCGGCTACGGCGACGGACTGTGGAACGAGGGCGAATCTCTCTCGTCGGAGGCGAAGGACGTCTTCGGGCAGGGCAAGGCCCTCGTCAACCTCGACCCGTCGGCGGGCGGCCTTGCTGGCGAGTTCATCAAGTACTGGCAGTCGCTCTCGCCAGACCGCTACGTTTCGCAGGCGGCGAGCGACGTACAGGGTTCGTTCGGGAACGCGGCGGGACAGGCCGAACGCGACCTCTCGCGTCGCGGCGTGAGCGCATCGAGCGGCGCGTACGGTGCGCTCCGGCGGCAACTGGCGACATCGCTTGCGACGGCCCTTGCGGCGGCGAAGACGAAGGCGCGGCAGACGGGCCTCGACCAGCAGGCCTCCCAGCTCGACAGGATGGTTTCGGCGGCGAACACGCTCTACGGCATGGGCAACGCGACGGAGCAGAACGCCCTTCAGGCGAAGGGTCTCGCAACCAGTGCGCAGGGCAAGGCGGGCGACCTCATCGCCACGAAAGGACAGGGCCTCGCGACGGCGGGCAACCTTCAGGCGACGGCGGGGCAGATGTTCGCGACGGCGGGCAACCTCTTCTCGTCCGCAGGCGGACTTCAGACGAACTACCTCGGACTGATCAACAGCGCCTACGGCAACCTGGCGAACGCCTACGGGAACGCGGCGAACGCGGCCCTCGGCGCGGCGAACGCCGAACTCAGGGCCAACCTGAGCGTCGGGGGCGGCGGCGGCGGTTCGGGAGGCGCAACGCAGTCGGCGAAAGCGGGGACCACTCAGCCGACCGGCGCGTGGCGCGACTTCAACCACGGAACGGCGAACCGGAAGTGGGACGGCGCGGACTGGCAGTGGGACCCGAACGCACAGGCATAGTCAATCGAAAAGGAGGAAACGACATGAACGGAACGGACGGACAGTGGGATGCCGCGCTCAGGGCGCAGGAGGACGAGCGGCGGCGCGAGGAGTACGACGCGGTTTCGCACGACCAGCGGAGCGTGGACGGCGAGATGGGCGAACTGATGGCTCGGACGCGGCGCGAGGAGGCGCGGCGGCAGCTCGACTTCAGCAACGTCATGTCGAGCGCAATCAAGCAGTCGGGCGGCGGGCCGCTCCCGGAAGTCCTGCGCGGATTCATCAACCGCCGCTACGGATGGGACGGGCGCACGACGGGCGTTCTGCCGGGGAGCGGATTCCAGCAGGACGGCAGCTATCTCTTCCGTCTTGCGAACGGCGCGGACGCGCTGGGGCGCGTGGCGACGCAGGATCTCGCCTTCGGCAGTCCGCAGATCTTCCAGATGATGCAGCTGAACCGCTCGGCGTTCGGCGACGGCGACCGCGCGGCGATGAGAAACCGGCTTCTGAAGTCGGGGATGAGCGAACGCGAGATCAGGGCGATGGAGTTCAATCCGTTCCCCGGCGCGGGGGCGCGGGACCCCGACCTCCTCCGCAACCGCATGGGCGGCGGCGCGGGCGGACGGCAGATCGGCGGCGCGGCGACGTTCAAGGGCGCGGATACGCGCCCGCGCGGCATCCACGTCGCGGCGTTCGACGGGAACGGCGGCGGGTCCCGCATGGACTGGACGCCGGAGGAGGGGCGCACCGAGGAGAACTTCGGTACGCGCGACCCGAACTATCAGGGACGCTGGGTCGTGATTGAGTCTGGCCCGGACGGCAGGCGGTACGTCAACGACAGGACGGGCGAGGAGGCGTTCGTGAAGAACGGCGAAACCGCCCCATGGAATCGCGAGAAGACCCCCGTCGAGGCGGCGCGGGTTCGGGCGCAGGCCGCGCTCGACCTTGAGAAGATGAAGCAGGCGGGGAAGATCGACCTCGCGAAGCTCACGGGCGACCAGCGCAAGGAACTCCAGGACGCACAGCTGACGCTGAAGAAGTACGGGATTGACTTGGGAATTCAAAGCGAACAGGCGAAGGACGAGACGGAGCGCAAGCGGATTGCCGCCGACCTGATGAAGAAACTGCCGGTGGTCCTAGTCGGCATGGGGCTGAAGGACGAACAGGCTGACGAGTTCCGGACGAAACTCATGAAGGCGTTCGAGGGGGGCGATGAAACCGCCGCGAAGACCCCGCAGGACGGCGGTGGAGAGGCCGAGCCTGCGCCCAAGACGAGCGACATCCGGACTGACAATCACGGCGTGAAGTGGATGATCGTCCGTGACGAGAACGGAAAGCCGATTGGCAAGAAACGTGTTCAATAAGGAGCTGAAATGGAAGAGATCGACTTGGATTCGCTGCCTGAGATGGGCGGAGCAGACGGTGGCACCGTAGACCTTGATTCGTTGCCCGAAATCACGGACAACGGCGAACCTTCCCTTGGAATAACCGAAACGGCGCAGAAGGACTACGAGGCGGCGACGGGCGCGGAAGCCCCGCAGAACCCGATCCTCGCGCAGATCGCCAACATGGGCCTGACGGTCGGCGGCAGGCTGAACGCCAACCTCCAGATGCGGGCCGCGCAGAAACTCGCGGCGGGCGGCAACTACGACGACCGCGACATGGACGACCTGATGGACCAGATGGTCTACGGCGGCGTGAAGAAGGTAAGCAATGCGCTGGAGACCGTTCCCTCGGTTGTGGGACCAGGTGCGGAAATGGCGATGTTCTTCCACGGAAAACAAAGACAGAAGCAGGAGCGAGTCCCGAACGAAATCATGCGGGACTGGGACGAGACCGAGGGCAAGACGTACAAGGACCCCGACGAACGCCGCGTGGCGCGAATGGAATATGCGCGGCAGATCGCCACGGACTTCATCAGGGAGCGTTCCGCCGTGCGTCAGAACGCGGAAACTGAACTCAAGAACCGAGAGGTCACGCACACGGCGAACGTCGTCTCGCGCGGACTCGGCATGCTCGGCTACACGGCCCCCTACCTCCTCGGCCCCGTCGGCATCCTCGCGCAGTTTGCGGAGGAAGGCTCGGCCAACGCCATCGGATACGCGAACGACGAGTACGGCTACGACAAAGTCGGCAACTTCGTTCTCGTCAGCAGGGGCGACACCCCCGGACGCGCCGCGCTCGCGGGCTTCGGCACGGCGGGCTTCGAGACGGCGACGGAGGTCGTCGGCGGAAAGCTGGGCGGCGCGGTTCTCAAGCGGGCGGGGAAGATCGGCGGAAAGGCCCTCGGATCGCTCGCGGGCAAGACGGTCGGACGCTTCCCCGTCGTGAAGAAGGTCGGCGAGGCGGTGGGCGCGACCGCCGCACGGTTCGAGGCGACGGGCGTCGGCAGGGCCGCCGCGAAGTTCGGGCGCGGACTCTCCAACGTCTTCAAGTGGACGAGCAAGAAGTTCCACCTCGAAAATCCGATTGAGGAGAACATTGAGGAGTACGAGAGCGACCTCCTCAACGCGCTCACGGGCTTCGACCGCCGCGCCTCCGAACTCGTCGATCCCGAAACGGGCGAACGCACGAACCCGTGGGGGCGGTTCGTGGACGCGAACCGCGAGTTCTTCTCGGCGAAGCACCTCGTCGAGCTGAACGAGGCGATGCTCCTCACGATGGGCGGCGGCGCGTTCGTCGCCCAGTGCGCCCGCCGAGGGGCCGTCCGCGAGGTGGACGACTTCATCCGCGAACACGAACTCATGGGCGAGGCGGAACTGAAGAAGGCTAGCCTTGAGAAGAAGTCCGCCGCGCTGGATGCGTGGGCGCAGGGGCTGGACGAGAAGGAGACGCTTGCGAAAATCAACGGGGCGAGCGGGTGGCTCGACCGCCTCGCGGACAAGATCAGCGGCGAGGGCGGAAAGTTCGCGGGGGAGGTCAATGCGCTCCGCGAGAAGATGGCGGCGGCGGAGGCCTACAACACCGGCGCGGAACTCGACGAACTCGAGCTTCCGCACCAGAAGTTCGACATCCCGATGGTCAAGGATGCGCGGGGACGCAACGTGCCCGACTTCAGGCGGGTGTCCGTCCTCGACGTCAGGAGCGGTGAGACCGTGGAGCGCAGGGCCGTGTTCGACGATTCGGGGATCTGCATTTCGGACAACGGGAAGGAGGGCGATTCGGCCTACACGGTGTTCATGCCCGGCGAGAGGACGGGGCGCGACTTCGCGACGCTGACGCAGGCCGTCCGGTTCGCGACGACCGCCAAGAACGCCCGTGCGCTCGACGCGGCGAAGGACGCGATGAAGAGGAAGTTTATCGGCGAAATCGTCCGCCGCGACTACGGCGGCGCGAATGTCATCGACGTGAAGACCATCGGCGAGGCGGTTGAGGCGAGCCGCAAACTCGGCCAGGACGTGACGGCGGCGGAGGGGTTCCGCACAGACCGCGCCGGGTGGCATCTGAAGGACGGCACGGTTGTGCTCGTCCGGGACAACATCCACAGCCCGATTCAGGCCGCGCGGCTTCTCCGCCACGAGAACGTCGGCCACAGCGCTGAGCTGATGCGTGGTCCGTGGCTTGATTCGGACGCGGATTCCCAGATCGGGCGGCTCCGCGACGCGAACCTCGCGAACGCCGAGAGGGGCGGCGGAGTCACGGAGGAGCAGAAGGAGCGCATTCTGCGCGAGTCGGTGGCGAACGCCGTCCAGCGCCGCCGCCATGCGCCGGGCGCGGGCGGGCGCATGGCGCACGGCATCCGCGAGGCCCTGCGGAAGGCGGGCTTCAGCCTGAGGATGAACGACGCGGACCTCGAGGTGGTTGCCGCGCGGGTCGAGCGCGGTCTGCGCGAGGGCGCGGACGGCAGCCACGTCTCGCAGGACGCCGCCGCCGTGAAGGACCTCGTTCAATTCATGGAGCCGTCCGCGGGGACGGAAACCGGGAAACAGGTCCAACCATCTGAAACGGAAGGAAAGGAGAACGGAAATGAAGCAGGGACTGTCGCCGAAGGTTCCCCGTCCATGCGGACGGAACGCGACTTCCTGCGCGTCATGCACGACAACCAGAAGCCGGTGCGCGTCCCCGTCGGCGAAATCTCCCTGCCCGACACGCAGTTCAAGGAGGGGGCGGACCCGAAGACGGGCGTCGTGAAGGGACAGGAACTCAAGGGGGAATACTTCGAGAGCGCGGAGAACGCCGTGGTCGTCTACGTCCGCAAGGACGGTACGAAGGAACTCGTGACGGGGCGTCACAGGTTCGACCTCGCGAAGCGGAACGGAAAAAATGATATACTGGCGCGCGTGTTCAGGGAGGCGGACGGCTACACGCCGGAGGACATGCGCAACCTGGACGCAATCTCAAACATCATCGACGAGAAAGGAACAGAACATGACTACATCAGATACTTCGAGAACGCCAAGCTGTCAAGAGCCGCAGCCGAAGCCGCAGGATTCCTCTCGCGGAGCAAGGGCAGACTTGCATTCGAGCTTTACGAAGGTGCTACGGAAGGCACTCGGGCGGCCATTGACTGGAGCGGAAGCGGAGCCGATGGGCTGATTTCGCCCGAACAGGCGGGCATCATCGCCAAGGCCGCGCCGAGGGACGCCCATCCGCGCAACGGAGCCGTCCAGCGAATCCTCGTCAAGAAGGCGCAGGACGGGCTGCGGGGCGACAGGCTCGCCATCGTGGCGCGTTCGCTGGCCGAAGAGGCGAAAAGCCGCAAGGCCCCTGCGACGGGCGGTGAAATGCAGCTCGACCTCTTCACGTCGGAAGAGGACTTGAGGCTGCTGGCCCTGGAGGAGAAACGCGCCGCCAAGCGCGTCGAAAAGGCGAACGAGTACGGGCGCGTCGCGAGCGTCCTCCAGACGGCCATGCAGAAGGGCGGGCGCCTCGACCTCAACAAGGCGTATGCGCGAGAACTCGGCATCAAGAACCCGAAGGACAGGAAGCAGCTCGCGGACGCGCGCCAAAAAGCGCTCGAAAAGGCGGATTACTGGCGCAACGCCGTGCGGCTCGACGAGGCCGACAAGGCGGCGCTTGACGCGGAACTCGGCGCGGCGGAGAGCCGGGAGCGGAATCCGCCCGACCACAGGGCGGCGACAGCCGTTCACAAATCGGCGACGGCCGTTCACAAAGACGAAACTCCCGTTCACGAGAGTGAAAGCCCCGTTCACAGTGCCGAAAAGATGGGGGCGAAGCCGCCGACCGAGGCGGAGGAGACCGCCGTCTTCACGCGTCAGGACGGCACGAAGGAACGACTGGACGGCTACACCCCCGCCGCCGGCGCGGAGCTCTCGGCGGGCCGCGAGGTCGCCGTCCAGCACGACACGGGCGGCGAGGTCAACGCCCGGCAGAAGATCCTCGGCACGGTCGCGGGCGTGCGGGCCGACGGCGGCGTCGAGGTCGAGTACAGGGACGGCTGGGGGAACGCCGAGCGGGACGTCTTCAGGCGCGAGGAGGTCGTCGGCGTGAAGCCGCTCGTGGGGGATGCCGCCCAGCCCGCCGAAAACGCCCCCGCAAGCGCGCCGAGGAAAGCCAAGGCGATGGCGCGTCCGAAGGCCGCGAAGCCCGCGGGGCGCAAGGAGGAGGCCAATGCGGGCGTTCCGTCCCCCGTCCTCCCGATTGAGGACGCGAAACGCCGCGTCACGGTCGTGACGACGGACGGGGACGGCCGCCCCGTGCGGAAGAGCGTCACGCCGGAGGAGGCGGAGGCGATGGGCATGGTGATGTCCTCGGAGCCCCCGGCAGGCGCTCCGCAGAAAGCGGAGGGGTCGGCGGATGCGAAGGAGTCCGGGGAGAGCCCGCTCGACGGGTACCTTGCCGGCAGGAGGCCGATGGACGCCGCACGCATCCGCAAGACGCTCGGGAAGGAATTCACCTACACGGAGGACTCGGTGGGGGCCGACGGAAAATCCGTCATCACCGAGCGAACGGAGTCCGAGGCCTCGTTCGTCGAGCGTGCGTCGGGGGACGGCGGGACGCTCTCCGCAACCTACACCGTGTCCCGTGGCGGCAGGGCGAAGGTCGTGTACACGCTTGGCGGGCAGATCCTTTCGAAGACGGCCGCCGACTACGCCCGCCACCTCGGCGTGAAGGTCGACGAAAACGAAATCGCCCGCACCGAGGAGAGCGTCCGTCTGAAGGATGTGCAGGCGCTCGGCATGGGGGTCGGGAAGCTGGACTACTCCGCGTCCGACGAGAACGTCGCGAGCAGGCTCGCGGAACTCGAACCACGCGAGAGCCTGCTCCGGTCGAGGCCCGACCTTGCGGCGGAACTCAATGCACTGAGGGAGATTCGGGATGCACGGGTCAAGCGCGGCGACTGGCATCCGGGCGGTGCGGAGGGCGTGGCTGCGGAGGCGAAGAAGCCGGCGGGCGCGGATGCCGCGCCGCCGCAGGGGCCGCGTACGCCGTCCGTCAGGATGAAGGACGAGGCGGCGGAGCGCAAGGCAAAGGCCGCGCTTGACGCAATCGACTTCGACACGCCGGAACTCGACGGGTTGAAGTCCAAGATCAGAAATGGTACAATTCTCACCGAAGCCGACCAAAGGCAGTTCGCCGAGGACGTAAGGAAGGGCCGTATGCGCTATCCGAGGTTCAGGGCGGACGAGATTGCGGCTTCAATAGGCAAAGAACATGGAAAACTCTGGCAATACATCCTATCTCTGGAATCCGCCCGTATGGACGGACGAAGAGCGCGCGGCGGCTCGGAAGTTTACGGAAGAGCGGCTTCGCAAGTCCGTAGAGGGGGATCCGAATGGGGAAGAGTGGGTACAGGCAGTGCTCAATCTCCGTCCGTAGCGTATTCCCCGAAGTACAGAAAACTCGACAGCGGGACTGAAAGCGAGGTCTTCGACACAGGCGACGGCTGGGTCGTCAAAGTCCGGCAAATCCATCCGCTGTCCATTGGCGACGTAATCGACGAACTCGCCAAGGTCGTCTACCACAACTACCTGTTTCCGGGCGAGAAGTATGTTCTTGATGACATCGTTCGACATGAGCATGACGGCTACCGCGAGTTCTACCTGATCCTCCGCCAGCCGTTCGTCACACCGAAGACGGAGAACGGGCGGATCGTCCAGCCGACGTACGCGCAGATCTGGCAGCTGATGAAGTCCCGTCCGCAGGGCTTCACCTTCATGGATCTATCCTCGCGTCCCGCCGAGACGGGCGAGTACGGCGACTACTCTTCGTCCGACGGAGACGAGGGCGAAGTCGTGCCGGCCGTGAAGAAGGTCGCCTACAACCGGCAGTTCGTCGTGTACGACTTCCAGCCGGGGCGCAACACATTCATCGACGCGAAGTCCGGGAAGGTGCGGTTTATTGACCCGCGCATCGACATCAACGACCCCGGTGCGGGCTTTCGATACTCGAAATACGGAACGCGCAGGGTGTTCGACGGCGACGTCGACTTCGACACGCCCGAACTGGGCGTGGGCTCGACAATCGTAAGCGGAGACGAGGTGCGCAAGACCATGCGGGGCTACAACCGGCTGGACTGGAGTACGCACGTTGACAGGACGGGCTATGTCGGGCCGAAGCTGGAGGCGCAGTTCCAGCGTTTGCTGAAGACGCGCAAGGGCAAAGGCAACGGACATGTCGTGTTCCTTGCTGGTGGCAACGGTGCTGGAAAATCGACGGTAGCTGCAAAATTGGGTGGAACACCAGATTTTACGATAGATTCCACGCTCGGAAACCTCGAAGTGGCGAAGAAGCAGATTGACGCGATTCTCGCCAACGGACAAACGCCTGACATTCGCTTTGTCTATCGTACCCCAGGACAAGCGTTGGAGGGCATCGCGCAGCGC
>JBNMKZ010000056.1:0-16437 GCA_050874585.1 Verrucomicrobiota bacterium | reverse complement strand
TTCGGCGCATATTATATCATAAAACCGCCCGCTCGTGGGCTTGCGCGAAGCTGCCGCTCGGTCTCGGCTTCCACGGTTGCGCTCACCTCTCGCGCTTGGACAACAAAGTCTTCTTAGCCTGCCATGCCTCGGTGAAACCGCCCGCTCGTGTGTTTGCGCGAAGCTGTCGCTCGGTCTCGGCTTCCACGGTTGCGCTCACCTCTCACGCGTCGACAACAGAGTTTTATTTAGCCGGCCCTGCCTCGGTGGTTATCGTTGGCTACGGACAAAGCAACTCTTACGGTGGTGCCCCGTGGAAGACCTCACTCGCGGCACTTCGCGCTCACCCACTCGCCCGAGACGAAGAACAGGCCGGCTACAGGCTGGAACGCGGCAGATTGAAGTGCCGCGCCTGCGCCTTTAGAACGCCTGCGCGGTGGGGCTTTCCTCCGCCCTTCTGCGCTCCGCCGCTGAACAAGCCTCATTCATTCCGGCCTGCCGTTCGCGAAGCCCCGAACAGGCCCACAAACCGCTTGCTCGGGGGCTTGCGCGGCGGCTCGCCCAAACGACACCGCTTCCTGTGTGTCGCCCCACTCAACACTGTGATGATCATCCTTCAAGAACACGGCTACCCCACATTCGCACGAGGAACTCTAAGTCACCCCATTCAATTTGCCGCGATGCGGCGTTCGGTGTGTTCAGAGGCTCAATTCGTCGCGCTCACATCAAGTCCGAAGGGCGGGATCAAGCTTGTCGCGAAGCCAATCCGCGAGATGATTGAAGACAAGAACAAGCACGAAAATGGCCAGTGTCGTAAAAGTCATCTCCCACCAGACCCCCTGCCACAGCCGTAACCGGGCATTGTTAATCATAACCCCCCAAGACGGCTCTCCTTGAACGCCAATGCCAAGGAAGGAGATGAAGACCTCCGTCGAAACGGCCGATGGGAAGCGAATGGAGAACTGGATGAGGATAACGTGCGCCACATTCGGCAGAATATGCCGAAACATGATTCGCGCATGGGAATAGCCAAGAACCCGCGCCGCCTGGACATACGCCTTGTCGCGGTGCTTCATCACCTCAGCGCGAATGGTCCGGCATACGCCGACCCAAGTCGTGAGGCCAATGCCCATGTAAATGCCAAGAAGTCCCTGCCCAACGACAAGCGAAATGGCGAGAATGAAGAGAAGGCCCGGCATCGAGGCGACGGTTGCACAAAGCCAGACGACAACCGAATCAGTCTTGCCACCAAAATATCCGCCAAGAAGCCCCAAAAGAACGCCAAGTGGAATGGCTATCAGCGAAGTCATCACCCCGACATGGAAGGCAATGCGCGTACCCTGAACAAGGCGAAGTCCCACAGAACGCCCCAGGTTGTCCGTTCCCAACAGGTGTCCAGGTCCCGGCGGCAAGTAGCGCGCATCAGGATTGACGACATTATAGGCCGGCGTAATGTCACGGGCGCGGGCCACGCGATACTGAATCTCGCCATAAACGGCCGCGCCCAAGTAGAGCGCAAGCGCAACGAGGCAAAGTTTGATCGAGAGTTTCACTTCCAGTCTTCGGGCAAGGCGGCGAGAACCGCATCCACGACCTGCTCAAGCGTCAGATCGCTCGAATCGATTTCAACCACGCCATCCGCCTTTCTGAGGGGTGCATATTTCCGCGTCGAATCAATGGCATCACGAGCCAGGAGCGAAGCCTTGACCGCTTCCGTGTTCTCATTGGCGATACCCTTCTCAACCTCCTCCTTCTGCCGCCGACGAGCCCGCGCCTCGGCTGAGGCCGTCAAGTAGAACCGGGCTGGCGAATCGGGAAAGACCGCCGTTGTGATGTCACGCCCCTCGACAACAAGATTGCCATGGGCGACCAGTCCCCGCAAAAGGGCCGTGATACGATCGCGGACGGCCTTGACCGTCGCGACCTGCGAGGCATGGGCGTTGATTTCGGGTGTCCGAATGCGGTTGCCAGGCACTTCGCCCTTCACGTAATAGGCAATGGCCCCGTTCTCCGGACGACACTCGACCGAGACCGTCTCTGCAAACGCGGCGACGGCTTCGGGGCTCGTCGTGTCAATGCCAGCCTCAAGACACTGCCAGGTCATAATGCGATACAGAGCACCCGAATCAACATGAAGAAACCCAAGCCGCTCACCAACAATGCGCGAAACGCTGCTCTTCCCCGCGCCGCTCGGCCCGTCAATTGCAATAACCTTACTCATTTAGGAGATTCCTGATAGATAACAAGAATTGTATACATCACAAACAACAAAATCCAAAGAACGCCCTCCCAGCGCGTCACCGCTCCATTTTCACGCGGCTTGCGAATGTTCAGGCCGAAAATGGAAATCGAGAGTGAAGCGGCAATCATCGTCGGCAAGTCCCGCGTCAGCACATACGGTGAGAACCGCTCAATTGGCGAGATACCGGCCGCAATGCCAACAACGGCGAGCGTATTGAAGAAGTTCGAGCCGATGATGTTGCCCAGCACGAATTCATGCTCCCCACGCCGAGCGGAGGCAATCGCACTCGCCAGTTCTGGGAGGGACGTGCCCATGGCGATAATCGTCAGTCCAATCATCAGTTCGCTGACCCCAAGGCTCCGCGCAACATCCACCGCGCCCCAGACAAGGTAATGCGACGAGCCTATCAGGACGACAAGCCCGACGACAAGCTTCACCACGGCCAGTGCCAGCCGCCGCGAAGTCGGCGTTGCCCCCCCATCGCCCGACTGGTCAGCGGACACCTTCTGTTCACCCGTTTCGGACTTCTTGTCACGCTGATCATACCAGCAGTAAATCGGCAACAGGACAAGAAAGACCGCCAAAAGAATGTAGGCGTTCAGCCGCGAGCACTGCCCATCGCGCAACAACCAAAGGGAAAGGCACGAAATGGCCACAAGCGCAGGACTTGCCACAAAGACCGCCGATGGTTTGACGATAATTGGACGAATCAACGCGGCGACACCAAGAATACCAGCAATATTGAATATACAACTACCATAGGCATTGCCCAATGAAAGATCCGAGTGATGCGATAGTCCCGCCATAGCACTCACGCACAACTCCGGTGCGCTCGTCCCAAACCCGATAATCACCATCCCGATGATGAAGGGCGAAATACCAAGCGTCCGCGCCACCAGCGAAGCCCCGTCAACAAAGAGGTCGCTTGACCAGGCAAGTGCAACAAGCCCACCAACGACAAAGACAATCGAGAGCCAAACTGGGATATCGGAATACATATTGGTATTATACCATACGAACGGACGCTTGTGTAGAATCCGTGGAAAATTGTAAAACCGAATGGATCAGCGGAAAATTGTTGAACCAGGACGGGGACGGTAGGGGGGCATGAGCGGGCTTGCCCGAAGGACAGACCGCGGCATTCCTAAGAAGTGAGGCCAAATCCTCCCATGCTCAAAGGCGATTCCGCCCTTGAGCATGTTCAAGCCGTGCCTTAATCAAGGGCAAGTCATGTCATCAACAAGGGCCGGACATCTCATGAACAAGGGTCGTGCATCTCATGAAGAAGGGTCAGGGATCTTATGATAAGCGGAAACCACCATGCTGGTTTGTGAAAAGTAGCATGGTGGTTTGGACAAACCAGCATGGTGCTTTATCAAAAGTAGCATGGTACTTTCCCTTTGTCCTGTACACCTCCGCCCTTCGTTGTGTCATGGTTGACCCTTGTTGATGACATGTCTTGCCCTTTTGCATGAGAGGAATGGCCCTCATTCATGAGTAGGACTCGCTCGTCTGATGAGCAGGATCGCGTCAGGTCCTGTGGACGTTTTGCCGCGCTCCTGCACTTTGCCGCGCCGCGGCCGTGGATGAGCCACGGAAAATGGTATACTTTCTCGTGCTCACGGCATCCGCCTTTCGTGTGTGTGGTTTCTTGGAGGCTTCCCTTGTACACGATTTCCGGGTGCCGTGGGCGTTCCCTTTCCAATGCCTTCTTCCCGTCCTTCTTTCCTGTCATCATCCTTTTCGCTTTGCTGACCCATTAGATTTACAATTTTCCGTTCGTGATTCCGCACACTTATACGCCCCTCGCAGTTTGCCATAAGAATGAACACTGTCAACGAAGACGAGCCGTCCCTGTTTACACCCCGTTTATCCCCCGGGCACAGGCCGACCGACCGGGAAGCGCAGAATCCTGACGGCGGCGTGGAGCGGACATGTCAGGCGGGGCCTGCGCATCTCCCTGCGCCCGTTCGCGCGAGTGCACGCTCTCGCGGCGGCTTGAAACGATGCGGAAATGCTCATCACAAACGGGGTTTTTGACGATTACAGAGAGTGGAGAGGCTTGTCTCCACGGGTGGAGACAAGCAGGAGAACGGGAAAGCACCTTAGTGCTTTGCACAAACCCCTAAGGAGGTTTGATCAAAGCACCTTAGTCCTTTGAAGAAACCTCCTTAGTCCTTTCCCTTTAGGTTGCGCATCCCAGACCCCTTCGGTTGCGCAAGCTAGACCCGTTGGGTTGCGCATCCCGGACGCTTCCCTTGCTCCTGCCAACCCGTTCTCTTCAGGCACGCCACGCTGGGACTCCTTCGTTCTCTGTCGACGCGTGGATGATGATCCGCGAGGCCGTTCCGTGCCTGAGTACATCTACGCCCACGCCGAGGCGAGCGACACCTCCTTACAAACCAGCAAATGAACCCTCACGAAGAGACAAAGAGGAAGCCATCAAGAACCCGCATTAAAGGGGTTCAGCGATGCCGTGGATGCATCTTCCGCCGTCCTCTGACCAACCGACCCAGGCGGCGCAGGTGCACGAGCTGGCGCTTACCCGCCAGCAGGGCAAAGACGAATACCAGCGCAATCGGGGCCAAGGCAAATGAGCGCGGGCCCAATGTCTTCAGAAGAACAGCCCCCACGACAGCCCCCAGAATAAACATCCCGATGACAGCGAAATAGTGCCGCGCCTTGCGAAGGCCCGTCGCGTCCGCACCGCGAAGACCGTTGAAAAGTGCATCCGAACCGCTCCGCAGGTTGCCCGTACACATGGTGGAGGCGAAAGGCAATCCCCTCACGCGGCGGAATGTCTGCACCTGAAGGGCGCACACGAAGGCAATCAGCGCATCAACGATGAAATCCGCCACCCCGCAGGGCACAATCACGGCAATGGACAGAAAGGCTATCTCAACAGAAAGGACGGCCTGATGCCAACTCAGCAGACGATGATGCTCCACCTTCGCGTGAATCATGTCTGCCGCGAAGACACCGCATCCATAGGCAATGATGGCAAGAAGGTATTTGCCGCACTCCATCCAATCTCCCTGCGAGACATTCAAGCCCAGAAGGACCATATTGCCCGTGACCGCATTCGCGAAGACATGTCCGCGGCAGAGGTAGGAGTAGACATCCGTGAACCCACCAACGAGGCTCAAGACGCAGGCGGCCGTCAGCCGCTCCTCATTCAGATAGGTATTCTCTTTCACCATTGCTATCCTCAAACAAATCTCGTGGGGCGATTGACTCCCCCCACGAGACAGGCAAACAATCGTTGTCCGTTGCCGGAAGGGAGGCTACCTTGACTTGACCATTTCGGCCGTGATAACGACCTTTTTCATCTTGTTGTTGCCCGGAGCCTCGTACATGATGTCGGTCATCAACCGCTCCATCTCTGCCCGCAACCCGCGTGCACCCGTCTTTCGGGCAAGCGCCATCTTCGCAAGTTCGCGAAGGGCCGCCGGCTCGAACTCAAGGTCAACGCCATCCATCGCCAGCAGTTTCCGATACTGCTTGACAAGCGAGTTCTTCGGCTCCGTCAGCACACGAACCAAGTCGTCCTCGGACAACTCGTTCATCGTCGTGATAACGGGCAAACGCCCCGTGAATTCGGGAATCATCCCGAACTTCACCAAATCCTCTGGGCGAACATCAAGCGGTGCACCCTCTCGCGTCGTTTCCGAATGAGAGGAGTCCGCTCCCTCGACGAAGCCAATCTGACGCTTTCCCGTCCGTTCACCAACGATCCGATCAAGCCCCACGAAGGCACCGCCACAGATGAAGAGGATGTTGGACGTATCGACCTCAATGTACTCCTGATCGGGATGCTTGCGCCCACCCTTCGGGGGAATGCGGCAGACCGTTCCCTCAAGAATTTTCAGCAGGGCCTGCTGAACGCCCTCACCGCTCACATCACGCGTAATCGACACGTTGTCCGTCTTCGAGGCAATCTTGTCAATCTCATCCACATAGATGATGCCGCGCTTGGCGAGTTCGACATTTCCATCCGCATTCTGCAGAAGATAGCGCACAAGGTTCTCGACATCCTCGCCCACGTAACCGGCCTGCGTGAGAACGGTCGCATCGCCAATGGCGAACGGAACGCCCAGAATCTTCGCAAGCGTCCGCGCCAGTAGCGTCTTACCTGTCCCCGTCGGGCCGATAAGGAGGATGTTGGACTTCTCAATCTCGACACCGTCGTCATCCTTACCGCCATTCGCGGCGGCCTCAAGCCGACGATAGTGGTTATGCACGGCCACCGAGAGAATCTTCTTCGTCTCATCATGGCCGATGACAAACTGATCGAGAAACTCCTTAATCGCCCGTGGCGTCGGTGTCGGCGGCAAGGGCGGGGCCTTCGTCGCCTTCTTCTCGGCACGAGAGATCAAGTCATTCGCATGCTTCACGCAATCGGCACAAATATTGGCATCCGGCCCCGGAATAATCGGGACTTCCTTTGAACTGCGCCCGCAGAATGAGCAGAAGAGTTCCTCGGCCTGTTTCTTCATTTACGCGATAACCTTATCGATAAGTCCCCAGTCCTTGGCCTCCTCGGCGGACATGAAATGGTCACGGTCGGTATCCTTTACCACATCCTCCAGTTTCTTCCCGGAGTGCTTCGCGAGAATGCCGTTCAGGATTTCCTTCAGGCGAAGAATCTCACGCGCGGTAATTTCGATGTCGCTCGCCTTTCCCTCGGCACCACCCCACGGCTGGTGGATCATGATGCGCGAATTGGGCAGGGCGTGGCGACGGCCCTTCGTGCCGGCCGTCAGCAGCACGGCTCCCATGGAAGCCGCCTGGCCAATGCAATAGGTTGCCACGGGGCACTTGACGAACTGCATCGTATCGTAAATGGCGAGCCCCGCCGTGACGCTCCCTCCGGGCGAGTTGACGTACACGCTGATTTCCTTCTTCGGATCCTGCGCCTGAAGAAAGAGCAACTGCGCACAGATGGCATTGGCCATCTCATCGTTCACCTCGCCGGAGATGAAGACGATGCGGTCGAGGAGAAGGCGCGAGTAGATGTCGTACGTCCGCTCGCCCTTCCCCGTCTGCTCGACGACATAGGGAATCATGTAGCTTTTGGCCATATCTCTTACTTCTTCGCGTTGGCGACCACGAACTCGATGACCTTGCGGCCGAGCTCCTCGGGCTTCGCCTCGATCTTCTCCTCCTTGGCAATACCCTCAAGCACATACCAGAGGCGGACCTGGCGCGTCGCCGTCTCTTCCGCATCCTTCAGAATCTTGTCGCGATTCTTCTCGAAATAGTCGGCGGTCAGGCCGGCATACTGAGCACGCTGAGCGAGATCGTTCAAGTAGTTGTCGGTCGCACGGCGAACCTGGCTTCCCGGGACATCGAAGTCCACCTTCTTCATCAGGAGTTCCACGGCCTCATTCTCGCGGCGAGCCGTCTCCTGCTCAATCGCCTGCTTCTCCAGGTGCTGGCGGATGTCCGCCGTGAACTTCTCCATCGATTCCGCCTTCGCCTTCTCGATGAACTCCGCATCCGTCGGCAGAATGCGACGGCGGAAGCCCTTCACCGTCAGCGTATAGAGAGCCTTCTTGCCCTTCAGCTGTTCCGGCGCGGCTTCCTTGTCAAAGGCGACCTTGATGTCGGCCTTCGTCTCACCAGCCTTCATGCCCTTGAGAGCCTCAAGGACTTCAGGGATGAAGCGACCTTCCTCGACCTGGGTCCAGAAGCCGGTCCCAGTCGCAAGCACCTTCGCCTCAGGGGCGATCTCGGCAATGGCCTTGCCGTCGACCGTGCCCGTATAGTCAATCTGCACGAAGTCCCCGTCGGCAATGGCTTCGCCATCCTTGGCATCCTCAAACTTCGCATAAGCGGCGCGCAGGTTCTCGACCTGCTTGGCGACCGTCGCATCGTCCACCGTCGTATCCTTCTCGGAAATCTTCAGCCCCTTGTAGGTCGGCAGCTTGAACTTCGGGGGAATCTCGACGACGACCGTGAAATTGCCACCCTCGTTATTGCACTTCAGCTCGGGCAGTTCGGCAATGGCGACCTCGTCAATCTTCTCGGCCTTAACCGCCTCTTCATAATACTTGCGGAATGCCGTCCGCTCGATCTCAGTCTTCATCTGATCGGCGAACTCCTTGCGAACGAGTTCAATGGGGGCCTTGCCCGGACGGAAGCCCGGAAGACGCGCCTCGCGGAGGAAACCCTTCTCAACTTCCTTCACACAGGCCTTCGCCTCATCAGCATCGAGCGTCACAGTCAGCTGCACGCGGCACTTGTCCAAATTCTTCGTTTCGGTCTTCATAGTTCTTCTATTCTCCTGTTAAAATGTCAGTAGCGGCATATTTTACCATATTTTCGCATTCTGCGCTGACGCGATTTTGTTCGAGGTTAAAACCGCACACAGGCAGTAGCCACCCGTCCAAGCCCCCTGAAGCGCGGCAACCTGACGCGGAGCGTCTTCTAAAATAACCAATAAACCAACAAAACCGAACAAATATGGTATACTACCTCCATGAAATCGATCGTCCTTTTTTCGGTTCTTGTCCTTGCGTCCTGCGGAACGCTCTCCGCGCAGACCGCGACATTCCACGTCAACGCCGCCGCGCAACCCCATGGCGATGGCTCATCGGGCCGACCGTGGCGCACACCGATCGAAGCCGTGCGCGGCATCCGTGCAGCCCGGGCCGCAGGCAACATCCAGTCCAACACCGCCGTTGTCGTCGAGTTCGCGCCAGGGGACTATCCCGTCGACGGTGGCCTTCTTCTCGATCGGGCGGATTCCGGGGGCGACGGCCAGCCCATCGTCTGGCGTTCCACTGGATCTACCCCGGCGCGGTTCGTCGGTGCTCGGCGCATTCCGGCTAACCTCTTCCGAACGGTGGACAACCCCGACATTATTGCCCGTCTCCCGGCTGAAGCTCGCGGCAAGGTCTATGTCGCCGATCTCTCGACCCTGTTGCCGAACCCCCTGCCACCCATGTCGACCACCTTTAACGCCACGCCCACCGCCCCCATTCTCTTCGTTGCGCACAGGCCCGGAACACTCGCCCGCTGGCCCAATGACACATTCGCGACCTTCTCTCAGGCCGTGGACAAGGGCGGCCACCCGATGACCCTCCCATCCGGGAAGGTCATTCGTGCACCGGGAGCCTTCGTCTTCTCAAATCCACGCGCCCGCCGCTGGGACTTTGCGTCCGGCGTTTGGTTGAATGGCTACTGGACGCACGACTGGGACAACCAGTCCGTTCGAGCCGCATGCTACGGCACGGAAAACGGAACGAACGATGTCATTCGGCTGGCCGAGGACATCCCCTGGGGCGTGATGGGCGGCACCTGGGGACGCAAGGAACGTCGATTCTATGCCTTCAACCTTCTTGAGGAATTAGATGCGCCTGGCGAGTGGTGGCTTGACCGCCCCCGGAATCTCCTCTATGTCTACCCGCCGACGGGAAACGCCCCGACTGAGACGGACGAGATGATGCTCGCCTTTGACGCGATGCCCCTCCTTAAAGCGCATAATATCCACCACCTGAGGCTTGAGAATCTCTCATTTGAATACAACTACGGGGACGGACTTTCGCTCAGCGGCACCCACATCACGCTCGTGAACTGCCGCGTCGCCAATGTCGGCGGAACGGGCATTACGCTCAACGGCGACTTCAATACCCTGAGTCAACTTGAAATCAGCAACACGGGAAACGCCGGCATCCGCGTCTCCGGCGGTGACCGGCGTACGCTCAGGCATTCCAAAACGCTTATCGAGGATTGCCACATCCACGACTGGGCGCACTTCAAGCGCACATACGCCCCTGGCCTCGGCATCTCCGGCTGTGGTATGACAATCCGCCGCAACCTTCTGCACGACGCACCCCATTCGGCCGTCCTCTTCGAGGGCAACGACCTCCTGCTCGAATCAAACGAAGTCTACCGCGTTCTGTTGGAGACGGGAGATGCCGGGGCCTACTACACGGGACGCGACTGGACGACGCAAGGGAACGTCCTGCGCTACAACTACACGCACGACCTTGGCACGGAAGTCGATTCTGCCGACACGATGGGATTTTATTTCGACGACTGCGACTGCGGGGACGAGGTGTACGGCAATGTCTTCCACAACATCGCGCGCGGCATCATGATTGGCGGTGGGCGCGACCACCCCATGCGGAACAACATCTTCTCCCAGTGCACGATTGGGCTGTCAATCGACGGACGCGGCATGACTTGGAAGCACTGGAATTCACTTGAGTACGGCGGCCCCTCCTGGATGCTGGAAAACAAGGCCAAGGTCTTCGACTACACGAGCGGCATCTGGGCCACCCGCTATCCAAGGCTCGCTCAAATCATGCAGAACCATCCACGCGAACCGCTCGACAACCCCATCGAAAACAACATCTTCATCGACTGTCGCCGCGAACTGATTGCCATCGACGATGCCGTCGGCAGATGTCTCGCCCGTATGGCCCCCATCACAAACAATCTCGTCATCAACACATACGGCGCGGAGAATCAAACCACGGCAAAACCCGATCCACGCCTCATCTCAGCATTCAGAGTCATCAATGGAACGCCCCAAAAACCGTTTGATGCCGGCTTTGTGGACGCGGAACGTGGCGATTTTACGCTCCGCCCCGACGCATGGCTTCGAACGGCCATGCCGTCCCTCGTCCCACAAGTGCCCACGATCCGCCGTTCACAAACTGAGGATGCCGAGGCAAAAGCCCCGACATCCCGCCGTTAAGGGAAAAGCGCGGCTTAGGCGTGAACAAGAGCCGCCGCTTCAGCCGCCAGCTTCCCAATGGTCGCGTAGTCGCCGGCCGCCAGAGCATCCTTCGGCACAATCCACGTTCCACCGCATGCCACGACCTCTGGCACAGCCAGGTAGTCCGCAACATTCGAAAGGTTCACGCCGCCCGTCGGCATGAACTTCACACCGGTGAAACGGAAAGCGCCGAGGAGATTCTTGATCATCTTCACACCGCCCGCCGCCTCGGCCGGGAAGAACTTGACCATCGGCACACCTGCCGTCAGGGCCTGCGAAAGTTCACTCGCCGTGGCAATGCCCGGACAGAACGGAAAGAGCATCGCCTTCGCTTCCTCGACGATCACAGGGTCAAATCCGGGGGCCACGCCAAAAACGGCCCCGGCCTTCTTCGCCGCGTGAAGCTGGTCAACCGTCAGCAGTGTACCGGCCCCGACAATGGCCTCGGGCACTTCACGACGAATGGCCGCAATCGCCCCAGCCGCCGCCGCCGTGCGGAAGGTCACCTCAAGAACCTTCAGCCCACCGCCGACAAGGGCCCGCGCCAGCGGAACCGCCTGCTCTTCCTTCTCAATGACAATGACCGGGATGATTCCGGCCGACTTCAGCGTCTCAACGATATTCATTCTGATTAATCCCTTCCATACGGCGGAGGTGAAACCCGCGCATCAAAGTCAGCCTGCGACCACTTGCGGAAGTCCTCCTCAACCCGCGCCAGCTGATATTCACGATAACCTTCCCGCCAAATCATCACGGCAATCAAGATGGAAATGAAGCCATACCTTCCATTGAACATCGCCCAGACACCGTACAAGCCAAGCAAAATGGCAAAGCCCCGCCCGACCCACATCGCAACCAGCGTGGCCCGCGTCCGCGTCAAGAAAAGACGCATCACACTCCGAAAAATCCGCCCGCCGTCCATCGGGAAACCCGGCAGGAGATTGAAGCCGCCCAGCATCAAGTTCGACCAGAACGCGTACGAGAGCACGATCCACAACCACCGGTTCTCAATCGGGACCTCCAAAATGTCAAGCAGAAAGACACTGCCTGCCAACAAAAAACTAACAAGCGGACCCGCCAGGGCCGTCAGGAACTCCTGATAGGTCTTACGCGGAAGCGAGATAAACGAGGCGCAACCGCCGAGGAGCGAAAGCGTAATGTCCTGCGCCTGATAGCCGAAGACCCGCGCCGTCAGCGCATGGCCGAGTTCGTGGAGCGTCACCGAAATCGCAAGCACAAGCGCCATGGCAATACCAAGAGTAAATGAACGCCCATCCGTCACAAAGAGAAGAAGGATAATCAGGAAGGAGAAATCCACGTAGACCGGGATTCCGAAAAGGTCGCACAACTTGTATTTCGACTTGAACATACCCTTATTATACCAAATCCCCGGCACAGGGAACGGGCGCACCCCATGCGACCGTCGAATCAGCCCCGAGACTACTTCATCAGCTTGAAGCAGGCCCAGGCCGCCAATGTCTTACCGTCGATGATTTCACCTTTTCGGATACCGTCCTCAATTTCGTCTCCAGTCAAGACGACGGGAAAGACATTCTCATCAGGATCCTGGTCCTGAGCATGCGGATTCGCCGCGAGTTCCGCATAGTAGAGGTGGATTCTCTCCTCACAATAGCCGGGCGTACAAATCATCGTCGTCAGGTAGCGAAGGCTCGACACATCGTAGCCGGTCTCCTCGGCAGTCTCCCGCCGCGCACCCGACTCGGGGGCTTCGCCCGGCTCAAGGCCCCCTGCAATAACCTCAAGGAGGGCTTCCTCGGCCGCCTTGCGATACTGGCGAACCAGCACGAACTTGCCATCCGGTCGCCGCGCCAAAATCGCCACCGCACATCCATGTCGCACGACCTCGCGCTTCGCCCGACGACCATCGGGCAACTCAATATCGAGCAGGTCGACGCTGATAATCCGCCCCGTATACTTCCGTTCACAAGAAATCGTCCGCTCCGTTAGGTCACTTGCCATCTTGGGCATCCCCTTTCGTCATTATCTTTCGCCCCTGCGTACGCGAGGGCAATTGGATGAAGACAACCGCAGCAAAAACCACGGCGCACCCGGTGAATTGTCCCCACGAGAGTCGATCGCCGAGCACCACATACCCCGACAATGCACCGAATACCGACTCAAGCGACAGGAGAATCGCCGCCATCGACGGTGGCGTACGCGCCTGCCCGAAGTTCTGCAACGTGTAGGCAATGCCACTGGAAAAAACGCCGCAGTAGACGAGCGGAAACCAAGCGGCGCAGAGTCCCCCTGCAGCGATCTTCCCCGCCTCGGATGACATCAGGAGAAACGGTGAACCGAGCACCGAGCACGTCAGTAACTGGACCGCGCTCATCACCAGCAAGTCCGCCGTCGGGGCAAAATGCCCGACGACCATCATCTGAACGGCAAAGAGGAACGCACAGAAAATGGACCAGAGCTCCCCTTTTCCGATGCCCGCGAATCCCGACCCGGCCGAGGCACCCGTCATACAGATGAGGTAGGTTCCGACCAACGCCATCAGCGCACCAAGGCAAATCTTGTATGGCGGAAACCGCCGCGTCAGAACCGCCGCGAGAACTGGCACAAACAGCACGTAATTCGTCGTCAGGAATGCGCAAATCCCGGGCGATGTCGTCTCGATGCCAATCTGCTGGGTCGCCATGGCGGCGAAAAGCGGAACGCCACAGCAGATGCCCGCCACAATCGAGCGCCCAGCCGAGACCGCCTTTCGACCAAAACAGAATCGCCGCACCAAAATACACAGAAGGAGAAATCCGCCGCCAAGGATATTCCGAAAGACGGTCATGGCGAACGGCCCCAATTCCGCCGCGCCATATTTCTGGGCGAGAAAGGCCGTCCCCCAAATAAAGGTGGTCAGGAAAAGGAAAAAAGGACCCATTTCTTTTAGTTGTAGTAGGAGAAATGCCGCTCTAACCGCTCCATCGCCCAAGCGACGAGATAGTTGAAGATATAGTAGAAGACCCCTGCGGCGATCAGCGGCACCATCGTCGTATGCGCGGCGGCGGCCATTTTCGCGACGGTGAACATCTCCATGACGGAAAGCGTAAAGGCAAGCGACGTGTCCTTCACAAGCGTGATGACCTCATTCGTCACCGGCGGCAGAATCCGTTTCAAAACCTGCGGGAAAATGACACTGACGAAGGTCCGCGCCTTGCCAATTCCAAGCGAGGAGGCCGCCTCGTACTGCCCACGGTCAATGGATTCAATGCCCGACCGGTAGATTTCGGCAAAATAAGCCGCATAATTCAGCGAAAAGGCAACGACCGCACCCACCAACGGAGAATAACCCGAAAGCGAAACGCGAAAGATGTAGTAGGGACCAAAATAAATGAACAGGAGCTGAAGCATCAGCGGCGTACCCCTCATCACGGAGATGTAGATGCGCAAGACCTGCCGCACGACGGAATTCGACGACAGGCGCCCAAATGCAATGGCAAGCCCAAGGGGAAGCGCAAACAAAAGCGTGAGGAAAAAGAGCTCGGCAGAGACGCCGAGCCCCTTCAGCAAACCGAGGATCATCCCCGTGTAGTCCATCATCCGTGCGTTACCTCAGCGTGATGACGTCCTTGCCGTCAAACCACTTGGCGGAAATCTTCGCCGCCGTACCGTCCTTCACCATCTCACGAAGGGTCTCGACGACCAGATCGCGCAGGGCTTCATTCCCCTTACGGAAGCCGATTCCGTATGTCTCGGTCATCACGATTTCGTCGAGTTGCGTGAACTTGCCCGGCATATCGGACATTTTCTTCTTTGCAACACCAATGTCGAGGGCCACCGCATCCACCGCCCCCGACTCCAAGGCCATGACGGCAGAGTTGTAGTCCGCCGTCGTGCGAAGTTCCTTGAAGGTCTTGCCGAGGGCCTCGCGATCACCGCCCGCCATCAGGGCCTTCTGAACGGGCGTATCCGTCTGGACGGCCACCGTGCGCCCGGCGAGGTCGGCGAGCGTACGAATCGGCGAACCGACCTTGACGATGACGACCTGCGAATTGTCCACATAGGCGGGACTCCAGGTGTAGTTTTCCTCGCGTCCCTGCATTGTGAAGCCATTCCAGATGCAGTCAATTTTCGAGGAGGCGAGCTGCATATCCTTCGCGTCCCAGTTAATCGGGCACGCGACGAATTCCCAGCCCCTCCGCTTGCAGACTTCACGGGCGAGATCAAGGTCAAAGCCCTTGTACTCCGTCCCGTCCTTGAAACCATAAGGAGGGAACTCGGCATCGAAACCGACGATGAACTTGCCATCCGTCAGCGTCGAACGCTGTGAGCATCCAGCCAGAATAAGCCCCGCGACCGCCGCGAGTAGCCCAATCGTCAATCTCTTCATGCCAAGTTCCCTTTCCTTACTTAATTGGAATCGCGTCAGATGATTAGAAGTTGAAGGTCAAGCCAACGCCACCCCACGCAAAATCCTTGCACTCGCCATAGGCATGGCGATCGAGCACATCGCAGTTGTCGCGCAGGTCGGGGTCGATGATCGAGCAATAGGCGACCTTCGCGAAGATGCCGATGTTCGGCGTGAACATGTAGGTCGCATCAAGTTCCAACTTCATCGTCGCAATGCCGCTGTTCGTGCCACCATTCGTCTCACCGAAACCGGTCGGAAAGCACCAGTTGTAGCGGCTTTCGCGCCAAACGAACTCAAGAATCGGGCAGAGCTGGAAGTTATCGGTCACCTGCCAGGGCTTCCGCACACCGAACTGCAGGAGGTTTGCCTTATTCTCATGATACTCGCGCACAACATTGATGTACGGAATCACATACGGGTTGACGAGGGCGAACGAGTGGTTGAAGTCCATCGTCGTATTCGTCTTGCCGTACGGCTTGTTGCGCTGATAGAGGTGATGGGGGTAGTAGTACCACACAACCGACGCACGATAGTCGAGACCCCAGGTCTTCTCGTCGTCAAACCAGAACGTCTTGCCCCAGTGAACGTTGAAGTCGAACTCGTTGAAGATGCGCCCGTAGTTGTTCTTGCGCTCGCACGTGAGGTCGGAGTTGTTCCACACGCCAGCACCGAGATAGCCGAGATCCCACGGAATGTTGACATTCAGTTCGAAGTAGCCCTGCAAGGTCGGCTCACGGTTCACGAGCGACCCATAGAGCTGATAGCCGGAGTAAATGCCGTAGTTGCCGAAGCCCCAAATCGGCAAGCCGTCATCCACCGGTTCGTCATTGGTCGACTCCACCTCAGACGCAGCATACGCGCACATAGACGCCGCCGCACACATCGCAATCAACAGTTTTTTCATTGTATTTTGCCTAATGGTTAATATGTGGTTAACAGGATGGTGGTATAGTATATCATTTACGGTGGGTATATACAACTGGATTATCCCCAGTTTTGAAAATGGCTGTCGAGCCCCCGGAGAGCCGTTCGCGGTTTTCGCGGCTTCAGGGGGCTTCTGCGTCCGCCCGGACGTCCCCGGAGGCGGGCTATCCGGTCAGCAGCTCGAACTCCATCTGC
>JBNMKZ010000055.1:0-18284 GCA_050874585.1 Verrucomicrobiota bacterium | reverse complement strand
GCTTTTGGACAGCTGCTCGTAGATCGCATCCGCCGACAGTCCGTTGTCCGTTATGAACCGCTCGAAGTTCCCGTCAAAGCGATTCCACTTATTCTCCTTCTCGAACTTCTCGACAAGGCCTTCCTTCTCCGCCTGCTTGAGGATCCACCCCATCTGCTCCTCGCTGACCGGCTCGTACCAGTTCAGCAGGTGGCTCTCGTCGCCCGGCGCGCGGTCGGTGAAGAACGTCTGCTCGTAGACGTTCTTGCTCACCTTCGGCTGGACAATCGTTATCTCGTCGCGGTGCCGCTTCAGCCAGCCGATTACCGGGTCGTGCGCGATATCGTTGTCCGGGTCGTCGCTTTCCACCAGTATGGACTCCTCGCGTGCGCTGATTATGTCGTCGACGGACGTCATGCCCGAGTACTCGAGCGTTTCCCTGACGTACTCGGGCATCTGCTCCCCACCCGTGTACTCCACGGTGTACGCCAGCGGGGGCTTCCGGCTGTATCCGCCGAGGCCCATGACGCCGCCATGCGTCCTCCCGAACAGCTTGTCCCGACGGTCCCGTTCGGCGTAACCCTCCGCCACGCCGCGCACCGTCGACGCGTAGAGCCCCCAGCCGAACGCCTGCGCCCCCTCGCCCGAGCCGACGTGCGCGAGCGACGGCGGGTTCTCGATTGTGCCGTCCGGCAGCCTGTTGGCGTAGTCAGCCGCACTCCCGGTGTAGAGCCGGGAGATGGAGTGGCGCACCTCGCGTGCGAACGGCACGAGCCGCTCGTCGGGGATTCGGCGCACGGAATTGCGGACGGTCTCCGCCGCGACTGCCGCGAATCCACTTCCCGTCTGCGGCGTGGGGGCCGGCCCTTGTCGCCCTCTTCGTCGGCTCGAAGCGCGGCGGGGTGCCGTCCGGGCAGAGTGCCGTCACCTGCGCGTCGGTGAGTCTGTCCACCAGCTCCCGTACGTCGGCCCTGACGAGGCCGTGGCGGATGCTGTCGGCGAGGTTGTCGCGGTCCACCGCCAGCCGCGCCTCGTCCGCCGACAGCCCCCTGCGGCGATACCGCTCCTGGTCAATCCTGTAGCGGCGCTCGTCCATCGCCTCCGCGTCGGCTTGCGCGCCCACCGGGAACTTGCGCTGGAGCGCGAACTCCTCCGCGTCGGCGGCCTCGTCGGCGTATTCGAGCGTGTGGACGCAGTTCGGGTGGAAGCACCCGGCCCGGCGCGCCTGCTCGTACGAGGGAAAGCGACTGTCCCTGCCCGAGATGGAGAGGATGGTGCCCTCCCACGGTGCGCAGAGCCTGCACGTCGGGTCGCCGCCCCGCGAGACGCGCACGAAGTCCGAGCCGGTCGAGCGGGCGATGTCGTCGGATTTTCACTTAGCGCAGAACGGAAATCGCCACTTCATCTCTTGTTTTCAAAGGCGCGGCGATTTTATTCCTCAAAATTGGGAACATCCAATGTATGACTTGTAGACGCAAAAGACGGAGAATGGTATAATAGCCGACAAATGGAAAAGATAGTGGTTTTGATGGGCGGAACCTCGAATGAGCGCGAGGTTTCGCTGGTGAGCGGCAAGAACATTGCCGATGCCCTCCGTTCGCTCGGCAAGTACGAGGTCATCCCGATTGACCTGAAAAGCGACTCTCTCGACGAACTCCCCGAGCACGTGGACAAGGTCTACATCGCCCTTCACGGCGGCTGGGGCGAAAACGGCGGCGTGCAGGCCGCCCTCGATGCGCGGCAGATACCCTACACGGGTCCGGGTGCCGTCGCCTCCCAGATTGCGATGGATAAGGTGCGTACGAAGCGCGTCCTTGAGTCGAAAGGCGTTCCCACGGCCAAGTGGGCACTCGCGGGACCCGAGACCGCAACAAGCCCCCTTCCATTGCCCGTCGTCGTCAAGCCGCCGTGCGACGGCTCGTCCGTCGGAATTTCAAAGGTGACGGACGAAACGGGATGGAAGCCCGCCCTTGCTGCCGCCTTTGCCTCCATGCACAGGGGGGGCGATGCCGCGCTCGTTGAGGAGTTCATTCCCGGGCGCGAGATGACCGTTGGTGTCATCGATGGCGTGGCCCTGCCTGTCATCGAGATTGTCGCGCCGGGCGGCTGGTACGGATACGACGAGAAGTACAAGTCGAACGAAACGCGCTACCCCTTCCTTGAAGAGCCCGCCCTCGCAACCGAGTTGCAGAAACTCGCCGTCGATGCTTACAGGGCCGTTGGATGCCGTGGCGTAACGCGGGTCGACTTCCGTGTGTCGCCCCAGGGTCGCTGCTATGTCCTTGAACTGAACACCTCCCCCGGTTTTACCGCACACTCGCTTGTGCCGAAGGCCGGCATGCGGACGGGGCTTTCATTTGCCGGCGTGTGCGACCGCATTCTCGCATCCGCCGCGCATGACTAATCCTTAGGAAGGTTGAGACATTCCATCGCATGAAGGCCAACAAGATAGAAAAGAAATCCGGCAAGCACCGCGTGCTCACCTTCCTCGCCTTGATTCTCATCGGCGCGGCCCTCTGCGGTATCGCGGTTGCCTACTCAAAGTTGCGCGACCTGTGGCTTGAGCAGTTCGTCATCACCGACCCCAATACGCAGGTCTCCATCAATTCGGGACGGCTCGTCAAGGGGGATGTCATAGCGGAGGAATTCGGCCTTCGCAAGGGGGCCAATCTCGCTCTCATCGACTACGACAGCTGCCGCACGAAGGCTCTGGAGCACAACCCGGCCATCCGCTCCCTCTCCGTGACCCGCCAACCACCAAGTCAGATTGAAATTGCCGTCGTCGAGCGCCAGCCAATCGTCCGGCTGAAACTGAAGGACCGCAAGGCGGCGGAGCGGGGCTGTGTCGCGGATGCCGATGGCGTCGCCTTCCGTTGCTTTCGCCGCGACATGACGGAAATGCTGCCCATTATCCGCGAACGGAACGATCGTGCCACCCAATGGGGCATGAGCCTGACGGGGCGCAAACTCGCCGCCCTGCGGCTCATCGAACTCGCCTCGGACAACGAATTCTCCGAACTCGCCATCCTGGAGGTCGACACCACCCACCCCGACTACCTGATTGCCACACTCGGCAACTATTCCATCGCCAAAATCGCCTGGGATGGAATGGACGCACCGACACCCGCGAACCAGAAAAACCTCGTTGCCCGATTGAAAACCCTGCTTGCAGCCATCCGAGCCTCGACTGGACTCGGCATCAAAACATGGGACGCAACACAACCCAATACGGTCTATGCAAAGGAACCTACCCCATGACCAACATCTACGCCGCCCTTGAAATCGGCACGACGCGGACCGTCCTTGCCGTTGGCGAGGCCGAGTCCGGCGGGCGACTTCGCATCACGTGCCACGCGAAAATCCCCTCGACGGGCGTTCGCAAGAGCCAAATCATCGACATCCACCAGGCGACGCAATCCATCCGAAGCGTCCTGCACGAGATTGAGAAGAAACAGGAGAAGTCCGGCTCGTCCATTACGATCGGCAATGCCTTTCTCGCCATCTCGGGTCAGCACATCAAGAGTGATTCGTACATGGGAATGACCCAGGTCCAGAGCGACCGCGTCAACGCGGACGACATCACCGCCGTCGGCGAAAATGCACGCCAGATGCCGCTCCCGAAGGGACGGGAACTGCTGGACATCGTCGACCGCGACTATGAGCTGGATGCGCTCGGCGGCATTGCCGACCCGAAGGGCATGGCTGGCCGTGTCCTCAAGCTGAACACCCTTCTTATCCACGCCGACCACAACCGCATTCAGGATGCGCGGATGGCGGCCAACGGCGCCCACCTTGAGATTCGCGAGCCGCTGTTCGCCACGACTTGCGCGGCAGATGCCGTCCTTGAGGACTACGAGCGGAAGAACGGCGTGCTGGTGCTCGATCTCGGGGGCGGTTCAACGGGCTATGCCGTCTATTCGGACGGCTACTTGGCCGCCTCCGGCGTGATTGGCGTGGGCGGCGACCACGTGACGAACGATATCGCCAACGCCTTCCAAACAACTCAGGGACAGGCCGAGCAACTGAAACTGCACGAAGCATCCGCCACGCTCGGTGCCGAGGACGGCGAATCCGCCCGCGTGAAAATTCAGGGTTCCTCCCCACTTATGGAGTCTCGCACGGTCTCGCGCCGTGCACTCGACACCGTCGTCAACGCCCGCTTGCGTGAGCTCTTCGCCGTCATCCGCGAAACACTTGAGGAGCAGGACCTCCTCACGCGCCTGCACGCGGGCATCGTGCTGACGGGCGGCGGCGCGGCGATGCGAAACATCGACGCGCTCGTCCAGCGCGAACTTGGCGCCAACGTCCGCATCGGGCGGCCCATTCATGTTGATGGGCTTGAAGAGGAGTCTTTCCCGGCGGCCTTTGCGACAATTGCGGGTGTCCTTCAGTACGCCTATCGAAACTACGAGGAAAAGCCCTTCCTCAAGAGCATTTTTGGAGGACTGTTCAAGTGAACGCCGCATCATCCATGCTTCTGATTGGCATTGGCGGATCCGGTGCCGCGATGGCCCGCGGCATCAACCGCGCCTTTGGCGAGGATGTCCGCTTCATGATCGCCGACACGGATGCCTCGACGGGCGTACCCGGCGGCCCCTTCACCCTTCTCGGCGGCGACCGCCTGTCGGGACGCGGCACGGGCGGCGATGTCGTCGCAGCACGTCTCGCGGCGGAGGACTCCGTTCAGGTGATAGACGAATCGTTGGAAGGCGTCCGCCTGGCCGTCATCGTGACGGCCCTCGGCGGCGGCACGGGTGGCGGTGCCACGCTTGAGGCGGTCAAGCACCTGAACGAACGCGGCATCCCCTCCATCGTCTTCGCCACGCTCCCCTTCGCCTTCGAGGGTGAAGATCGGCAACGGAACGCACGGGGCGTCATGACGATGATTGAGGAGTCGGCCAGTGCCACATTCTTCATTCCCCTCGACAAGCTCATTGGCAACAGTGACAACATGACCGAGGCCATGCGCCGCGCCGTTGATACGCTCGCCTCGGGTATTACGCTCTTCTGGCGACTGGTCGGCAAGCCCGGCTACATCCGGCTGGATGCCGAACGCATCCGCCACATCGTCACACACGCCGGCCGCGGCAGATTCGCCGCCGTTACCGTGCAAGGCCCCAACCGTGCGAAAGACGCCGTCGACGCTCTTGCTCGCGCCAAAATCCTGACATCCGGCTCCGGCCCCGTCCGCGCCATTCTCTGCGGCGTTCTCGCGGGCGAAGACCTTCGTCTCTCGGAAGTCGGCAGCATCGCCTCCGGTGTTCGCGCAACCTTTGGCGAGCACTGCGCCTTCGAACTTGCGACCGTCAATGACGAGGCGACATTTGCGGGACGCATATCCGTCGTCCTGATGCTCTTTGAGGCAAGCGGACGCGATGAGGCTACCGCCGCGAAAAAGGGTAGCGCAGGAACGACGGCGGGCGGTGGGCGGCGCAAGTCTCGCGCCATCCTTGGCCAGGGCCCAAGTGGTCGCGGACGCTTCAACAACTCCGAACCGACCATCTGGAATGGCGAAGATCTCGACACGCCGACCTATCTCCGCCGTGGCATCAACTTGGACTTCTGAGATGATCAATCGAGACGGACACGTACATGTTCTACCCCTTCATGTGGCAAATAAGATTGCCGCAGGCGAAGTTGTGGAACGCCCCGCCTCCGTCGTCAAGGAACTCGTTGAGAACGCCATTGATGCCGGCTCCGGGAAGATCGCGATTTCCATCGTTCAGGGCGGGCGAAAGCTTGTCGCCGTCCAGGACGACGGGTGCGGCATGACGAAAGACGATGCCATCCTCAGTCTTGAACGGCAGGCCACCTCGAAAATCCTCGATGTCAATGACATTGAGAAAATCGACACCCTCGGCTTTCGCGGCGAGGCGATTCCCTCCATTGCCTCCGTCTCGCGCTTCACTCTGAAGACGCGGCGAAAGGAGTCCGACGAGGGGACGCTCCTTCAGGTCGATGCCGGAAATCTTGTCGAAGTCCGCACCACCGGGTGTCCGCCCGGCACACTTGTCGAGGTCCGCGATCTCTTCTGCAATGTTCCGGCGCGGCGCAAGTTTCTGCGGTCCTATGCGACGGAAGAGAGTCATGTCAAGACCATCTTCACCGTGCACGCGCTCGCCCATCCGCGCATCGGATTCTCCCTCTCGGTTGACGGACGGGAACTCTACCGACTGGCTGCCGCAGAGTCCATGGAAGATCGTGTGCGCGACCTCTTCGGCGAAACTTTTGTCGAATTACTGCTCCCCGTTCAGACACTGGAGGACGAAGGTTCCGTTCGCATCTCCGGTTTTATCGAGAAACCGAATCTCAATACGCCGACCCGCCGCGACCAGTACGTCTTCGTCAACGGTCGTCCGGCCACGGCCCCGTCAATCGCCTATGCGATTCGCGAATCCTATCCCCGTCGGCAGGGAGACTTTCGCCCGGCCCTCATTCTTTTCATCGATGTTCCGCCAGAGCAGGTTGATGTCAATGTCCACCCGACCAAACGCGAGGTACGTTTCCGCGACAACGCCGCCGTCAAGCGCTCTCTGATGGCCGCCATTGACCGCACGTTGGGGCTTTCCACGGTGGAGACCCCGAACCCACACCCGGCTGCAGTCGAAATGCGTCCAGCGGAACCAATTGGCCTTCAGGTACGACCCGCACCGATCACCGCACCCACCCACCCGACGAAACCGAAGGTCTTTACCGTCAAGGCAGAGACGCCCGCTCCCTTCCTGCGGAATGATACGGAAGCACCTGTGCAGGCGACAATCCCCCCCCCTGTCCCAGCTACTGTTCCCGTTGCCATCGACCTCCCCCTTGCAGACGACGAGATGCGCACGAAACCATGGGCATGGTTCAAGTTCCTCGCGACAACGGCTTCGGGTTATCTTCTGATTGAGACGGACTCAGGCGTCGTGACAATCAACCCCCACGCCGCACGCGAGCGCATCGCCTTTGAGAAACTGCTCCATTCCGCCAAAGAGTCGAACCTTCCTGGAGGATTCTCCCAGACACTTCTCATCCCCGAAACGGTTCAGCTCTCACCGCCCGAATTCGCCCGCATTTCCGCCGCACGGCCGGTCATCGAGTCTATGGGCTTCAAACTGGAGGAGTTTGGCACGGGCACATTCAAGGTCGATGCCATTCCCCAATTGGTTGAAGGACTGTCGCCGGCCACGATTCTGCCAACCATCGCCCGCGACCTGGCGGACGGCAGACGCACGGGGGAGCGGTGGCGCGAAGAACTCGTTGCGAAGTCAATCGCCCGTTCCTTCGCTGGAATGTCCCTCAATCTCACGGAGGCGAGCGCCGTACGACTGGTCGAAGAACTCGCCGCCTGCCGTATGCCCTATGTCTGCCCTCGCGGGAAGCCGATTATGATTTTCACGTCCACACGCGAACTGAACCGAAAGTTTGCCCGCGACTAGAGAACGCTACCATGTGCGAAGAGCCGTCTCAAGTTGAGGCAGGTTATCGTGCAGGGACAACTTGAAAGGAATCCGCTCACAGACGGGACGCAACATCCGAAAGACGCGCCCGGAAAGGACCTTTACCTCACCAGGTATACGTCCACCCTCCACCAGTTGCGCCAAAAACCGCCGCGGCATCTCCTCCCACAGACCGCGCAGGCCCTTCTCTGGCTCCACGGTCATGCTCAAATCCATCAGTCTCTCATGCGTCTGCGCGTCAATGGCCGCCAGAAGGTAGATGCAACGGGAGCGAGGCTTCTCAACCATCATCTTCGGAATCAGGCGGAAATCGACTTCAATCGCCATTTCCTTGATGAACGGGAGTTCCTTGGCTTTCTCAAGCTGAGCCAACGGCAACGAGACAACTTCCTCATGCGGGCGAGGCTTAGGGACAACCAGCGGGTGGTCCGACCAAGTGCCATCGCGATCCTCGACACGCGCAAAGATGGCCTTCTCGGCGGCAAACTTTAGCGGCAGGTTTCGCTCGGACTCAATGCGCAGCAAAATTCCGTACGTCTCCCAGAATATCCGTGCACACAGAGCCTCCTGTGCCGGTGTCAGCAGGCAGGGAACATAGCCAGGGTCATGACGAAAGAGTTGGGGCGTACCATCTGAAAGAATGGCAAGCTCGAAGTGCGGCAACTCCATCGGCGTTTGGTAAAAGCCGAAATTCCGATCCAGATTCGTCCGAACGAAGTCATGGAAGGTCTGCCACCCCTCAAGAAAGAGTGCACGGACTCTCACATCCTTGCGCGGACCGCCACTCAAGATGCAGAAAAAGTATGGAATGACGGTTCCACGCGGCTTAATCGCCCAGTGGTAGGACGAGACGGCCTCCCAAAGCCCGAGGCCGTCCATTCGCCGCGCGATCTCAAGAGCCGTCATTCTTCGAACGAAGCGCCCTGACGGACAAAATACGGAAGACGCGAAATCGGCGTCTTGACCGAGATCTCGGTCGGACCATTCACGACGGCACCATCATCCGCCACCCAAGTCCCGGGCGGAATCACGACCTTGCGCTCCTGCGCACCCTTCACGATCTGCGGAGCAACGAGGAGGTCGGAACCCATCATGAACTGGTCGGTGACGGCCTCCCAGCCATGCCCGGGGAACTCATACTCCATCGACCGCAGCATCGGCTCACCCGTCTTTGCGGAAGCCTTGGCCACACGGAGGATGTAGGGCGTAAACTTCATCCTCAGCCACGCGGCATCCCGAACGGCCTTAAGCATCTCACCCTTCAGCAGACGCCAAGGCGCCGCCGAGAACTGCATCATGGGAGCAAGAGCATGAACCTGCGCACTGCGCACGAAAATCTCTGGCTCGTATGGATACGGGGCATCGGGCGCAAACGCCATCCACGAACCCGAGGCAATCATGTCGGGGCAGACGAACGGATAACCAAGCAAACCCGCATGAATCATGTGCGGAACGAGCATCTGAACGGCCCGCCAGCTGTGATCCTTGTCGCACAGGCGCTGCACCAGCGGCTGGCCACCCTGCTTGAAACAGGCCCGGTACTCGTTCAGGGGGAACTGAAGACCAATCTTCGCGTATGCCTCGCAAAGTTCGGACGGCGTCGCCTTCTTGTGCGTTACATAAGGTTCCGGATAACTATCCATGTCGCCGGCATCCAACTTGAAACCATCAATGCCGAAGTCCGTCTGGAGCCGCCGCAGTTCACGGGAGAACCAGTTCACACCAATTGGATCCGTCAAGTCCAAGTTAGCGCTCTTGCCATTCCACCAGCGCACGGGCTTCGGGTCGCCGGGCTTTCCGCACAGCAGTCCACCGGCCTTCGTCCGCCGGCCCGAATCGAGCATTCCGAGCGCAAGTTCGCGGTAGCCGGGCGAGTCCATCGATACAAACGGACACACCCACAGCATCACCTTCCAACCCATTCCATGAAGTTCGTCTACCATCTCCCTCGGGTTCGAGAAGCGACGCGGATCGAACTGCCAGATGCCGTAGCCGAACTGCCAGGTGTCGTCAATCATCAGAACACCACCCGAGGGGAAGCCGTTCTCCTTGATCGCCCGGGCATAGGCCAAGATGTCCTTCTGGTTCTGGTTGTAGGTCAACTCGACCCAGGTGTTCCACTGGGGTTTCTCGATGAGCGCGAGATCGGGCAACTTGCCGGACGCGGGGAAGTGCTTCCGAGCCGCCGCAAGAAAGGCCTCCTTCAGCGTCTTTCCAGCCGAGACGACCTCAATCGGCGCATCACCCTCCAGCTGAATCGTCCCATTGGTAATCGTGCAGGCGAACGCCTTGTCACTCCACACATAACGACCTTTCGAAGAGAGGAGGAACGGCACGGCCTGATTGCTGTAGTTGTTCGAGCGAATGTCGAACTTGTAGGACTTCGCCTTCAGCCCATAGGGGATATCCGACCCAAACAGCGTGGCCCCACCGTACCACCCTTCGCCATCCTGAATGTCCACATTCAGCCGCTCGCCAAAAACCGCCGCCGTGACCAGGGCCGCCATGGCAAGAATCGTCGTCTTCTTCATTTCTTTCCTCATTGTCGTTCCTTTTGCTGTATGTCCCCAAGGGACGGTCAGCTCTTATTATACCAAATTGAGTCCCTTCAGGTGTAAGAGCGAATTGGCGCGAACCCGCTCGAAGAGGCTTTCCCCATGCGAATCCATCGCCACGATGCCCCGGAAGCCCTCGACCTGAAAATGCCAGCACGCCTCCGCATAACCGAACTCCTCAAGAAAGTCCACGCCCTCCACACGCCGGACGCTATCCGCCGCAAGGGCCGCCGCACCACCGACCGCCGCGATATACACGCACCCACACGCCTTCATGGCATCCAGCGTCGCGGAATCCATCCCACCCTTGCCGATGATGAGCCGTACGCCCGACGACCGAATGAATGCCGGCTCGTAGGGATTCTCGCGCACGCTGGTCGTCGGACCGGCGGCAACGACGCGCCAGGCTCCAGGCTGGCCAACAACCACGGGGCCGCAGTGGTAAAGCGCCCCATCATGGAAGTCCACGGGCATGCGCCCGCCGTCAGCAAAGAACTTATGGAATTTGTCGCGCCCCGTGTGAATCAGGCCCGTAATCGACACGGCATCCCCCGCCCGCAGGGCGCGGACGGACCGCTCGTCAAATGGATACTTCAGCGTCTGCATGGTGGAGATTTTACACTACGCAACGCCCATCCGTCAACCACCCCTCACCGACCAACACCATCAGGTACGCCTCCGAGAGAAGTCAATGCGTGGATCGATAACCATGTAAAGAACATCGGAAATCAGATTACCAGCCAATTGGAAGAGGGATGTCAGAGCAAGTAGAGCCAGAAAGACCGCATAATCCCGCCCGATGAGCGCATCCCAGCTAAGCCGCCCCATGCCAGGAATCTCAAAAATCGTTTCGATGATAATCGACCCGGCGAAGAGCAGCCCCACCATCGGGCCAAGGCCCGTGGCAATCGGAATCAGGGCATTGCGAAAGGCGTGTCCCCAAATGGCCCGACGACGGGATGCGCCCTTTGCAATCACCGTTCGAACATAATCGGCCGAGATCTGGTCAAGAAGCGAATTCTTCATGAGCAGCGTCAGCATGGCGAAACTGCCGGCCACATAGCAGACGACGGGCAGGGCCATGTGCCACGCCCGGTCGACAAACGCCGCCCACGCCGTCGGCTCCAAATCAAAGTCGGATGCAACACCGCCGAGGGGAAAGACATCCGGGAACCCCTCCACCGTACCACATAGGCACGTCTTGAGCACAATCGCCAGTGCAAACGAGGGAATCGCATAGGCAACGAAGACGAGGATGCTTGAAACCGCGTCAAACGCCTGTCGGTGCCGAAGGGCTTTCGCAATACCAAGCGGAATGCAAATGAGATAGGTCAGAACGAATGCGGCGAGACCGAAACTGAGAGAGATAGGGATTCGCGAACGAATCAGTTCCCAAGCCGTCTTGTTCGGGTAGTCGTAACTCGGCAAGTTCAACCCCATGCGATTGACGACAAGCCAGTCCCAGTACTGGCGAACCAACGGCTTGTCGAAGCCGAACTGCGCCTCCAGTTCGCGGCGGTAGTCCTCCGTTACCTGCGAAGCGGCGGCAGTGGACGACGTCTCGCCTGCAGCCCCAATCCCCTTCAGGCGCATCATCCGCATCTCAACCGGTCCGCCGGGCAAGAAGCGCGTCAGCGCGAAGCAGACCACCGTGATACCGAGAAAAGTCGGAATCAGCAGAAGCAATCGACGCAGCAGGTAGACGAGCCTATCCATTCGCGTGCGTTTTCGCCCAAATCGCCTGCCGGGCAACGCCCAGCATCAGAGCGGCATCATCCTTCGTCACGACCCCGCGCGAAAAGACCCGGTGGAAGCCCTGCATGAAATGGTCGGCCTGCTCGCTCTTCATAAAGCCAATTTCCTGCAGCATCGCCGACCAGTTTTTCATCAGCTGCATTTTCTGGGCCTGCGGTGCGGGTGGTGCCTTCTCGTGCGGCGGCACATACCGTCCTGAAGCCGAGAAGAACTCATAGCACGTGATGAGCACGGCCTGCGAAAGGTTGATGGACGTGTAGCCCTCGTCAACCGGAATGCGAATCAGGTGTGTGCACTGGGCAATCTCCTCATTCAGAAGGCCCTTGTCCTCGCGACCAAAGACTATCGCAACGGGTCCCGTCGCCGCAATGGAAAGGATGTCCGCCGCACAGTCGCGGGGTGCCTTCACATGCTGACGATAAAGCCCCTCGCGGGCCGTTGTGCCGACGACAGCAACGCAATCTGCCACGGCTTCCTCAAAGGTGGCGAACTCCTCGCGGTTCTTCAGGATGTCCGTCGCATGAACAGCGAGTCGTTCGCCTTCCTCCCACGAATTCTGAAGATTAGGCGCGGCAAGCCGCAAGTGATGGATGCCCATGTTCGCCATGGCGCGGCAACTCGAACCAACATTCCCAGTATAGAGCGTGCCGACGAGCACGACACGAATGTTCTCAAGCGGATTCATTTCTCGTCCGCCTTCTTGGGAGTCTCACAGAGCACGCCGTTGAAGACCTCCAGATAATCCGACTTGTCTTCTAATCGCTGGAAAACCGAGCATGTAAAACCATTCGCGAGGAAGACCCACTCCTCGTCGTCCGTGCGGTACATCGTTCCGCTATTGGTCACATTCATGCACTGATAGGCGAGAAGCGTCCTGTCCGGCAAATGCACACGAACGCGCAACTTCGACTTGAAGTCCATCAACTTGCCGTTCGCGGGCGACTTGAACGTTGTCGTATGATCCGTCTTGCCGACACCGTAGTCGACGGTGACGAACCGCCCGTCCTCATCCACGAACTCGCAGGTCTGGTTTAAGATGAACGATGCGCAACCAGCAAGCAACATCAGGACGAGCGAGAGACAGAGCGCGGCGAGTTTCTTCGCAATCAGCCCGCTGACGATTTTCGGATCCGCCTTGCCCTTTGAGAGCTTCATGACCTGCCCGACGAAGAAGCCGGCCGCCGCCTTCTTTCCGTTCTTGTAGTCCGCCACCGGACCCGGATTGGCCGCAATCGCCTGGTTGACGAACGCCTCCAGTGCACCCGCATCGCTCACGGCACCAAGACCGCGCTCCTTCACAATCGCCTCCGGGTCGCCGCCCTTCTCGAAAATCTCGGGCAGAAGTTCCTTCAGCGTCGGGCCATTGATCTTGCCCGAGGCCGACAGCCTCACAAGCGCGGCCAGTTCGGCCGGCTTCATCGCGCACTCGCCGATCGACTTGCCGCTCGCATTGAGAAGTGCCATCACGTCACCCATGTAGAGGTTGCAGAGCAACTTGGCCGTCTTCTTGTCCAACCCCTGCGCCGCCGCTTCAAAATAGTCGGCATTCGCCTTGTGCTGCGAAAGGACTTCCGCATCGTATTCGGCGATGCCATAGTCGGCCATCATGCGCGCACGACGAACCTCCGGCTTCTCCGGCAGGAGCTTGCGCCACTCTTCGACCTGCTCTTCCGACAGTTCAACCGGCACGAGATCCGGTTCAGGGAAGTAGCGATAGTCATGGGCATTCTCCTTGGAGCGCATCGAGGCCGTCTCCATCGCCTCACCATCCCAGCGCCGCGTCTCCTGGACAATCGGAATCGAGTGCGCCATGCAGGACCGCTGACGGCGGGCCTCGTATTCAAGTGCCGCGTGAATGCCCTTGAAGGTGTTCATGTTCTTGATTTCAACCTTCGTGCCCAGCTTCGTCTCGCCCACGGGACGAATCGAGATGTTCACGTCGGAGCGCATATTGCCCTCCTCAAGGTTGCAGTCTGAAACGCCCGCGTAGACGAGCATTTCCTTCAGGGCCGTCAAATAGGCAATCGCCTCATCGGCGGACGAGAGATCCGGCTCGGAGACGATTTCCATCAGCGGCGTACCGCCGCGGTTGAAGTCCACGCCCGAACTCGCGGCGTAGTGGTTAATCTTGGCCGCGTCCTCCTCAAGGTGAATGTGGTTGATTCGGATGAACTTCGGGCCGTTCGCCGTCTGAATCGTCACACCGCCGCCAAGACAGAGAGGATTCCCATTCTCGGAAATCTGGTAATCCTTCGCCATGTCGGGATAAAAGTAGTTCTTGCGGTCGAACGTGGCGTGGCGGTTGATGGTGCACCCGAGCATCAGTCCGCTCATAACCGTCAATTTGACGGCCTCCTTGTTCATAACCGGCAAAGCCCCCGGGTAGCCCAAACAGACGGGGCATACGTTGACATTCGGCTCACATCCCGTCTTCAGGAGACACGAGCAGAACATTTTCGTCTTTGTCTTCAACTGGACATGCGTTTCCAGTCCAATGGTGTTCTCAAATTCCATATAAGGGGTATTATACCATAAACCGCCCGCTCGGGGGCGAGCGCGACTCCGACAGAAAACTGTCGCAGCGGAGGGTCGTGAGTTATGGTAAAATATGCCGACACGACAAAAAGAAATAAAACCATGCGCAAACACCCATTCGCCCTCCGACGACTTTCGTCTATCGCCATCAGTTCTTTGCTCGCCGGGATTCTCATCTCTCTCGGCGCAACCGTCTTCCTCGGCATTCGCCAAGGCGGGCACTCCTTCGGTTTCCACATTGTCGGTGCCGTTTTCTTTACGCTCGGGCTTTACATCATCATCCATTGGAAGCTCTGGCTTTACACGGGTAAGGTCGGCTTCGTGTCTGACTACAAGGCGCGGTTCTGGCTGGCGCTACTTCTCTGTCTAACCTGCAATCTGATTGGTGCCGTCGGATTCCCCGCTCTCATCAAGATGACGCGGCTCTACGCCCAGATCGAGACGGCGGCAAAGCCGCTCGTCGCCGCCAAGCTCAACGATTCGCCAATGTCCATCTTCATCCTCAGCATCATGTGCGGCGTAATGATTTATATCGCCGTCAAGGGTCACGCGAACTTTTCCTATTCACTCGCCAAGACAATCGCCGTCTTTCTCGCCATTCCGACCTTCATCATGTGCGGCTTCGAGCACGTAATAGCCAACGCGGCGTACTTCACCTACGCACACGTCTTTTCCTGGAAGGTCGTCTGGTATTTCGTGCTCATGGCCGTTGGCAACGGCATCGGCTCGATTGGACTCGCCTGGCTCTACGAAAAGCAAATCCAACTTGCCAATCGCCCGAAGACGGTCAAACTGCCGCGCTAATCAGGTCTTCTTGACGAGCGATTCCGCGATGCGGACGGTTCGCATCGCGTCTTTCCCATAGAAATCCGCGCCGATTTCATCCGCATATTCCTGCGTGACAACCGCACCTCCGACACACGTGCGGCAGTCCAGCCCCGCCGCCTTCAACTGGCGAATCGTCTCGGCCATCGCCCCGACCGTAGTCGTCATGAGCGCAGAAAGTCCAACAAGAAAGGCATTTGATTCCCGTGCGGACTCGACAATCCGCTCGGGCGCGACATCGCGCCCGAGGTCGATGACGCGAAAACCATAATTCTCAAGAAGTGCACGGACGATGTTCTTACCGATGTCGTGCACATCGCCCTTGACGGTGGCGACGACAATCGGTCTCGCCACCGCATCATCCGTCTCGCCCGAAGCCGCCTTTGCGGCTTTCAGGGCAGCTCGGACGGCCTCAAATGCCGCGCCCGCCGCATCCGCAGCCATCAGAAGCTGAGGTAGAAACACCCTCCCCTTCTCGAATCCGCCGCCGACCTCCTCAAGGGCGGGCACGATGCCATCCTGCACGACGGACATCGGCGGCTTGCCACCAGCAATGTCCGTAGCCGCCGCCTGGCGGGCATCGTCCTTCAGCCCATGGATAATGGCCCGCTTCAAGTCCGCCCCCGGCTGATTCGCCGCGCCCGCCGCCGGTGCCGCCGCCTGCTGCTCGGCACACTTCGCAATCCAGCGAAGGCAATTCTCGTCACGCCCCAACAGAACGTCAAACGCCGCCTCGTCATCCGTCTCGGCGATGACGGACGGATTGACAATGGCCGCCGAGAGCCCCGCCCGCTTGGCCAGCGTGTACATGGCGTTATTGAGTGCCGGCCGGTTGGGCAACCCGAAGCTCACGTTCGAGACACCCAGCACCGTATTCACGCCAATCTCTTCCGTCAACCGCTTCACGGTCTCAAGCGTGACAAGCGCGGCACTTTTATCCGCGCTCACGGCCAGCGTCAGCGCGTCAAAGACAAAGTCCGACTTCCCAAAGCCATACTTTGCCCCCTCCTCAAGAATCCGCCGCGCAATGGCCAGTCGACCATCCGCCGTTTCGGGAATACCCGCCTCGTCAAGACAGAGGGCAACCATCACGCCACCGTGCTTGCGAACCAGCGGAAAGACAGCATCCATCGACTTGCGGCTGCCGTTGACGGAATTGACGAGCGGCTTGCCATTGACGTGCCGCAGGGCACGCTCCAGCGCACGCGGGTCGGATGTGTCGATTTGAAGCGGCACGGTCGCCACGCTTTCCACCGCCACAAGCGTATGATCCAAGACCTCCGCCTCGTCAATGCCGGGCACACCGCAGTTGACGTCAAGGATAACGGCGTTTGCATCCGTCTGCTTCACCGCCTCGCGCATCACATAGGCGACATCTCCGCTCTTCAGGGCCTCTCGCAGCAGTTTCTTGCCCGTCGGATTAATCCGCTCGCCAATGACAAGTCCGTCATGCGAATGAATGTCGACGACCTGAAGTCCCGAACTGATCCGCGTCAGATTGTCCGGGCGATGGGGCGATGGGGCGCGCTCACTCGGCACAATGGAGGCGATGGCGGCCATGTGGGCCGGAGTCGTCCCGCAGCAACCGCCGATAATCCGCGCTCCCGCGTCAACCAAGTGGCGAACATGCGCGGCAAATTCATCCGGCCCAACGGTAAAGACGGTCTTCCCGTCCACAATCTGGGGCATCCCCGCATTCGGCTTGACGATAATCGGCCGAGTCGAGACCTTCGCCAACCGCTCGACGAACGGCAGCATCCGATCGGGGCCAAGTCCGCAATTGAAACCGTAGGCATCCACGCCCAGACCTTCGAGCAGTTCCGCCACACATTCGACCGAAGCCCCCGTCAGAAGTTTGCCATCCTCGCCAAGAGCCACCGTCGCCCAAATTGGGAGCGCGGCGTTTTCCTTCGCCGCGAGGACGGCGGACTTCAGCTCACGAGTATCGCCCATCGTCTCGATGATGACCAAGTCGGCTCCGGCAGCCGCCCCAAGACGGACCTGCTCGGCGAAAGCCGCGTAGGCTTCCTCGAAGTCCAAGTCGCCGGACGGCTTCAGGAGCCGCCCCGAAGGTCCAATGTCAAGAGCCACCTTTTCCGCCCCGCTCTCACGCGCCAACCGAATCGCGGCCGTCGTCAATTCATCCAGCGGATGAACGCCATGGTACTTGAGACGGTTCGCGCCAAACGTATTGGCCATGACAACCTGCGATCCGGCCTGGGCATAGGCGCGGTGAACGGCCGCGACCGCCGCCGGATTCTCCACATTCCAGTCCGTCGGATCTTTCCCCGGGGGAAGTCCGGCCGCCTGAACCATCGTCCCAAAACCACCGTCAAGTATCGTCATCTCACAACCTCACAAATGGCCGTTACGGACTTCGACGGCAGAAGCAGAAGCGAATCCGTCAGCGTCACACCGACCTTGTGCGACGCCTCAAGCAAATCAAGAATCTCGCGGCTCAGGGAGAGCGGCATCTTTCCGTAGCCCGGCGAACGGCGCGGCTGGAGTTTCTCGCCCTCTCGCAATGTCGGCCGAATCTCGGCCTCCAGGTCGTCCATCACCTGCTCAATCGCCGTCGTGCCGATCGCCTGCGCCATCAGGGCATCCGCTGACGAGAAAAGGGAAAGCCTCCGTTGCCAGGCATCGAATGCCGCGCCAATCGTCCCGCAGAGATAGACACGGTCACCCTCGCGCTTCCAGACCGAACGGGGCTGAATCGGGGCCTCGGCAACCAGTGTCTCAACCCGCCGGAGGAGTTCACCCTCAAGCGGCATCGTGCCCATCCGCATGTAGCGGCCAATCTCACGGTAATCAAGTTTCACGCGAGGATACTCTTCAGGTTGTGCATGATGCGCCCGGCCACCTCGGGCTTGTTCATCGTGTAGATGTGCACGTTCTCGACGCCATTCGCAAAGAGGTCGATAATCTGCTCCGTGGCAAACGCAACCCCCGCCTCCAGCATGGAGTCGGGCGACTCGCCGAAGCGGTCAACAATCGCCCGGAAGCGCGGCGGAAGCAACGTCCCGGAAAGTTTGCAGATGCGGGCAATCTGCTTGCCGTTCGTGACGGGCATGATACCCGCAAGAATCGGAACACGGATGCCGGCCGCACGGACCTTGGCGAGATAGGCATAGAAGATGTTGTTGTCGAAGAACATCTGAGACGTCAGGAAGTCAAGCCCCGCCTCCACCTTCGC
>JBNMKZ010000054.1:0-18519 GCA_050874585.1 Verrucomicrobiota bacterium | reverse complement strand
TCGTCATGCGGCCATCGCAAGCGGGCAATCCCCGGGGGCGACACGTCCCCGATACCCACGATTGTCCCTTACTTCTCTCATTTCGGCGCGATTATACCAAATTATCACACCGTCATCAACTGCACCGAAAGGCGACAATCGCCCGCATCGTCCGCCAAGGACACGCTATTGCCGCGCACCGCCTTTCGGGAACGCGGCGGTTTTGTTTGCCCACCGCACGCCCGCCCGGTGCCCGCCGATGTCCGCGACAAGCGAAGCGCACCCGCCCGGACGCGCCAGCCGACCGCCGCGCCGGGAGATGCGCACCCCGGAGGATTCCCGTGCCCATCAGACGAAGACTTACTGCGCAGTAAAACAAAACTTACTGGGCAGTAAGTCTAAAGTTACTGGGCAGTAAGTTTTCTTCCGATGGGCACGACAGTTTCGCGTCGTCCGCATCCCCCGAACGGATGGTGGGCAGAGGCCTTCCCCCCCGCCTTGGGCACTTCGCCCATTCAACTTCGGCGGTTTTTCGGCCTGATATCCGCATTGTTCTTGCCGCGGCAAGGGATGACAAGATGAGACCGTCCTCATTGTGCTATAATAGGGGCCATGAAAACCTATCAGACGAAGGGAACTTGCTCACGCGCCATTACCTACGAGGTAACGGATGGGATCGTCACGGCCTGCTCGTTCATCGGCGGATGCCCCGGCAATACGCAGGGTGTCGCCAGGCTTGTCCTCGGGCGCAAGGTCGAGGATGTCATCAAGGCGCTTCGCGGCATCCAATGCCGGAACGGGACTTCCTGCCCGGATCAGCTTGCCCAGGCCCTCGAAGCCGAACGCGTCGTCATCTAAGCGCACTCAGAAATCCAAGGCATCCACAGCTTGTCGACCCAGTTCGACAAGCCGATTTGCATTGCGGAAATCAAGGAGCTTGACCGACCCGACATTCGGGCGAATCAGGAGGTCCGGGCGGCATTCGGAAAGGACGCGACGCGTCATCTCGCAATTGAAGATGCGGAATGTGTTCAGCAGAACATCCACCATATTCATCTGCTCGAATGACTTGCGCCCTTCCGCACTCTCCGGCGGATTGACATCCACGGCAATAACCGTGTCGGCCCCCAGTTCGCGGCAGGCCAAAACGGGGACGGGGTCGACGAGTCCGCCGTCAATCAAGATGCGTCCATCCCGCTCAACGGGACGGAACACGCCGGGAACGGACATGGAGGCACGGACGGCCGAGAGAAGATCTCCTTCCCGCATGACAACGCGCTCGCCCGAGTGCAAGTCCGTCGCGACGGCGGCAAAGGGCATGGTGAGTTCGCCAAATGTCCGAGCGGGAATCAGCTCGCCCAACAGGTCGCCAATGCGATCGCCGCGAATCAAGGCCTTGCTCGTCAGATGCGGCTCAAAGAAGATGCGCGGCAACTTCTTCCAGTCGGGGTCTGCACACCAGCGGATGGCACGGTCAATCGCATTCGAGGCGACAACAGCCCCCATAATCGCCCCGATGGACGTGCCCGCCACACAGTGAATCGAAATGCCGCGCTCCATCAGTCGCTGGAAGACCCCAAGGTGCGAGAGCCCCCGTGCGCCCCCGCCACCAAAGGCGATACCGATGCGCCGCCCCGTCATCGGTCCTCATCCTCCAAAGGCTTGCCAATCCGTGGAACGCTGCCAATCAAATAGCGCGTGTACGCGTCCTTCGGGTGGTGCAAAACCGCCGCGCAGTCGCCCTTCTCGACGCATCGCCCATGGTTCATCACGATGACCCGATCCGCCACGTGCTGCACGACCCCGATGTCGTGCGTAATAAAGAGGAGCGAAAGGGAGAACTTGCGCTTCAGGTCCTCAAGCAAGTCAAGAACCTGGGCACGGACGGAAAGGTCGAGTGCCGAAACCGCCTCGTCGCAAATCAGGATTTCCGGACGAAGGGCCAACGCCCGTGCAATGCAGACGCGCTGACGCTGACCGCCCGAGAACTCATGCGGATAGCGGTTTAGGGCCGACGCGTCCATCCCGACCTCACGCAGAAGCCCCAGTGCGTCCGGGCGCGGCGTTCGATAGGGAACCGTCTCAATCGCCTCGCGGACGGTCTGCCGCGGATTGAGGCTACCCAACGGATCCTGAAAGACCATGCCAATCTTCCCCCGGCGGCGGATTTCCCCGCCCGTCGGACGGACGAGTCCAGCGATGGCCCGCACAATCGTCGACTTGCCGCTGCCCGACTCGCCGACGACTCCGAGCGTCTCACCCCGTCGCAGGTCAAAACTAACGTCGTCAACCGCCTTGACGTATCCCGTAATCCGCGAGAAGAGTCCCCGACGAATCGGGAACCAGACGCGCAGATTATCAACCTCCAGAATGTTAGCCGCGGAATCCATCGAGCACCGTCTGCTTGATTTTCTTTGACAGTTTCGGGTAATCAAGCGTAAAGTGAAGGCCACGGGACTCGTGGCGCAACTGGGCGCTCTTGATGATCAGCTCGGCGCAGACCGCCAGATTGCGCAGTTCAAGCGTGTCAGGGGTCACCAGATAGCGGAAATAGTAGTCGTGAATCTCGCGGCGAATCATGCGAATCCGGTGCGCCGCACGCGCCAGGCGCTTGTTGGTGCGGACGATGCCGACATAGTCCCACATCAGACGGCGAATCTCGTCCCACATGTGCGCCACAAGCACGGCCTCATCGGGCGGTACTGCGTTGCCGATCTTCCAGGCTGGAATCATCGGCGGCTTGCGCGGGAATTTCTCGGGATGCGGCCCCAGCCGCGCCGCCGTCAACCGTGCGCAGACGAGCGCCTCCATGAGCGAGTTCGAGGCCAGTCGATTCGCGCCGTGCAGACCCGTTGAGGCGCATTCGCCGACGGCGGATAGCCCGAGAATGGAGGTGCGGCCATCCGTCGTCGCCTGGATGCCGCCGCAGGTGTAGTGCGCGGCCGGAACAATCGGAATGAGGTCCTTGGCCATGTCGATACCAAACTCCATGCACTTCATGTAGATGTTGGGGAAGCGCGTCTGCAGGTACTTGCGGCCCTTGTGCCGAATGTCGAGGAACATGCACTCGTCACCCGTTCGCTTCATCTCAGAGTCGATGGAGCGCGCCACGATGTCACGCGGCGCAAGCGACCCACGCGGGTCGTATTTCTTCATGAACTCACGTCCACGGCGATCGACCAGGACAGCCCCTTCGCCACGCACGGCCTCCGAAATGAGGAAACGCTTGGCCTGCGGATGATAAAGGCAGGTCGGATGGAATTGGATAAACTCCATGTTCTCAATCTTTGCCCCAGCACGCCAGGCCAAGGCAATACCGTCGCCCGTCGCCGTGTCGGGATTGCAGGTGTAGAGATAGACCTTGCCGCAGCCGCCCGTGGCCAGAATCGTATTCGGCGACCGAACGGCGTAAATCTCGCCCGTTGCCTTGCTCAGCACATAGGCCCCCACGCACCGATTCTCCCCCTTGAGACCGAGGCGCTTGGTCATGATGAGGTCAATGACAATCGTCTCCTCGTGAATCTCAATCTCGGGATGGCGGCGGACGGTTCGAATCATCGCCGCCTCACACTTGCCGCCCGTAATGTCGCCTGCATGGAAGATTCGCCGCGCACTATGTCCACCTTCACGGGTCAAATCCCACGAACCGTCCTTCTTCTTGGCAAACTTCACGCCGCAGTCGATGAGATCCCGGATGCCCTCTGGTGCGTGTTCGCAGATTTCATGGACGACATCCGACTTGCCGAGCCAGGCTCCGGCAATCATCGTGTCGCGCGCGTGGCGGTCAAAGGAGTCCTCAGGATCCATCACGCAGCAGATGCCGCCCTGGGCAAAGTTCGTGTTGCAGTCGGCCAGTTTCCCCTTTGTCGCCACGACCACGTGCCCATAGGCCGAGAGATGCAACGCACTCATCAGCCCGGCCATGCCAGAACCGACGACAAAGTAATCGCAATCAACTGTTTTCATATCTCAGTCTCCTTCATCAGGCCAGGCGACGCGTCGCCACAACGGAAAGTGAAACGGCCAGCAACACAAGTGCCGCGCCAACAAGCAGGAACGGCACGAAGTGCTCGTCCCAGCGGTCAAAGGTATCCGCCTCCAACCGCGTCGTCTCCAACTGGTCAATCTCCTCAAGAGCTTTCTTCAGGGCATCGGGGTCGTTCACGGGGAAGTACATTCCGCCCGTCGTCGCCGCAATGGACTTCAGTTGCTTCTCATCAAACGCCGTATCGGCGTAGGCAATTGTTGGATGGCCGAAGAGAGCCTGCCCGAAGAAAGGCGTCCGCCGCGACTTCGTGCCAACGCCAATGGCATAGACCTTGACGCCCATCTTCTTGGCCGTCGCGGCGGCTTCATCCGGTTCGACCGCGCCCGCATTCGACGCACCATCGGAGAGTAGGATGATGACCTTCGACTTCGGCTTCGCGTCCTTCAGTCGGGCAAGTGCCGTCGCGAGTCCGTCCCCGATGGCCGTCAGCTGTTCTTCGCCGCCAATTGCCCGGCCCTGGGCATCAAAGGCGACGGACGGAATCTCCACCCCCTTGAGCACGCTCAGCAACGCCGGATGATCCGCCGTCAGCGGGGCGCGCGTGGCCGCATAGCCCCCGAAGGTCACAAGTCCAATCAGGTCATCCGGCCGTCTTTCGACAAACTTGGCGAAGAGTTTCTTCACGATGGCGAGCCGCGTCGTCTCACGCGTGTAGCGCGCTCCCTTCGGCGTGAGGTCAAGCGCATCCATCGTCCCCGAGACATCCACCGTCATGACAATCGCGAGGGCATCGACCAGTCGCGACTGACGAGCAAGCGGTGTTCGCGGACGCGCCGAGGCAACGACCAGGCTGGCAAGCCCCGCCAACAGAATCAGCGGTGTCAGGGCGGCCACTCTTGCCCGCCAACCTGCCGTTTTCGCGGGCAGGCGGTTCAAGGCGGGGAAGCGAATCCCCGATCGGCGACCGCGGCGCAAGAGTCGCCACGCGGCAAAAGCGAGCGGCAGCCCCAGAAGAAGCATCCACGGACTCGCAAGGCTCATCATGGCGACCGTCATTTCCCGTCCTGCTTAGCGGCTCAGGATTTCGTCCCGAACGTTCTTCGGCGCAATCTCAAACTTGTCCGGCTCCATCGAATAGGATGCGCGGCCTTTCGTCAGCGAGCGAATCGCCGTCGAATAGCCAAACATCTGCGCCATAGGGACATGCGCGTGAATGACCTGAAGATCTCCGCGCATATCCATGTCGAGCACATTGCCGCGCCGTGCGCTCAAGTCGCCAAGAACCTCACCAACCGACTCCGGCGGCGTGGTAATCTCAAGGCGCATAATCGGCTCAAGGAATTCCGCCTGAGCCGCCTCGGCCGCCTCGCGAAAGCCCATCATCGCGGCACTCCGAAAGGCCACCTCGTCCGAGACCTCCGGGTCGACGAGCGTCGCCGACTGGCATTCGACGCGCAAATCCGTCATCGGATACCGCGCCAGTACGCCCGTCATCACGCCATCAAGAAGCCCCTGTTCAACGCATTCCTGCAAATGACGGTCGGCCACCAGGTTCTTGAAGTCACGCGACAGCTCAATCTCACGCCCCTTGCCGCGCTCAAGCGGTGAAACCGCAATCGTCAGGGTCACGGCATGGCGCTTGCCGCCGAGTTCGCGGTCGAAGGTGAATTCCTTCGTCACGGGTGCGGTAACCGTCTCAAGGTAACTCACCATGGGCTTGCCGACATTCGCCGCGCACTTGAACTCGCGTTTCAGACGGTCGACGAGAATTTCGAGATGAAGTTCGCCCATGCCCGACAGAATCGTCTGCCCCGTTTCCTCATCCTCACGGAACTGGCACGTCGGGTCCTCGGCGGCCAGGGCCTTCATCGAATCGACGAGCTTGTCCTTATCGGCCGAACTCTTCGGCTCGATGGCGAGGAACATGACCGGCTGCGGAGCGGTGATGCGCTCAAGGTAGCACGGCTTCATCTCAGAACAGAGCGTATCGCCCGTCGTGCATTCCTTCAGGCCGACGACGGCCCCGATGTCGCCCGCATGGAGTTCATCGACCTCTATCTGATGGTCGGCAAAGAGGCGGACAATCTTCATAATCCGCTCACGCTTCTTCGTACGCGGATTGTAGGCGTTCGCCCCTTTCTTGAGAACACCGCCATAGACGCGGACAAAGAAGAGCCGTCCAACATAGGGGTCGGTCGCAATCTTGAAGACGAGCGAGGTCAGGAGTTCGGAGTCGTTCTGCTTGCGCGTCACCTTCTCACCACTCTTGAGGTCCGTCGCCACAACGGGCGGACGATCTTCGGGGGACGGCAGATAGCGGCAAATCGCATCCAACAGGGGCTGAACACCCTTGTCGCGGAGCGAGGTGCCGCAGAGGACAGGCACGAACTTGCCGGCCACGACGAGACGACGAATGGCAGGAATCAACTCATCCTTCGTCAGGTCGCCCTTCTCCAAATAGGCCTCCATCACGCCTTCGTCAAGGTCAGCCACCTTTTCAACGAGTTCCACGCGGGCAAGTTCGGCTTCTTCCTTCATCTCGGACGGAATCTCACCGACCGTGAAGGTCTTACCCTCCGAAGCCTCGTCATAGACGATACCCTTCATCTCCAGGAGGTCGACGACACCCTTGAACCCCTCCTCACGGCCAATCGGCAATTCCACGGGACAGGCATTCGCCCGCAGTTTCGTGCGCAACTCGTCCACAACACGCGCAAAATCGGCCCCCATGCGATCCATCTTGTTGACAAACGCAAGGCGCGGCACATTGTAGCGGTCGGCCTGACGCCACACGGTCTCGGACTGGGGCTGAACGCCCCCGACGGCACAGAAGACACAGACAGCACCGTCAAGCACGCGAAGCGATCGTTCGACCTCCATTGTGAAGTCTACATGGCCGGGCGTATCAATGATGTTGATGGCGTGCCCCGTCCACTCGCACGAAATCGCGGCGGACTGAATCGTAATGCCGCGCTCGCGCTCCTGAACCATGAAGTCGGTCGTCGTGTTGCCATCGTGCACATCACCATGCCGGTGAATCTTGCCCGTATAAAAGAGAATGCGCTCGGTCGTCGTTGTCTTTCCCGCATCAATGTGCGCAACGATGCCGATGTTCCGTACGTTCTTTAGGTCTGTGCTCATTGGCGAATATTATACCATAAACAAGCCGATTGCTCGGCAGTTTGCACAAGGCTACCGCTCGGCCTCGGCATCCACGGTTGCGACCCGCCCCTCTCTCCTCTCGCCGACAAAGCCTTCTCCACCTGTCCTGCGGGGGGGGGGCGGCGGCGTAACCCACCGCAAAAAAGCGCGGCGGTTCAATCCGCCGCGCTACACCTTCTCGACTCTGTTGAAACCGCTTACTCAAGTGGGGCGCAATTGATGCCCTGGTGGATAAGCCGCGAACGGTGCACTTTCATGCGACGCAGGAAGTCCTCGAAGGACGGCTTCTTATCCCCGGACCAGAAGACTTCCGCAAGGGCACAGGCACGCGGCCACATCTTCCACTCAAGGTCGTACTGGTTCCACGTGTATTCCGACCAGTTGTTGCCCTGTCCGCCGAGAATATGGCTACGAAGGTTCTCCGGCACGTCCGCACGGGGATCCAGCGAATGGCACTTCGCGAGCGGAAGGCTTCCCCCAATGTACTGAAACGGATCATCCTTCAGGGCCTGTCCATAGTCGAGATAGCAGAACTTCGTCGGCGTCATCACGACATCATGTCCACGTGCGGCCAGTTCGGCGGGCGTCAGGCACTCATGCCCGGCCCCCTGCCGTCCGACGCGCCAGCTCATACCAATCGCCGTCGTCGGGATGCCCTCCCCAAGCAAATACTCGTCCCAACCAATCGCACGCTTGCCACGCGCCGCGAGGAACTGGACGAAGTGCCGTGTAATCCACGGCTGAAGCCCCTTCTCACTGCCGAGTTTCTCGTCCGCGATGCGCTTCTGACACTTGGGGCAGGTCTTCCAGCGAATCTGGGGGCATTCATCGCCGCCGATGTGCACAACATCCGACGGGAAGACGCGGCAAACATAATCGAGCACATCCTCCATGAACTTGATGGCCCGGTCATTGCCAAGGCAGAGGACATCCTTTTCAATGCCCCAGACGAGACGCGGCGAACGCTTGGACAGGTTCTCGGGGTAGCAGGCGAACTCGGGATAGGCCGCGAGCGCGGCAAAGACGTGCCCGGGCAACTCAATCTCGGGGACAATCTTGATCTGCCGCGCCGCCGCATAGGAAACGATCTCTCGAATGTCGGCTTCCGTATAGTAGAAAGGACCGTAGGTCAGGCCGTCCATCTCCATCTCGTCCACACCTTCCGCCGTCTGGCGCAGACGCGCACCATGCTTCGGACTCGCCGAACGCACCGCGCCATACTTGAGGAGTTCAGGATAGCCCGGCACCTCAATGCGCCAGCCCTGGTCGTCCGTCAGGTGCCAATGCAGAACATTCAGCTTGTGCTGGGCCATGATGTCCATCGTCTTCTTGAGGACATCCTTGCCAAAGAAGTGGCGGCTCTCGTCAACCTGCAGTCCACGCCAGCGATAGGCCGGACGATCCGAAATGAGCGCACAGGCGTAGCCATTCGGGCCAACGAGCTGCTTCAGCGTCTGCCGCGCATAAAACTCACCGGCGGCATCCGAGCAGGCAATCGTCACCGCCCCCGTCGGATTGACATCCAGCCGATATCCCTCGGACGGGATATCCGCCACCGTAGTGACGGCAATCGGCGATTCAAGGGGAATGGTTGCGTCAAGATTCTTGACCTCGTTCGGCTGTGGCACCAGCGCAAGCGCCGCGAAAACAATTGAATTCATCATCATGTCTATTTTCCTATCAGGATTGCTTCAAGTTCATTAAATCCAGCTCAGAAGAACGTCATCTGTCCCGGCATCTCGGAGAGTTTCTTTCGTGGGCGGCGTACCGCCTTGTTGGGAGCGTTCACGTCGATCTCATTCGCCTCCAGGTTCTTCAAGATTTGCGCCGCCCGGTCCACGACCTCCTTCGGAAGACCCGCCATGGCCCCGACATGAATGCCGAAGCTCTTCTCGGCGATTCCAGGCGCAATCCGACGCAAGAAGACAATCCGCCCGCCTTCCTCCTTCACACGAACCGTGTAGTTCTTGATGCCGTCAAATGTGTCCGCGAGGTCGGTCAGCTCGTGGTAATGGGTCGCAAAGAGTGTTTTCGCCTTCGCCGATGCCTTCCCGTGCAGGTATTCCGCAACGCTCCACGCAATCGAGATACCATCAAAGGTCGATGTGCCGCGCCCGATTTCATCGAGGACAATCAGCGAACGCGGCGTTGCATTGTTCAGGATATTGGCCGTTTCCTGCATTTCGACGAGGAAGGTCGACCGTCCGCGGGCAAGGTCGTCCCCCGCCCCAATGCGGGTGAAGACGCGGTCCAGTACGCCAAGCCGCATGGATGCCGCCGGCACAAACGAGCCGAGCTGAGCCATCACGGCGATAGTCGCAACTTGCCGAATGTACGTCGACTTGCCAGCCATATTCGGTCCCGTGATGAGCATAATCTGATCGGTCGTGCAGTTGAGCGTCGTCGAATTGGGAACAAATGGCTCGGCATCCGGGAGTTGCTCAATGATCGGATGCCGCCCATCGACGATTTCGAGTACGTCCGAATCGTCCACCACCGGGCGGACATAGCCAGCCGCAAGCGCACGATCCGCAAGCGACAGGAGAGCATCCAGCTCACCCAACGCCAGGGCGGTCTCCTGTATCTCAACCGTCTTTGCCGCGATTTGGGCAAGAATGTCCTTGTACAATCCCTGCTCAAGGGCGATGGCCTTCTCTTGCGCTCCAAGGACCTTGCGCTCATACTCCTTCAGTTCGGGCGTGACATAGCGTTCACCCGTCGTCAGCGTCTGCCGCCGCTCGTAGTTCGCAGGCGCCTGCGCGACAAGGCTCTTAGGAATCTCGATGACGAACCCAAATGTCGAGACATGCTTGACCTTCAGCTTGGCGATGCCGGTGCGCTCCTGCTCCTTCGCCTGATATTCGGCCAACCAGCGGTGCCCCTCCTGGGCAATCTCCCTCAAGTCGTCAAGCTCAGGGCTGTACCCGGGCGCGATGAAGCCGCCGTCCACCAGCAGAACCGGCGGCTCCTCGGCAATCGCACGGCCGACGAGGTTCACGATTTCCTTTTGCGGCTTCAGTCTCGTGGCAACGGACGCAACCTGCGGAACCTTCGCCTGCTCCTTCAGTTGTGGAATCGGCTGAAGGGATGCCGCGAGAGCCTTGAGGTCACGTGGATTGGCGCGACCCGAGTCAACCTTCGCAATCAGGCGTTCAAGGTCGCGAACTCCCGTCAGCAGGCTACGCAATCCCCCGAGCGCGGCACGATCCGAGACGAACGCCTCGACGGCATTCAACCGTGCATTGACATCGGCAGCCCGCGCCAGCGGACGGGCAATCCAGTTCCGCATGGTCCGCGCCCCCATGGGCGTACGCGTCACATCCAGGACACCAAGAAGCGAAGCCGCCCGCGACACCTCGCCCCCCGGGAGGAGCTGAAGGTGACGAATCGTCCCCGCGTCAAGGACAAGCGCATCATCGGAACTGCGCAGGCAAATCTTCCGCACATGCTCAAGCGAATGGTGAAGCGTCGTCCCCACATAGTAGAGGAGTGCGCCTGCGGCGGAAATGAGATCAACCTTCCCCATCAGGCCAAACCCGTCAAGGCTCATCACCTTGAAGTAACGCGTCAGGCAGTCCATGGCGGCATCGGGTGAAAACGTCCACTCGTTGGATTCGTCCTGTACGAGCATCTCTGCCGGCCGGTATCGCTCAAGGGCCTCGTTAAGCCGCTCCTGCGACTCAAACGGCTCGACGAAGAACTCACCCGTCGACAAGTCCAGAAGTGCAAGCCCAAACCCCGAAACCGCCGCGACATAGTTGTTCGCCGTCTCGTCAAGAAGACCATCTTCTGTCACCGTTCCCGGGGTGACGATGCGCGTAATCTCGCGGCGCACAAGGCCCTTGGCGAACTTCGGATCCTCCACCTGGTCGCACAGGGCCGCCGTCTTGCCCGCCCGAATCAACTTGGCGAGATAGGCATTGAGCGCATGATACGGTACGCCGCACATCGGGTTGCCATTTCGCCGCGTCAGCGTCGCCCCGAGAATCGGAGACGCTATCAGCGCATCCTCGCCGAACATCTCGTAGAAGTCGCCAAGACGGAACATCAGAATTGCACCGGCCGGTATTTCGCGCTTGAGCGCGAGATACTGGCGCATCATGGGGGTCAGTTCATCTGCCATTGAGAAACACCATCCATCAGAACGAGGCTGCGAGCATGGGAATCGCACGCTCAAAGCTCACGCCGTACCAATGATCCGGCTCCGTCGCCGCGATGGACGCACAGACGACATCCGCCGCCAGCGCGGCGGATTCCAAGGCCGTCTTGCCCCGCAGGAGCGCACCCGCAAAGACCGACGCGAAGACGTCGCCCGTCCCGTGGCTCATCCGATTCTGCCGCGGATTGAAGTCGTACGCCACCGAGGCCCCGTCGCTCACGGCACTGCCCAACTTATCGTCCTCAAACGAGACGCCCGTCAGCACCACGCCCTTCGCGCCAAGACCGTGGAGTTTGGCGATAAGTCCCTCGATCTCGCCTTTCGTGTAACCGGAGAGCTTCGGCTCCTCGCCCACGAGAAACGCCGCCTCCGTCAGGTTCGGCAGAATGTAGTCCGCCCCCTTGCAGAGCTTGGCCATCTTTGAAGGGAAGTCCGCCGCGAAGCCCGCGTAGAGCTTGCCATTGTCCGCCATTGCCGGATCAACAATCCGAAGGGCTCCCGGATTCGCGCAACTGTCCATGATGGAAAGAATCGGCTCAATCTGGCTCTCGCACACGTATCCCGTGTAGAACGCGTCAAAGCGAATCCCCAACTCGTTCCACTTTCTCTCCACATTCGTCAGTTCAGGCGTCAAATCGGCGAATGTCCAGCTCTTGAAGCCGCCCGTGTGGTTCGAGAGAACCGCACTCGGCAAAATCGCACACTCAACGCCACAGGCGGATACGAGCGGCAACGCCACCGTCGTCGAGCACTGGCCGACGCACGAAATGTCCTGAATCGTCAACAATCTCTTCATCGTATACCTCATACCAGCGACAGGAATTCCTGCCGGACCTTCTCGTCATTCCGAAAGGACCCCAACACGGCGGACGTCGTCATCTCGCTATTCTGCTTTTCAACGCCGCGCATCATCATGCACAGGTGCTTGGCCCGAATCACGACGCCCACGCCTTCCGCACCCGACTCGCGCATCACCGCCTCCGCAATCTCCTCCGTCATACGCTCCTGAATCTGAAGCCGCCGCGCAAACATATCCACAATCCGCGCCAGTTTCGAAACACCAAGAACCTTTCCCTGCGAAATGTAGCCGATTGTGCATTTGCCGTAGAACGGCAGCATGTGGTGCTCGCACATGGAGTACATCTCGATATCCCTCAGAATGACCATGTGGTTCATGCCGCTCTTGAAGCGGGCATTGTTCACGACCTCCTTCAGGTTCTGACGGTAGCCCCGCGTCAGAAATGTCAACGACTTGGCCACGCGGGACGGGGTTTTCTTCAAGCCCTCCCGCGTCGGATCCTCACCCAGTTCAATCAGCAGTTCGCGCACAAGCGCGGCAATTTTCTTCTCGTTTGGCTGTTTCACGCCTTCATCCTCACTCATAGTCAAATTCGGCAGAAATGACGGCATCGGCATCGCTCGTCAGCCGTGCCCAGTAACCGCCGAACGCACGGGGAAAGGTCTTGCGGAAGCAAGAACCACCCGCCAACTGGAAGGTCTCCGCCTTCACCCATGTACCCCATCCGTCAATGTCGATTTCAAGTGTCACCGTGCAGGGACGGTCCGCGCAGAGCGTCAGCGACTTCGCATCAAATCCATTCATCAGATAGGGATCCGAAGGCTCTCCAGCCCGAACGGCCGCCTCACTCCACGGGCCACCATGGCCGACCGACTTGCCGACTTTCCACATGTCGTCAATGGCCATCACCTTCAACGAACCCGGCAACGAGAGAACAAACAGTCCCCTCCAGCTCGCATAGTCATAGATGGGGGAGTTATGGGTCGTCACCGGGCGCAAACCTGCAAAGCCGTGCGCATTCTCGGCCGGCAATTCATAGTAGATGCCGCCTGCATTGAAGTGGTCGCGCTCCGTGCAAATCTCGCGGCAGACGCGCCCTTCCACCGGCTTCCGCGCCCCATCCGATCCGTACGGCAGACGCCAGCGATTGCCGTGGTCGTCCACATAGAGGATTGAACCCGCATCATATTTGAGCACGTTCGCTGCCAGCGGCGCGGCCTCTTGAACTGCCGCGCCCACTTCGGAAGACGCGGCATGAAGAATGAGATTCTCGTCCAACGCGTAGGCAGCTGTCGCCGAGGCCGCCGCCAACTTACCCGGAACCGCCTTGTTCACATGCAGGAGAACCTGCTCGTCACGAACCATTGGAATCGTCCGAACCGAAGCGAAGGCATCCGCACCCGCGGGCTGACGGTTGTCGCAGTTCCGATAGACGAGCACGGCTGACGCCGTCGGGACATCCTCCTTCGCGACAAGACGCAACCACTCGCCCTTCAGATCCGAAAGATCCGACCCCGCCGCCGCAACTTCGCGAACCTTCCGCCACGTGCCAGAACCATCCGCATCCACCTCCACATCATACGCCCCACCCGTCAGCCACAGCCACTTGAGGCCGTAGCCCGCACAGAGATAAGGGGCCGAGACATCACCCTTCTTGACCGCCTCGCGGTTGAAGACAAACGCCGTGCCCGTCGCCGGACCGAACCCATCCAAGTCCTCCGGCTTGACGAACCAGAGGTTGGACTGACTCCGCTCCGGTCCTTTCAACGCACCCTTCGCCTGCCGCTTATTCATGAACTCGTTCGCGGCGGAATCGTCGCAACCGAAAACGACGCGGTCGTTCCAGCGGCAGAAATCGCCGATAATCTTCAGATAGGTCGAGCGCGGACGAATCCCCCGCGCCTGACCGGGCGCAAATGTCGCCGGGAAACGCCAGAATGTCCCGTGCATCGTCGCCAGGAAGTCATCCCCCTCGCCAATCTCACGGATGCGCGGCCATTCGGTATTCCAACCGTGCGCCCCGTCATAGGAGTGGGAGGCCTTCGGCAGGCGATAGTCGGTCCACGTCGTACCGTCCGCCGTCATCGTGAGAATGATGCTCTTGGCATCCCAACCCATCGCCCAGATGACGTTCGAGTCGGGGTGCTCATTGCCGTAAACGCCGTCTCTCGTCGTCACCTCGGTAAACTGGTTCGTGCGGATAAGATTCCACTGCTTCTCACCCGGCTCCCAGCTCGCAAGTGCCCCCGCCGGCGTACGCGGCTCCTTCATCGCCTGGTCGCTGAACACGCCGTTGTTGGCATAGAAAACCTTTCCGAACCCGCTGCATGTACCCTTGCCATGGTAACCGAAGAGTTCCGAATCCTCTGCCTCGTCCCATCCCGGGGGCGGCAGAGCACCGACCTTGGCAAAGTAGTTCGTGAAGTGGACGGTGTTGAAGCCGTCCCGAATCAGCGTCCGCGTCGCCAGAGTGTTCACATCCAATTCGTAGAGAGCCTCCTCCATATCCGTCACATAAATCTTGTTTGTCGGATCCGACAAGTGCCGCGCCGCCCCCGTCAGCCGCCCGGGCATCGTCGCAATCGGCACCGTCCGCACCTTGCCGTCCTTTGAGATGAGGTAAGTCCCGATGAACGCCTGCCCCGACTCGCGGTGGATGAGACGGTCGGCATGGGTTCCGCCGACGGATTCTGGGCGGGTGATGAGCTCCAAGTCCTTCGTCACCTGATAGAGCTTGTCGGAACCGCCGACGGGGCAATGGGGACCATAAGTCACAAGCCAAAGGCTATCCGCCCAGGGAACAAGAGCACCCGTGCCGCATTCGCCCTCATTGTTGTAATAGGCCAACGAAGGACGAATTCCACCAACTTCGACCGGCGCATCGCAACACCCGAAAACCGATACCGTAGCCGCCATTCCAAAAGCAATGTTCTTCCACATCTCAGCGTTCCCTTTGTTTTGAATGGAGCCGGGTAAGGGACTCGAACCCCTGGTAATTCCTCATTACAAATGAGGCGCAGTCGCCACTGTGCCAACCCGGCCTTTGGGTGAATAGTTTACCAAACCTTTCGTCATTCCGCAAGTGGCCACCCGTAATTGCCGAAATTTCGAAATTTCAAAGGAAATCAGCGCGGCACCCACACCCGCCACCGCCCAATTCATGCGCATCAATGAGGCTCGGTTATGGGAATGAACTCCCCCGTTTATGCGCTTCAATCCACCGCCCCGTCAACTGTGAGGCAGAGCAGTCCGCCGACCCCGCCCGCGCCCGGCAGCGTCCCGGAGAGGTCCTTTCCCCAGTGGTAGCGGATCGTCGAGGTCCTGCCGTCCGCGTAGGCGACGCGCTCCTCGACGAGATTCCAGCCGTCGTAGAAGAAGGTCGTCGTGGCCTCCGGCGTGACCTTCCTCACGCGGCGGGACTTCGCGTCGTAGAAGCACTCGACGAGCGGCACGCCGTTCGTCGAGACGGACCTGAGGCGGTTCGCCGCGTCGTAGGCGAAGGTGCGGACGCCGTCGGAGAGCAGGTTGCCGTCGGGGTCGTGCGCGAACTGCGCGTACTGGTTGAGGCTGTTCGCCGCCCAGTCCGTCGAGTTTCCGATCTCGTCGTACGCGTGGAGTTCCGTCCGCCCCGCGATGGTGGCGTTCGTCACGAGAGAGCGACGGTGTCCGTCGCAAGTCTGAACTCGCATGAAAACGACAGTCCGTCGCAAATGCCTATGGTGCCTCACAGCCATCTGTTTCCTTTCCATCATCTATGGACACGAGCCGTTCGCATAGACACTCACACAAAATCAAAGTCCATCAATACATTGAACATGGCGTAGAACCATATGGGGAACATCGCCGTCTCGACAACGAAAGAAAGAAGCACACCACATCGCGGCACATTTCTTACTATATCCACTACACCAGAAACCAGGAGTGGCACCGAAAACAACAAATATAAAAGCAGACCTCGCAAATAGCTAACATCGTCAAATGGGTATGCGCAAGGTGCGGCCATTGCAATTACCAGATAGAAAAACGAATAGCCTTTCCATCCGCCGAAGACCATACGATTAGGAGATGCTACCAGCAGACGGTAGCACAAAAGTGTCAAAGACGAGGCTACGAACGAGCCGCTAAGGAATATCTCGGTAAAAATCTCGACAAATGACTGTTGCATGTACATGGAACAACCCGCCTTTCATTTGTCAACAACGAAACTTCTGTCTTTCCCTGAACGAATCCAAGTTTTGGGCACTGAAAGTATGTCATCGCCTTCACCATATTCATTTATCCCATTGGGTCCAGACGACCACATTGCAATTCCGCCTGGCGAACATTCCAAAAGAGCATCACGAATGGCTCCACTTGGAAATCGGGTTAAATAATCTATGTTAAATGGAGAACCCCATGGATCAATCAAGACCTCAACACCATCAACTTCCCGAATCTTAAGCATCAATCCTGTCCTTGTGGATGCGTATTCTTTGCAGTATCGGCAAACCTGCGCTGCAAGGCTTTCGGGCTTATAGGATGTACCCCTATCTCTGAGCCATTCATCATATGGTATCTTTTTGCTATTTGTCACTTGTAAAGACAAAACTTTTCTTATTTCCATCAATGATCCCCTGCACTGAAAGCCCTGATTAAACGGGGAAACTGTTGCAACCGTACATAGTTGCGACAATATCCAACAGACAATCACTCCGAGTATGACCACAGCCAAGAACCTTACGCCTTCAAAAGCCTTAGTATTATTCATGTCCACATTCCTCTTACATTATTAATCATCCTCGTTTATCGAAACTTCTTGTTTGGATAGATTGAACCAGTATACCTTACCGTTGTATCCAATAAAAGTGCCTTGGGTAGACACATGATCCCGCCATGAATATCTTGGTATATTCCCATTTGGCAATATCGAACTTCCTTCAATGTACATTGCACTGACACACGAATATGCGCACACTGCGGCCAAGTGATAGGGTGGGCATACCAAATCAGGTGCTACAGCCGTATCCGATGAAGTCTCTGCCTTAAAACCATAGACTGTACCATGCCCGGCAAAGGACACCGCGTATATGCCGTCCTCAGTCCACATGTCAATAAAAGTGTCATCAGAATCCGCCCACTTGTGCGAAATAACCATAAAGCCCTTTGATTTATACCGGTTTAAATCCGAAACAGCCCTATGTTTTAAGTGTGTCACAACAGCAACATGCCCATCTATCCAACCTGACTTTGATGTATATACGCAAAACACATTGGGAACCTCAAACAAACACGGATTATCCTTATTTCTTCTTAGCCACTTGGCTTTTTCATTGAAATTGAGTTTTAATTTGGTAGCCAGTGCCATAAAAGTATCCTTTTTCGACGACCTTCTGGCTATGGCCCAGCGTTTGGATGAATCGCGTTCTATTATCCACTCCAAGCCCAATTCGTCATAACCGCATAAGGAGTTATTGTGACAAAAGCCGTACAAATTCAAACCGCCATCAACACCAATCGGATCCTCGGTCAGCCACCGCATGATCTGCGGCCCGTAATAGCGGTAGCCGTAGTAGTAGAGGCCGAAATCCGAATCGAAATACTTGGTCGAATGGCGGAACGGGAACGCATCGGGCATCGTGCCCGACTGCGAGACAATGTTGCCAAAGGCGTCGTATGTGTAGGAGGCGACGACATTCCCCCGCGCATCGCAGTAGCCGCGAATGTTGCCGAAGGCGTCGTAATGCGGAACATAGATCTCACCATCGCGCTTCAGGTAGAGAAGCCCGCCGATTCCCGCCGCACCGCCGCGCGTGCCGGAGACGTCCTTGCCCCAGGCGTATTCGATTTCACCGGTGGTACCATCGGAGCGCGTGACGTGCTCGTACACGAGCAGCCAGCCGTCGTAGAAGTAGCGGTGCGTCCCATCGGCGGAAATCTTCTTCACGCGCCGCCCCCGTGCGTCGTAGGCGAACGCGGCGACCACGAGACCGTTTGACGACGCGGAAACGAGGCGGCTTCCCGAGTCGTATGCGTATGACCATTCGCCGCATTGCGTCATGTTCTCGTCAAGGTCGTAGGACGTCTCACGCGGAGACGCGGAGTCACGGAGGATGGAGGCGTACTGGTTGCGGCCGTTTGAAACGTACGTGTTGGTGGTCGAATTGGCAACCGAGTGGAGCAGGTTGCCAATCTCGTCGTATGCATACCCATCCTCCGTGACTCCGCGTGAGGAAACGACTTCCCCCCGATCGTTGTAGCCGAACGTGTCGGCGTTTCTGGAGACGGGACGGCTTAGCGCGTCGTATGTATAGCCGAGCGTCTCGACCGCCATCCCCGCGACAGAGTTGACGATGTTTGTCACGAGAGAGCGACGATATCCGTCGCGTGCCAGAGTGCGCGTGAAGTCAACGCCGTTGGAGAGATCCATCGAATGCCCCGCGTCAAGTCTATCGC
>JBNMKZ010000053.1:0-20083 GCA_050874585.1 Verrucomicrobiota bacterium | reverse complement strand
ACGGTCTAGTGGCCGTGTAGTATAGCACGGTGTCAGAAGCGAAACCACTTTTTCACTTTCCGAGGCCGAAAATGACGGCCGCACCCCTGTTTCCATTGGGTGCGGTCGATTTTAGGGGTCAAAAACTGGGGATAATCCAGGTATATACAAGCATCAGCCGCACCCGTCATCCGAACCCCGCTTTCACCTATCCCACGGTATCAGCCAAACTGCCGCGCCACACCCGACAATCCGCATAGGTCCTAACGGCGACACAAACGAGGCCTAACTGCAACTCACAAAAGTTCCAAGTTTGCAGACAGGGGAACACGCGAAAAGGAGCCTCGATTAGGGGGGGATGCGCAACCCGCCACCTTTAGGTTGCGCAACCTAAGCCCCTCGACTTGCGCAACCTGGCACCCTTAGGTTGCGCAACCTAACACCTTCGACTTGCGCATCCCCCTTCCCCCATGGGTTGATTCTGTGAACGGAGCGCGTCCTCAATCATTCCCCCACGGCTCTACCTTGCACAAGTGGAAACCATCAAAACGACCAAACTGAACGCATAACAGGACAAAAAGCAAAGGAATGACGAAATCTCAAAATTGGCCGTTGACAGACTTTCCGAAATCATGGTATACTATGCGCACTTTTTCGGGCTATTAGCTCAGTTGGTTAGAGCGCTTCCTTGACATGGAAGAGGTCAGTGGTTCGAATCCACTATAGCCCACCATTCCTGAAGATTCAGAAGACCGCCATTGGAGCGGTCTTTTTGATTTTAGATGACTTATCGTTCAGAAAAGGGAAGATATCCAACAAACTCATCGCCCGGCGGCGAATTCGCCGCGTCAGAGTTCTGAAATAAGCACCGACGTTCCCACCGGCAGGAGCATTTCAAGTTCCGCCCGTTCAGGTGCAGAGAGGGCGATCCCCTTCTCCGAAAGGAACGACCGCAGTCGATCGGGCGTTTCATAAGCACCCTCGCCCCCCGTAACCGGGGCCGTCAGGTAATAACGCTTGAAGAACTTGCCGTTGAGAGAAAGGTCGGCGATTCGCGTCCGCCGCCGCACGACAAGGTTGAATCGCGGATGATCCAGCACTTTCAGTTTCTGCCCGACGAACACCTTTTCGACATCCACGCCATTGAGGCGCTGGAGCGAGGCGAGCGTCGAACCATGCTCCCGTGCAATGCGCGAGGCCGAATCGCCGCGCCGCACGACGACATCCGCAACCCACTGCCCGCTTTTCAGGACAAAGAGCCTGCGGATGTTCAGCACGCCCAACCGCCGCGCCAACTTGTCGTCGATGTCGGCCGCCGGCGTCCCGGGCAGGGCACGGATCTGCTCGATGGTCGAAATGGCCAACTCGACGTCATGTCGCTTCTCGGCCTCCTCCAAACGTATCAGCAGATTCCGCACCTTCACCGGGCGACGGTCGACCTCCGAAACGACCAATTTCGGCGCAGGCGGCAAGTCGACCGGCTTCGGAGGGGCGGGTGGAGCCGGTGCAATGACTTCAGTTTCAGCCTGCCGTTCCGCCCGATGGCTCCGAATCCGCCGGGTGATCGTCACACCAAGCGAAATCAGGGCCACGAGGAAAACCAGGGCGAACGCCCAGAGAAGCCACGGCCTGTCAGCATCGGGCTTCACCGGGTTGTATTCAATCCCGAACTTTCCCCGTTCGAAGGACATCGCGTCACTTCGCCGCGGACGGATCGATGACCGCGCTCACCGAACTGCGCGCAATCTCAATCGTGGTTCCCGGGGCAATCTCAACCTTGAAGGTCTTCTCCGTCGCCTCGACAATCGTGCCCATGAGGCCGCCGGCAAACACAATCTTCGCCCCGGCGCGGAGTTCCTCAATCATTTTGCGGCGCTCCTTCTCCTTGCGCTGCTGGGGACGAATCATCATGAAGTAGAAGATCGCGAGAATCAGCAGCATGGGCACGAGCATACCGAAGCCTCCCTGCTGCGACGAGGCGGCGGGAGCTCCCTGAGCCGGAGCGGCCGGCTGGACTTCGGTTGCGGTTGTCTGGGTTTCATTCATGATTTGTATCTTTCCTTACTTGTTCTTTCCATTCGAGGAAAGTGCCGTCCGCAATTGCGGAACGCATTTCCTCCATAAAGCGGTTCAACGCAAAAACGTTGTGAATCGTCAGCAGGCGCAGGCCCAGGATTTCGCCCGCGTTGAGGAGGTGCCGCACGTAGCTGCGCGTGAAGTTGCGGCAACAGTAGCAGTCGCACCCTTCCTCCACGGGACCTTGGTCAAGAATCCATTTCGCGGCCTTGATGGCCACATTCCCCTTGCGGGTAATGGCCGTGCCATGGCGGGCGACACGCGTCGGAATGACGCAGTCGAACATATCGACGCCCCGCGCCACGCATTCCGCCATTTGGTGCATCACGCCAAGCCCCATCACATAGCGGGGGGCGGACTTCGGCAGGTAGGGCACACTCGCCTCCACGGCCTTGTACATGAACTCCTCCGGCTCGCCGACCGAAACGCCGCCAATCGCATAGCCGTCGAACCCAATCCTCACCAGTTCTTCGGCGCAATGGCGACGGATGTCGTCGTAGACACCACCCTGGACAATCCCAAAGACGTGCTGTCCCTTCGCATGCGGCTGCTCCTTCGACATCCGCGCCCAACGAATCGTCTGCTCGACGGACTTCTCGGCGCGTGTGCGGTCGCACGGGTAGGGCAGGCATTCGTCAAAGACCATGGCGATGTCGCTCCCGATGACGCGCTGCATGGCCATGGACTCCTTCGGACCGAGAAAGAACTCGTGCCCGTCAAGATGCGAATTGAACCGGCACCCCTCCTCCGTCATCTTGCGGAGCTTCGCCAGCGAAAAGACCTGAAAGCCACCCGAGTCCGTCAAGATTGGGCCGTTCCACCGCATGAAGCGATGCAACCCGCCCGCCGCAGCAATCACCTCCGCCCCCGGGCGGAGCATCAGGTGATAGGTATTGCCCAGAATGACCTGGGCACGATTCTCCACCAAGTCACGCGGCTCAAGGGCCTTGACGGACCCCTGCGTCCCGACATCCATGAAGACGGGCGTCTGAACAACACCATGGTCGGTCGTCAGTCGCCCAAGTCTTGCGCACGTGCGCGCATCCTCTTTTAGTACCTCGAAAAACATGTGCGCATATTGTACCAAAAAACCATTGCGCTTTGCGCTGAAAAAGGGTATCATATTCAGCAGTTGAAAATAGGAAACTATCTATGAATAAAGCATTGCACGCTCTGGTATACGTATTCTTGGTGCTTGCAGCCGCGGCACTCTGGTTTGAGAAGCAGCTGTACGACAAGCGCTCCGAACTGACGGATCGCAATCGCCAGCAAGAGGACTACATTGTCCAGCTCGCGCAGACAATCGAAAAAGATGGCCCTGCGAAGGGCGTTTCCGCCGTATTGGAGAAGGATGCCTCCTCCGTTGAGGCGCGTCTTGTCGATACGCCCGACAAGGAGAATGTGCTTGAAGGCTATAAGTCCGAGCTTGAGCAGGCGAACCTCGACACTTTCAACTGGAACAACATAAATACGCGCACCCAGTTGCGCTCCATCTATGCCCGTACGCCCGACGGCGAACTGATCATGGATGGCGAAAAGCCCTATATGCAGGGTCCCGGCACGTCCGACGAGCTGCTCAAGAAGCTCTTTGAGGCCGCGAAGGCTCAGCGTAGCCGTTTGGATACGACCCGCGCCGAACTCGTCACGCTCCGCCAGAAACTCGCCTCGGCCATTGAGGAAATCAACAGCTCCAAGCCCGAAGCGCGCCAGGACAAGGTAACGATTGAAGAGAAGAATGACCTGATTGCAAAGCTTGAGGGGACTAAGTCCGGCCTTGAAAATGACATCACGAAACTCAAGGCGCAGGTTGACGAGTACTCGACCGAAGTCACCTCGCTCAAGGATGAGGTGTCGACCGCCAAGGACGAGATTGAGGAGAAGAAAGAAGAACTCGCCAAGGCCCAGAAGATCATTGAGAACCAGCGCAAGCTGATGACGGAGATGATCGCGTCTCGTGGCGGAGAGTCCGCTCGCAGTGGCACGGCCGTCTCCTCCCTCCCCGCCGGCGACAAGGGCACCATCATCCTCGCCAACAACGAGGATATGTTCGCCATCGTCCAGTTCACGAATGAGGCCATGCAGGAAATGAAGAGCAAGAACCCGAACAATCCGATCCCGATCCTTGAACTTGGCGTGAAGCGCCCTGGCTTCAAGGGCGAAGCTGGCGAGTTCGTCGGCCGCATTCGCATCCGTCAGGAAGTCAAGGGTAAGAATTACGTGATTTGCGATATCCTTGGCGCATGGGAACAGTCCAAACTCCAGCCGAACGATGTCATCTTTGCAGACTAACATTTCCTGCTTCTCAGCAGGTGCGCTTGCCGCCGTTGTACTGGCACTCCTGTCGGGGTGCATCGCCGACACGGCGGAAGACTCGGACTTGCCATGGGCCTCGAACAACTCGTGGGAAGGCATGGCGCCAATTGCGCCGTCAATGATGAACCAATATGATTGAGTCAAGAACCTTACTCGTGGACAAAGGCGGCGTCCGTTTGGACGCCGCTTTGCTTACCGCCTTTCCGACCTCAAGCCGCGCCTTTATCCGGGAGGCGATTCAGGACGGGGAGATTCTTTTGAACGGACGCGTCGCGGCGAAAGGCGTCAAGTTGCATGGCGGCGAAACGATTCTCGTCAAATCCCTTGCAGAAGCGGCGGACAATCTGGTAGCCCCCAATCCCGACATCCGCCCACGCTGCGTCTTTGAGGACGATGCGCTCTTGGCCTACGACAAGCCGGCGGGCCTCCCTGTCCAGCCACTTTCCCGAACCGAACGGACGACGCTGATGAATGGCGTGGTCGTCCAACACCCGGAATGCATTCCCCTGGGTGACAAGCCGCTGATGGCCGGTGCCATCCACCGAATTGACGCGGACACCTCGGGACTTGTCCTCGTGGCGCGGACCGCATCCGCCTTTGAGAACCTGCGCGCACAATTTGCCGCGCAGACCGTCCAGAAGACGTATCTTGCCCTTGTCGAAGGGTCTTTCTCCGTCGGTGGAACTCTTGAGCACGACCTGATTCACGATCCAACGCTCCCCTTCTGCCGGATGATTGATGCCCATCACAACCGCCTGACAACCTCCATGCGACAGAAACTGAGACCCCTCCATGCGGTCACACGGTTTCTCCCCATCGCCCATACGACGGACGAAAACGAGGAGCAGACGCTTCTGGAGGTGACAATCTTCACGGGCGTGACGCATCAGATTCGCGCACAGTTGGCCCTCGCCGGGATGCACATCGTGAACGACCGTCTCTACGGGGCGTTTGCCGTTGAGGGATTAGAGGGGCACTGCCTGCACGCACTCGCGGCAAAATTCACGCACCCGACTTCGGGCGTTGAGACCGAGATTCGTACGCCATTTCCCTTCTGGGCGAACTTCTGAGGGCGACGCGCCCTCAATCGACACGGGCGTGGGCAACCTGGCAGGCGCGTCCGTGCGTTCCCTTGACGATGCCGCGCCCAAAGAAAAAGAGTTCCGTCGGATCGAATCCCGGCTTGTTGTGGATGTCCACATGGGCGGCGTAGTCCGGAGCCTCGCGGTCATCCGTCCACCACTTGTACTCGCACCAAGACCCACTCTTTGCCAAGAGAATGGTACTGCCCGCGACTGATTGCGCCGGGCGTTCGTAATCCCCCGTCTGAAGCAGGAGTTTTTCCGCTTCCTGTGCCGACGACCCGTAAATCACGCAGAACTCATGATCGCACATCGCGAACGCCCGCGACTGATAGAAATCGGGATAACTCAGCCCACCAACCGTTCGCGTGGCGAACAACCCAGCCTTCCGAAGCACGACATTTGGACGAACAGGTGGCAGAGTCACATCCGTGATATCGTAGTCCCCGAGCACTTCAAGTGCCGCGCCCCGCTGCTGAGCAAGTTTGGCAAGACGCTCAACCTGATAACGGAACTCACGCACCGCCGCCGTAGCCTGCGCACTCGAAGGACCGTACTTCTGCGCGGCATAATCGAGCGTCGGGAGATAAAGGTAAGCCTCATCGACATCATGAATGTTCGTCATCTCCTCAAAATAGGAAATGCACTTTCGTCCAATCCGCGGCGAAGCGAGCGGCCCCCAGTAACGCCACAGGGGGAACTTGCCGCAGAGCCGCCGAAGGACACTCTCCATTCCCGTCGGCTTCGTGTAGCACGACATGACCATGCCACCCCCATGCTTGTGAATGGGCGCAGGGGAAATCAGGAGGTCCACATCCTCACCCAACGACTGCTGAAAGAAGAAAACGCCCGTCGACCGTTCCCAAATGCGCGGTCCCTGCACAAGCCATGCACTCTGTTCCCAAAAAATCGGTTTGCGCAAATCGTCCATCCAGTGCCCATTTGAGACGATGCCATGCCGTTCGGGGGGCAAGCCCGTCCGAAGAGTCGCCTGCGCAACACAGGTCACCGCCGGAAAGACGCTCGGCTTGGGTTCGAAGTGAAGCTCCGCCACGGATTCAAGTCCGTGCCGCTCCACGAGATTCCATCCCAAACCCGCCGTAATGACCGTCAGTTTTCTCATGATGCACTTACCTCAGGAAGGACACGCCTAAGCAGGCGAAGAGCCAACAAAAGAAAGGCCCCCGTCACCAAGAAAGGGCGAATAGGGAACAGGACAAGAACGAGCAACTGAAGGTAAATCAGGCTACCAATCAGAATGCCGACCATCCGGCGCTTCATCGGATTCGCCTCCTCCCCTTCCGAATACCTCGTGATTCCGGCGACGGATAGCGTCCAGAGGATGAAAAGTCCAACGACAATCAAAAGGTCCCCACCTGTTAGGCGCATGAATTCTGAGGACGGAGACAAGACGACGACGCCGCACAGGAAGTTCAGTCCGCGGCAAAGCCCCATCAAGAACCAAGCCTTCGTTCGATTGTAGACGACGATGGACGCGACGAGCGCACACATGGTCACCCACCAGGCGGGCGGCAAGCCAGCCGCCGCGCCGACGAGAAGAACCATTCCAAGGCACAGTCCACGCGCAAGCCGTGCCGCGCCAACCGAAATCTCCCCCGCTGGAATCGGGCGTTCGGGTCCGTCCGTTTTCGCCCCGACAATGTCATTATCCGCAAGCCCGAAGAGATAGGCGGCAACGGCAGCAAGCGCGGCAAGAAAGACGCGGGCGACAACAACACCATTTCCCCCGACACCCAAAAGCGTCCACACAACCGCCGCGCCGGCGAGCACGTCGCCCGGCACGGTCGGCAGGTTCACCAGCCGAAAGAACTGCAGCCAGGGTTTCACATCAATTGGCCGCTGTCTTCTGGGCGACCGCATCGTATTCAGCGATAATCTCATCCGACGGACGCCGCGTCAGAAGTGAAACAACGACAATCGTCAGGAAGGCGAGAACAAAGCCCGGTGCAAGTTCGTACAGGTTGAAAATCGGATGAGCCGCAACAAGATTGGAATCCGCCGCGAAGATAAACTTCCAAACGAAACAGGTCGTCGCACCGACCACCATGCCCGCAATTGCACCCGCAAGGTTCGTTCGCCGCCAGAATAGGGCCAGCAGAATCAAAGGACCAAACGCCGCGCCAAATCCAGCCCAGGCGAAGGACACCATCTTCATGACGACCTTGAAGAACTCGGACTGCGTGTTCATCGCGAGGATAATGGCCACCAAGGCCACCGCACCCACGGCAATGCGCGAAACAAGAAGAAGTTCGCGGTTAGAGGCCTTCTTACGCAACACAACCTTGTAGAAGTCATTGGAGAAGGAGGAAGCTGAAACCAGGAGCTGACTATCCGCCGTCGACATAATCGCCGCCATAATCGCCGACAGCAGAATGCCCGCAAAGATGCGCACGAAGAAACCGTTCGCAAAGATGCCGTTAATCATGATCATGAACATCTTCTCAGGATCGTTCCCGACATCCGCAAGCGTCAGTCCCCGCTGCTTGAGATAGAGATGGAAGACGAGACCAATCACCGTGGCCGCAATCAACGAAATCGAGACCCAGCTCATGGCAATGCGCCGCGATCCCTTCACCTCCGCCGGATTGTCAATGGACATAAAGCGGACGAGAATATGCGGCATACCGAAGTAGCCAAGTCCCCACGCAAGGCAGGAGACAAGTCCAATAAAGCCCGTCGCCTTCCCCGTCGCGGCACTTGTGAAGAGCGACTGGAGGTAAGGATTGATCTCGTTCAGTCCGTCCACGGTCGCGGCAAATCCACCCGCCTCACAGACGACAATCGCCGGCACAAGAACAATCGCCACGAACATCAGCGTTCCCTGAATGAAGTCCGTCCAGCAAACCGCCATGTAGCCGCCGAAGAGCGTGTAGGCAACGACGACCAACGCACCAATCCACAGGCAAAGGTGATAGCCCGTCAGCGTCAGACCGAAAAGGTGGACGGTATCGGGGATTCCGAACGTCGTCGTGAAAAGCTTGGCGCAACCCACGAAGCCCGAGGCCGTGTAAAAGGTAAAGAAGACAAGAATGATGACAGCCGCGACGATTCTCGAAAGTCCCGTCGGGTCGCGGAAACGGTTATTGATGAAATCCGGGATGGTGATGGAATCCTTGCAGGCATTCGAATAGACGCGCAAGCGATGCGCCACAATCTTCCAGTTAAGATAGGTACCAATCAGAAGGCCAATGCCAATCCACGCCTCAGAAAATCCGCCGACATAAATTGCCCCCGGCAAGCCCATCAGCAGCCAACCCGACATATCCGAAGCCTGCGCGGAAAGGGCAACCACCCACTTGTTCATCCGCCGCCCACCGAGATAGTAGTCCCCGAGCGACTCCTGTCTCTTCGAGAAAAAGAAGCCAATCCACAGCATGAGAAGCAGATAGCCGACAAACGCCCCCAGCACAATCCAGTCAATCATTTTACCTTTATTCCTTATTTAATTAGATGGACCAACCGCCAATCTTGAAATAGCGGCAGACTTCCGAAATGAGAATCGCAATGACAAGGGCCGGGGCCAGGTAGCGCACCATAAATGTGTAGAAGTGCTTCGCCTTGAAGGCGTGGCCTTCCGACTCCACCTCGTCAATGACGGACTTCGGTTTCAGCACCCAGCCGACGAAAATGCAGGTCGCCGCTGCGACGAGCGGCATCAGCACGGAGTTCGTCACAAAGTCAAAGAAGTCGAGGAACTGCATCTTGAAAATTGTAATGTCCTGCCAAGGGCCATAGCCCAACGCGGAAAAGGTCGCGAGGAAAAGCGCCAGCGTTCCCGTAAAGAACGTCGCGGCGCGGCGTTCGATGTGAAGGACGTCGCAGACGGACGCAACACAAGCCTCATAAAGCGAAATTGCCGATGTCGCCGCCGCAAAGGTGACCAACAGGAAGAACGCCATGCCAATCCACGCACCCGCCACACCCAGCGTTGCGAACACCTTCGGCAGCGTAATGAACATCAGCCCAGGCCCCGCATTCATCGCCTCCTTCACGGGAACGCCCGTCTTCACGGCGAACATATAGACGACGGGGATAATCATCAGGCCGGCGAGAATCGCAATCAGCGTATCAAAGATTTCAATGCGGCGAACGCAACGCTCAATCGAATCCGTCCGGCGCATATAGCTGCCGTAGGTAATCATGATACCCATCGCGAGGGAAAGCGAGTAGAACATCTGACCCATTGCGCCAAGAATCGTCTTGCCGAGCAAGGCCACCGAGAATGCCCCATCCGAACCACGCAGGCAGTCCATGTTGGGAACGAGATAGTACTTCAGGCCATCGCCCGACCCCGGGAGGCAGATGACGTAAATCGAAATGGCGACCGCCATCAGGAAAAGAATCGGCATCATCACAAGATTGGACTTCTCAATGCCGTTCTTGACGCCCAGGACAATCACGCCCGCACAGGCGAGAATGAAAATCATGCCGTAGCCAAACGAAGCGAACGGGGAACTGATGAAGCCGGTGAAGAACGCACCCGAATCCGCCGCGCCCGCGCCCATCAGATTCGCACCGGTAAACGCCATCTCGCAATAGGCCTTGAAGTAATAAAGCACCCATCCACCAATGACGCAGTAGTAGGGCATGATGATGACGGGAATTGCCGTCGCAAGGAATCCGACGAATCCCCACTTGCCGTGCAGGCGCGAGAACGCCGTCAACTGGGACTGATGGGTATTGCGCCCAATCGCGACCTCCGTCAGCATCAGCGTAAAGCCGAGCGTCACCACAAGTCCAAGATAAATGGCAATGAAGGTTCCGCCGCCATACTGCGCCGCCAGATACGGGAAGCGCCAAAGGTTCCCCAGTCCAATGGCCGAAGCCGCCGCCGCAAGAACAAACGCCAACTGACCCGACCAACTCGCTCTTTTCTTCTCCATATCCCGTGTTCCTTCCTGAAATACGAACCTTCATCAAACGCGAAAAGTCGAAAGGCTCAGGCGAGCCTCTCGACTTTCGGTTTCATCGACAACCTTTCAACTCTCAGCCTTCGGCTTAGAAGTCGTAGAACGCACTGAACTGGAGACGGTTCGCATCGGCATCCGTCTTCGAGCCGTTCTCCTCGGCATAGCGCGTCATCAGGCGCGCATACTCAAGCCCGAGCTTGAAATTGTCAAGAATCCGATAGAACGCCGCGACATACGCACGGTCGTTGTAGAGGATGCCGTCCGCATTCCGCGCACAGCCGTCCGACGGATTGTCCATGCCGTAGCCAGCCGCGAACGACCACGTGTCGTTAAGCTCGTACGCGAGATCGATGAAACCGCCAACCGTGCGGACTTCTTCACCCCGCTCACCAACGCGGTCAAAGGCAACGCCCTGAGCGCAACCAGCCTGAACGCGCCCGAGGTTCTCGCCAGCGTAGAACTGACCCGTCAGCGTGAACTTCTCAAGGAACGGAACCTGCGCCGCGATCATAATCATCTGCGTGTTGTACTCGTCAGAACGACCATCGTAGACGCCATCACCATCCGCATTCCAGCCACTCAGACGGTTGCTGCGGTCACGACCGTACATACCGCCAAGGCCGACGAGCCAGCGACGGCCCTCATCCCACGCGGCCTCCTTGTCATAGACGAGCGCACTCTCAAAGATGCCCCACGCGGACGCCGTATTGTCCTGAACGCCGTCACCATCGCGGTCGCTACCCATGCCCGGGCCGCCCTTCACAAGACCGACGCGCCATTCAAGCGAGCTGTCCTCGAAATCCCACTTCTTCGTCACGCGAATCTGCGGACTGCGGCGATACGGATGACCGGCGTTCTCCATCCACGCACCATCAATCTCGCTCGGCGTGACCATCTTCCAGAGATGCCAGGTCTGACCGAAGAGAATTGACCAGCCGCTCTCATGCTGAGCATCCACATAGAGGTGCCGCCAGTGGAAGTCGTAGGAGTTCTGATCGCCACCCGCGAGGTCGAACTCGGCCTTGCCGGCGAACTTCCAGCCGTTGACCGCCTCAGGCGTCGCGAACTGGAGACCAAGGATGGAATCCTGCATCGAAAGCGTCGTGTTGTTCTGGCGGCCCTTGTTCTTCACGAAATCGGTTGACCAGTCGCAATCCAGCGGACGGTCGGACCAAACACCTTCGAACACGAGGTAGCCGTAAGGCGTAATCTGGAGGCCGGACTCGCTCAACGGCTCAAAGATGCCGGCGAACTTGTCCGCGAGATAGTACTTCTTGCCGGACTCGGTCGTGTAAATCCGACCCGACTCGCTCACCTCCGTGCCCTTCTCCGAAGCTGGTTTCTCGGCATCTTTCGACTGGCCGGCCGGCGCGGTGGTAGACCTGGGTGCGGTGCTACGGCCCTCCAATTCGGCGATTTTCGCGGCCTGGGCCTTGTTTTCGGCCTCCAACTTGGAAATGCGCTCAATCAGGGCCTTCAAGTCGGCCTGCGTGACCGCATCCGTCGGGGCAGCCTCAACGGCGGCCACCGTGCCAATGGCGAACAGCGCCGCCAACATCAGTCTCTTCATGCCTTTTTCACTCCTTACTTCAGTTAGAGTTCAAGATTCGTAAATTATACCATTTTTTGCCGCGCTCTGGCAACTGGAGGTAATTGGCGATAAAGGGCGCGACAGTCCGCAGACACGATGCGCCAATCCGCCGCAGGTGCCACACCTCGGACAATGCCGTAGGCATGGAATGCGACAGGAGTGGAATTTGTAACCGTCAGTGATGAATAAGATTTCGCGGTGCTGTAAAATGGTTGCCTCGCAGGGACTCGAACCCCAACAAGCAGAATCAGAATCTGCTGTGCTACCATTACACCACGAGGCAATCTCGCGTACTTTCAAAGATGGCGGGGTCGACGGGGCTCGAACCCGCAACCCCCGGATCGACAGTCCAGTGCGCTAACCAATTGCGCCACAACCCCGTATCTCGAAAGCGAGACATAGTATACCATAACCGCCGGACCCCCTGCAAGGGGGTATCTGAAAATTATTGGGCAAAGTTGAGATAAGCGCACAAAAACACAAGAACGAGAGCAAAAACAATCCGCACAAAATCGTCTCCCACGCCCACATTCGCCCCCTTCGGCTTGAATCAGGCCCCAAAAATCAGGCCGTCTGAAGCGGCTGCACCTCAACTTTGCCGCGCTTGTCGATGGTAATCACCTTCTGGGAGCGTAGGGCGGAGACGACGGCTTCAACATCCGGATTCGGGACACTGTACCTCCGCTTCAGAATCGTATTCAGCACACCGATGTTCTCCGCTCGGAACCGACCGCTACGCAGATCGGCCGTGACCATGACAACCGTTTCGCGGCGAAAGGCCTTGCCTGCCGACACCTTCGCCTGAAGAACACCGTCCTGAGGAACAATCGACTCGAACTCGTCCTTGTCGTACCAGACGGTCCAGCAGTCCCGGCACACGTCAATCTCCATGCGCCGCTTGCCGACTTCAACGCGAATGAGGCTCATGGAGGCCCCACATTTGGGGCAATTGCACCCCAGAGTCTCATGCGCCCGGACCAGCGCCTTCATCGCATCGATGCTGTCGGCCGCAACGCCCGACTGAAGAACCGACATCTTCACCGCGACGCCGCCGCAGTTCGTACAGCGAAGACAGGGCTGCCGCGACTTTGTCGTCGCCTTTTCCAGCGGCTTTCCACAACGAGGACAAGTTGGCACGGATTGCGAAGTCTCAACCGCGCCGCCGCCACCGACATTCGCAAGCGTGACAAACGCCGTACAGGCGGACCTGAAGCTCTTTGGGGTTTTAGTGCCGCCAATCCCGTAAATTTCTTTTCCTCCCTCACGAATCTTTGTCGCCAGCGCGGTAAAGTCGCTGTCGCTCGACACGATGCAAATGCCATCACATGCGCTTTTGTAGAGAACTTCCATCGCATCAATCACAAGTGCAATGTCAGCGACATTCTTTCCAGGAATGTTGTTTACCTGCGGACAGGAAAGAATCCCATAGACCCGCTGCGCATCCGCCCACTTGCCGGATGGGGTGAATCGGTTCACCGTGCCATACGCCCGTCGGATGAGCGGTTCGCCCCACGCGGAGACGATGCTCAGGATCTCGCTCGCCCGCATCGCACTGACGTTGTCCGCGTCAATGAGCACGGCCACAGCTCTCTCGTTCTCCAAACCATTCGTTCTCATGGGGACATTATACCACAAACCGCTTGCTCGGGGGCTTGCGCGAAGCTGTCGCTCGGTCTCGGCTTTCACGGTTGCGCTCACCTCTCACACCTCAACAACAAAGTCTTCTTAGCCGGCCCTGCCTCGGTGGTTATCGCTGATTACGGACAAAGCAACTCTTACGGTGGCGCCCCGTGGAAGACCTCACTCGCGACACTTCGCGCGCACCCCCTCGCCCGAGAGGAAGGACAAGGCCGACCACAGGCTCCATGCGGCAAATGGTTTTGCCGGCCTGCCGTCCGGCAGGCCATTCAAACTGCCGCGCCTGCGCCTTCTGAACGCCTGCGCGGTGGGACTTTCCTCGCCCTTCTGCGCTCCGCCGCTCTCAAGCGAGCCCCCTGTCTTGCCACTTCTGCGATGAAGCGCACGGCAAACCCGACTCATGCGCATCCCAAACGTCTGTCGTGCGCACCATGAAACGCCGAGATGCGCACGACAGCGCGACGGATTGCGGTTCGCGGCTCCGCCCTTTCACTGTTCTGCCGTCCTGCGTCCGGCTTGGCTATCGAAACTGCCGCGCCCCAAAACTAACAGTTTCGCGTACCTCAACAAGGGAAATTATGATACAATTCTCCTCCGTGTGGAAGCGAGCGTCCGCTCGCCCCGCACCAGTGCCGATGGGTGAAATCCAAAGGACTGAAATCGATGTAGCATCTATACTAACAAGTCGACCCGCAGAAATACTACCACTATTACTCGGTTTGAACGACATGTCAGGTAGGGTGCGCCATAATGGGCGCATTCTTTGTCATGTATTCAAACCGGCCTGTGGTAGGGCCTCTGCGGAGTGCATGAGAAGAATGTGCTCCTTATTTTCGTGCCATGACTTTCCCAGGAGCAAAAGGTCACGAATCAATGGAAACACTCATTTATGACTACTGTAGGTCGGCATTCCATTATCATTGCCGTCTTTCTAACCGCCGTACTTTCAGGAGCTGAACCTATGTCGCCCCAAGGTGCTGACAACCCAAACGCAAAAGATGCCAATGTCTCTCGCCATCTTAAGAAGATTGACCGGATAAACCTGGGAAGCTTTTATACACCATCTAAATATGTCAAACTATCTGGGAAGTGGCTACAGTCGCAGGGAATTGATAAGAATTGGACAATCGCAGACTTAGCTTGCGGATATGGTGCATTTTTTGCCTTAATGGAAGTTCCCTCCCTATCAAAGTGCCGCTTCATGGGAAACGACATTGATCCTCATGCCATTAGCATTGGGCGAACATTGTTCTCCAATGTAACATGGATCGTTACGAATACCCTCACTAATATTACACGCGAAAAGTTTAATCTTCAAAAGACCGAACCTCTTATTCTCGTCGGGAATCCACCCTACAACGATGTAACTTCCCAAACAGGAAAACAGATCAAGCAAAGGAATTTCGAAGTCGATGCCGATGTTAAATCGAGAGATCTTGGAATCTCCTTCCTTCTCGCCTACAACAAGTTAAGAGCCGATTATGTAATTGTTCTGCACCCTCTTTCCTACTTGATAAAAAAGGCCAACTATCGTGCGGCCACTCCATTTTTCTCAAACTACCAACTAATCAACCACATTGTATTTCCAAGTAGCGAATTCGCAGGGACATCAAAGGCATCAGTCTTTCCTGTAATTGTTGCCTTTTACAAACGAAGCGAAGGCCATGGCATCACAATGAATGATGTTCGTTCCTTCACCTTCAAAACCGTTGATGGAAATCAATTTGCAGTGGAGAACTTTGACTACATAACCGACATCATCGCCAAATATCCACACAAGAAAAGATACTCACCCGAGATACTATTTTACACACTCAGAGACATCAACGCTCTCAAGCGTAGCCGCACATTCCTTTCCTCACGAATCGACAATGCCGTTGACATAGACCCAAATCTCTTGGCCTACTATTGCTATATCGACTGCTTCAAGCGTTATGCGGAAGTTCCCTATTATCTTGGGAATTTCGACATTCCTTACGACAAGGAAAACTTTAACGCCGTCTCCAATCAACTATTGTCCGTAACAAAATACCATCATCCAGAGATATTCGGGAAAGTGACACCCCCACCAGAAGAAGCCTTCAAATCCGTAAAGGAATACATTCACAAAAGTCTTAACCCAAAAAAGAAAGCAACTCAAGAATGAACACCGAAGACGCAAAAGTAATTGTTGAGGCAAACCAGTTTTACGTCAACTTGCCTCTTACCAAAACATCAGGAAAGATCCGCATCAAACGGAGAAGTTTCTTTGCCTATTATGGCGAACCCGTTGCCCCGCGACAAACCAAACTCACATCTGACTGCTATGTTGAATGGCAAATCGGCTACGACTTACTTGCAAAAGACGAAAACAAACATAAAACATCACTTTTCCACAAGACCTTTGTCAACAACAAGGGGGACGTCAAATTTGGATACGAGCTTAGCGAAATCACATACTATGCCAAATCTCGCGGACTGCTCTCCACAAAGGAAATTCAAGACTGTGTACAGGCTATCCAACGCATTCCAAATGAAAACACATTCGAAGAGACGGAATCGATTCGTCGAACAAACCCCAAGATAATCACTCGCAATGACATGCCATTTTATGCGATGGAGGTTTCCTACCCGCTCTTTGTGCACAGATTTGGAAAGTATGAAATACTGGCAGAGATTATGATTCGTGAGAAGCAAAAGGCAATCGGGACCCAAGCGATGCTTTATGTTTGCCTTCCTCTTTCGTCTCTAACTTTTTCGCAGCCACCCTTTGGACGTGAATTAGACACAAAGGAATGTGCGAAATGGATAATTGGGAAAGAGGAGGCTACGCTCTCTCTTGAATTGCTCAGAGTCTTTGGAATGCTGTCGCCTAAACATCGACATGATACCCTTGCTATTCTTAGGATGCTCTTCCCAAAGGAATGTCAGGCATCCGAATAATCTTCACTCAACTGACGAAACAGCGTCAGCAAGTTCGCCCATAAGACTCCGAAAAGCATTCGAATAGCCATCCTCATCGCCAATTATTTGATGATTTCTATACAACGCCAACAGTCGTTCTGCCACGACTAAAAAATGATATTCATTCATCTTAATATAGCCTTTCCATAGAAGTTTCTACATCACCTTAACACAAGTAGAAGCGTAAAAAGAATCAGGAACAAACGAGAGCGGGGCACGACTTTCGCCGCGCCCCGCTTACCTCCATGCACGACCCTTAGGTCACGGGCGTACCGCCACCCGCCGTTGAAGACGGCGAGAGCACGCCACCATTCGTCCCCGGCTCACCGGCAAAGAGAATCATCCCCTCCGAAACGCCGACGGACATCTTGCGCGGCGCAAGGTTCGCCACAAAGACAACCTCCCGCCCAACGAGCTTCTCCGGCTCCGGGTAGGCCCCGCGAATCCCAGAGAAGATCGTCCGCTTGCCGAGCGCCCCCGCATCCAGCACGAACTTGAGCAACTTCGAGCTCTTCGGGACAATCTCGCAACTCTCGACTGTCCCGACGCGAAGGTCAAGTTTCTCGAAGTCCGGGAAGGCAATTTCCGCCTTGAGTGCCGGCGCGGCGGAAGCCTTCGCCTTATTCTTCGATGCACGGGACTCGTGGGCAACCTCGCCCGAGTCCGCCGGCTTGACGGTTGCCGCGGCAATCATCGCCTCGACCTGTTTCGCGTCAATGCGGCTGGCCAGGTACTCGTAGTCGCCGAGCGCACAGTTCTCACGCGATTCGGCGGACGAATCCCACGACCAGTCCGTCTCGCCAAAGAGTTTCATGGCCTTGTTGGCGTAGACCGGGAGAATCGGCTTCAGGTAAATTGCCATGATGCGAAATGCGTTCAAGGCGGCGGTCAGCGTCGTGCGCGTCGTTTCCGCATCCGTCTTCACCGTCTTCCACGGTTCGCGGCGGTCAAAATATTCATTCGCGGCATCCGCCAGACGGCAAATCTCCACGACGACCTGATTAAACCGCCGCTCCTCGTAGAACTTGGCAATCGGCTCACCTGCGGCGCGGCACTTCTGCACAAGGGCGCGGCCCTCCTCGTCCATCGTCCCAAGCATTCCGCCCAGTTTCTTCTGGAGCATCTGGCCACCGCGTGAGGCGATGTTCGTGATCTTGCCAACGAGATCGGAATTGACGCGCTGGACAAAGTCGACGAGGTTGAGGTCCATATCGTCCGTCGTGCCCCCGAGTTTTGCCGCGTAATAGTAGCGCAGGGCTTCCGGCGGCAAGTGGTCGAGATAGGTGCGGGCATTCACGAACGTCCCTTTCGACTTGGACATCTTCTCGCCATTGACGGTCAAGAATCCGTGCACGAAAACCTTGTTCGGCCCCTTGAAGCCTGCCGCGTGGAGCATTCCGGGCCAGAAAAGGCAGTGGAAGCGAATGATGTCCTTGCCGATGAAATGATAGAGTTCGGCCTCGGGATCGTTCCACAAATCGCCGCGCCCGTTCTTCGCGCACCAGTTCTGCAGGCTGGCGATGTAGCCAATCGGCGCATCGACCCACACGTAGAAGAACTTGTCCTTGTACCCCGGAATCTCGAACCCGAAGTACGGCGCATCACGCGAAATGCACCAGCCGCGCAGGGGTTCCTTGAACCATTCGAGCAGCTTATTGGAGACATCGCTCGTCGTATGCCCCGGAATCCACTTCTCAAGGTAGTCGTGCTGAGGCTCAAGTTCAAAGTACAGGTGCTCCGAATCCTTGACGACTGGCGTTCCGCCGCAGGTCGTGCAGATGGGGGACCCGAGTTCCTCCGCGCCATAGGTCGCGCCGCACTTGTCGCAGCTGTCACCATACTGGCCTTCGGCCCCGCACTTCGGACACGTCCCCTTCACGAAACGGTCGGGAAGAAACATCTTGCAGTGCTCACAGTACAACTGGGGCGTCGTCTTGCGCGTAATCGCGCCACTCTTCTCCATCGCCGCGAAGAACCTCTCCGAAAGCTCCTTGTTTTCCGGCGAATTGGTCGTATAGTAGTTGTCAAACGAAATCTGGAAGTCGGTGAAATCCTTCAAGTGAGTCTCATGGCTGCGGGCGATGAGCTGCTCGGGCGTGATGCCCTCCTTACGGGCACGAATCATGATTGGCGTACCATGCGTGTCGTCCGCACAGACATAAACGCACTCATTCCCGCGCAACTTCTGATAACGCACCCAGAAATCCGTCTGGATATACTCGACAAGATGCCCCAAATGGATGTCTCCATTGGCATACGGCAACGCACTCGTGACAACAATCTTTCGCTTCATCTCAGCCATAAGCCTCCTAATTCCGCATATTATATCATAAACCGCTTGCTCGGGGGCTTGCGCGGCGGCTCGCCCGAGAGGAACAAGGCCGACTACAGGCCAGGTCGCGGCAGGTGGTCTTGCCGGCCTGCCGTCCGGCAGGCCGCCCAAAGTGCCGCGCTCGCGCCTACACAACGCCAACGCGGCGTGGATTCCCCACCCTCCACGCTGGACAAGTTATCTCCACCAACTGTTCTTGGGTGGCTTGTAGAGGTTCCGCTTCCTGTCAAACTCCAGGTTCGTATCATTCGGAACCGGATTGAAAATCGATTCCGACACGGATACGGATGGCAATACCCAGAACTCCCCGAGTATCCGGGAGTAGTGCGCCGAAACCATGTTGCCGTTCTCGTCGTACTTGACCCGCGTGCGCAAGACGATGTGATGATTCTTGTCGACGAGCGGCAGCGGAACATCCACCTCCCGAGTCCTTTCCTTATAATGTTCGCACAAAAGGGGAACTGAGGAGGTGAAGACTGCATTCGTGTCCGCATGGTAGGCCGTTTGGAAGTTCTCATTTCCATTGTTCTCGGCAAGGTAGAAGCCGCATCCCCGCTCAAATTCAAGCGTTCCGACACGAAACCGCCCCTCCTCCGTTGGCTTGGTGTAGTCCCGCACGACATAGAAGTCGGCCTCCTGGCCCTCCCCGTAGGGGGCGACCCAGTCAAACAACTTCAGGTCGAAGCCGTAGCGTCCGTTCTCCTTGAGCCGTTCACAATCTTCGAAGGATTTGTGCGCATACATGGGCTGTGGGTTCTTGATCTTCCAAAGCGTGACCTTGCCATATTTTTCATGCTCCTTAAGAATGACTTTACCTATCCCCGGGGGAATAATAATTTCGTCGAAAGCAAAATGCCCGTTAAATATATCACTTTTATAATACCCCTCTGCCGAGACCGACCAGCCAAAATCCGAGGATGTACAATTGAACTTGACCACGGCAACGCCATCCGCCCCAGTCTGGGATTCGGCATACCCTGAATCTGATCCGCTTGACCGATGTCCACCGCCAAAAAGTACATTACTTGTTGAATAGCCAACCCTTACTCTTGCGCTTGAAACTGGCATTCCCTCATTATCCGTTACCGTCACCGTCAATTTTTCCGTTGCGCATCCGGTCAATGCGCAACTCGCTACGGCCATCGCCAAGACCAGTCGATTCATTCTATTTCCCCTTCCTGATGATTTCCATGATTTT
>JBNMKZ010000052.1:0-20094 GCA_050874585.1 Verrucomicrobiota bacterium | reverse complement strand
CCACGGCCCTCCCCCATGGGGGAGGATGGAGGAATGTCCTTCCCCTTGATGCTGTACGACTAATTGACCATATTCCCCTGTCATCCCATTGTAAGAGTAGATGCCCATACCCTATGGGCATCTACTTTGCCAATCCACAAATCCCCACGAAATCTGTAGGGAATAACAAATGTCAGCCCATTTTTGATATAATTCCGTTCGGAGGTCTTCACAGATGACAGACGAGACAAAACAACCCGGCGGATACGCCTTCGGAACCTTTCAGGGGGTCTTCACGCCCAGCATCCTGACGATTATCGGCGTGGTCATGTACCTGCGCTTCGGCTGGATGATCGGCAATGTGGGGCTCACCAACGCCCTTCTCCTCGTCACAATCGGCAGTTCCATCACCCTCCTAACGGGGTTGTCGATTTCCGCCCTTGCGACCAATATGCGCATGAAGGGCGGCGGAGCCTACTTCATGCTGTCGCGCTCGCTTGGACTCGAATCGGGTGCCGCGCTCGGCATCCCCCTCGTCCTGGCGCAAACGATTGGCGTATCCTTCTACATCGCCGGCTTCGCCGAGGCCCTGACACAATCCGGCCTGCCCATTGTCTCCGGCTGGGACGCAAGAACGGTCGGTCTCATCACGCTTTGCATTCTCGCCCTCGTGTCGACGCTCTCGGCCGACATCGCCCTTAAGTCGCAGTACTTCATCATGGGAGCGATTTTCCTCTCACTTATCTCTTTCTTCCTTGGCCAGACACCCGAACCGCCGCCGCCCGGCACGCTCCCGCCGACACCCGCCCTCGGCTTCTGGCCCGTCTTCGCCGTCTTCTTTCCGGCCGTCACCGGCATTTTGTCCGGACTCGGCATGTCCGGCGACCTGCGCAATCCGAGCAAGTCAATCCCACGCGGCACAATTGCCGCCGTCCTCACGGGCTATGTCATCTACATGGCAATTCCACTTGTCCTGACGGCATTCGTGGACGATGCAGACTGGCTTCGGGCCGATACGATGCTCCTCCAGAAGTGCGCCCGCTGGCCGTTCCTCATCCTGCTGGGCGTGTGGGCGGCGACGCTCTCCAGTGCCGTCGGCAGCTTCCTCTGCGCCCCACGCGTCCTCCAGGCCCTGGCCCGCGACCGGCTGCTCCCCGCTCTCTTCGGACGCGGATTCGGCAAGACGGACGACCCTCGGCTCTCCTCTCTTCTCTGTTTTGCACTCGCCGCCGCCGGCATTGCCCTCGGGGATATCAACATCATCGCCCCCATCCTGACGCTGTTCAATCTCTCGACCTACGCGCTCCTCAACTTCGCGGCAGCTGCGGAGGAACTGTTGGCGAACCCCTCGTGGCGCCCGACATTCCGCGTCCGCGCCATCTTCCCCATTCTCGGCTTTGCCGGTTGCGTGGGAGCCATGTTCATGATCAGTCCGGGCTGGACATTCACGGCCCTCGCCTGCGAATTCGCGATTTACGCGCTCGTCAAGCGGCGACAACTCCGCGTCCAGTTCGGCGACCTGCGCACCGGACTGATGGCCGCACTCGTGCGTTTCGCCTTCCACCGGCTTGCGAACGATGATCATGCGGAGCGAAACTGGCGACCGAACCTTCTTGTCTTCTCCCGCCTGCCCGTCCAGAATCCGCGACTCCTTCAACTCGCCAAGGCCATCTCGGGCGGACGCAGTTTCGTCACGCTTGCAAGTCTCCTGCCCGATTCGGGGACGACGCTCGACACGGCGACACTCCAGGATGCCGTCCGACGCACGGGATCCAATATGGATCTTGAACTCGTCCCCCTCCTGCGCTGCACGAACGACGCCTGGGCCGGCATTTCGGAAATCATCCGAACCTACGGCTTCGGCCCGCTCGTGCCAAACACCGTCCTCGTCGGACAGCCCGCCCCCGACCACGCGGCGGAATTTGCAGAGCTGATTGCAGACAGCGTCCGCGAGAAACGCAATGTTCTCGTCGTCGGGACGGCTAACAGTGCACCCCTCGACGGAGTCATCGACCTCTGGTGGCGCGGCGGCGGCAACAACGGCGCACTCATGCTGGCCCTCGCCGTCCTTCTGCGCCGAAACGACAGCTGGCGACGGCATCCCCTGCGCGTCAACATGCTCGTCCACAACCGCACGGGTGAGCAGGCCCACGCCCAGTTGGCGGACTTTCTCTCCTCGGCCCGCATCGAAACCGAAACGCGCATTATCGACACCGACGGACGACCCTTCACGGAAGTCCTCGCCCGCCATTCGTCCGATGCCGCACTATCCCTCATCGGACTGCGCCCGCCGAGGAATGACGAAAGTCCATCCACTTACGGCGGCTACATTGAGCACCTCCGGGCCGACCTCTCCGACGTCCCATCCCCCGTCTTCGTCCTCTCGGCGGACGGCAGTGACCTCAGCCAGATTTTCTCATAACACACGCGGCAGATTCAAACCGCCGCGCCGATTGCCCTCGGAAAACCAATTCCACTCCAAAGCGCGGCAGTTCGCGGGGTTCGGGGCTTAGCCCCCGTCCTTGCGAGTCTCAACTGCAACTCGTGCGAAAACTAACTGCAACTCTTGTGCGTGCTAAGTGCAACTCACCCGACTTGCACTTAGCAAACCCGACAGGCGCGGCATCACGCCGATGGAAGTTTCGCCTTGGCGAGGACACCCTCCTCAAGGGACTGGTGAAGCTGCGCCCGATTACCCTCGGCAAGTGCCGTGTAGAAATCCTGCAACCGGGTGATATAGCGGTCCAGCACAGGCAAAAGTGCCGCACGATTGAGCATAAAGAGATCCGTCCAGACGTTTGGATCAGGTGCACCGACCCGCGCCATATCGCGGAAACTGCCCGCCGAATACCCGACATGATCCTGCGCCAGCGGCTCCCGAACATAGGCCGAGGAAATCAAATGGCACAGCTGGCTCGTAAACGCAATCATCTCATCATGATGGCGCGGATCGGTATAGACGACCCGCGCAAAGCCCAAGTCGCGGCAAAGACCCTCCAACAGATCCAGCGGAGCGCGGCCGTAGGTCGGATAGGGCACAAGAATCATGGAGGCACCGTCAAACAGGTCGGCGGATGCATTGTCCCAGCCCGTGCGCTCCTTTCCGGCCATGGGATGGCCCCCGACGAAGACGAAATCGGTGGAATACGCGTATTTCTGGCACGCCTCATAGACGAACGACTTCACGCCCGTCACATCCACGACAATCGCGCCCTTCTTTAGGTCGGGGACAATGGCATCCACCACACCAACGACGGCGGCGGGGGGCACGGCGACAAAGACGACATCCGCCTCGGCAACTTGCGGACGCTCACCCTTGTCTGTCGCCACCGCCCGATGGCCCGCCCGGAGCGCGGCCTTGACGATTGACCCGCCAATCAGACCCTTGCCCACGACCGAAATGTTCAGTACTTTCCCTGTCCTCATAAGTGCCGCGCCTCCTTAATTGACTCCCAAGCCGCATTGACCTTGGCCATCATGTCCGTCGCCTTGCTGACCATCTCGTCTGGCAGTCCCTGCGCCCGAAGAGTATCGGGATGATACCGCTTCGCCTTTTCATGATAGGCCTTGCGAACCGCCGCGTCGCTGACCGAAGCGTCAACGCCCAAAATCGAATAGGCCTCCACCAGCGCATCGCGTCCTGTCCTCGATGCGCTTTCATGCCACGCCTGACTACCGGCAAGACGTTCGGAAGCAAAAAGACTGAACCACTGAGGGCGAATGCTCAGCGCGATGGGAATGCGCCGGAGGATTTCCAGTTCCGCAGACCCAACCACGCCATCCGAACAAGCGAGATCCCACAGGAGTTCATAGAAGATTTCGCGGATTTCAACCGAGCCGACGGATGCCGCGAACTCCCCGGCATACTCGTAGATGGTGTGGGCATCGTCCTTCGCCTTCCTGAAGACGTCAATGGCGATTTCGCGCGCCTCGGGCGTAAAGCCAAGGCGACGGAAAGCCTGCTCAACGGACGCGATTTCCTCACGGGAGACACGGCCGTCGGCCTTGGCCATCTTTGCAAGCATCGCCGCCGCACTGGCGCAGAAGATGAAATCGCGCCGCCGCCCACCGGCGGACGAAGCACCCGCCCCCACCACACGGCCGAGCCGCTGGCTAAACGACACCTTGTCCGAAAAGGAAAACTTCCGCTCAACACCATTCCCAAGGACGGCACCCAACAATGCACCGAGAGGCCCCCCGAAGAAGAACCCCATCATGCCGCCAATTGCGATGCCCTTAAGTCCCATGTCAAAAATTCAGTTCCTGATGGTTGTCCCGAGTGGATTCGAACCACTTCGAAGGGTATCAAAAACCCCTATGCTGCCATTACATCACGGGACAATCGTGTGAGCGCTCCAGGCCCGCAGGCCTTTCTCGTTCAGAAGTGCCGCGATTTCGCGTCCCCGCACTTCATTCGGGACGAGACCGAAGACAGTCGATCCACTGCCACTCATCAGCGTACGCTCAACCCCGGCCGATTCCATCGCCCGAAGTGCCGCGCCGACCTCCGGGTGAAGCGCAATCGCCGTCGGCTGAAGATCGTTCATCATCGCCGCCGCAACCCGCTGCCAGTCGCCGGATTCAATGGCTGAGCGCATATTATACACTATTGAAAGGTCATCTGTCACGCGTGGACGGTAATTCGCATAAATTTCGCCCGTCGGACACGCCACGCCCGGATTCGCCAGCACGAGGTTCAGTTCATGAGACAACGGGAAAGGTGTGACGATTTCGCCGCGGCCCTCCATCAGGACCGCCCCACCAAGAACCAGTGCCGGCACATCGCTACCAACTGCCGCGCCCAGCTCGGCCAATTGGCGACGCGACTTCCCGAGTCCCCACATCTCGTTGAGAGCGACGAGCGTGGCCGCTGCATCCGCACTGCCGCCGCCAAGCCCACCGCCGGCCGGGATGCGCTTCTCAACGTGAATCGCCGCGCCAAGGGACGGGTTGCCGACGGATTCCGCCAGAACACGCGCCGCCTTCAGGCAGAGGTCGTCCGCATACCCCGTATCGCACATGAGACCGTCCGCCTCCACAATCTCAAGACTGTCGGCAAGCGAAATCGGGGCAACAAGCGAGCGGAGGGCATGATACCCGTCCGCCCGGACTCCGAAGACCTCCAGCGTCAAGTTGACCTTGGCGCAAGCCTCAATCCTCATCGTCATCCGAGGTCTCGTCGTCGTCATCTTCAATAAAGTCATCCTCGGTGTCGTCATCACAATCGTCGTCGTCACCGAACACGCCATTCGACTGAAGCACCGCAAAGATTTGGGATGCCAGAGCGCAGCACTTGAACTCGTCCTTCGAAATCCGGACCTGATAACAGAGATCCTCCTTCTCACGCCACAGCGCACCCGCCGTTCCACCATCGCCGGGCGGCGGAAGAGCCGCCAGCATCGGCTTCAGGACCTGCACCTGCTCGTCCTCGCCGAGAAGTCCGGCATTCACCAGTTGCGGGAGCCACGCCTTCAGCAATTCGTAGAACGAGTAGCACGAGGCGGAAAAGACGGGCTTGTCAGCCAACTCGGGCAATGTCCGCGCATAGCGCACGGCAGGCGAAACCGAAGCCTTCACGCCCTTGATGCCGAATTGTGCGCGCAGGCAGGTGTCCTTAATTCCATCCTCTTCAAGCATGAAGCAGGCCTTCGACTCCAGTTCGTCGAAAAGTGCCTTAGCCTTCGGGGCATCCGTCTTGAAGAGTTCGTTCGTCTTGAGTCCAGCGATCAGCGGCACAATGTCCAGCACCACCGACAGGGTGCGGTCCTTGTCCGAAATGTCCACGCCCAGTGCCGAAAGGCTAATGCCGTACTTCGCTAAGACCGCCTCCACCTTGTCGGTATCGAGCATCTCATCACCCGGCTGCAATGCGTCCTCCGTTCCGGCCTGCGCACCCATCGCGCCAGCATCAGCGAAGTCAAGAGGCCCCTTCCCAAGGGTCGTCCGGCCCAGCTTGGATAGTCTCGACCCCGAATGCGGGACCAGACGACCGTGGATGTCAACGCCCATGTCGTTGACCCGCAGGCCAATGTCAATGGCGGCCATATCCTGAAAAGCCTTCCGTACCGCGTCAATCTGCACCTGCTCGACCGCATTCGTCTCATGGGTGGGAGTTGCCGTACCGCGCACCGCGATGCTGACCCCCTTGAGCTCGGTGATTCGGGCACGAATGACATCACCGTCCATCGCCTGCTGGGCGGCATCTACTTCCGTCAGCGCCGGGCTGATGAACGCTTCATACCGCGCCGTGGCCACCCACTGACCGTCCTTCGAGAAGGCGAGATAGTACTTCTCGCCCCGTGGATTGCGCGCGATAATGAGTCCGTTCGTCTCAACCGCCCCCGGATGGTCGGCAAGGAACTTCGCCTTCGTCCGACGAACGGGATAGAGAATCGCATAGTTGAGGTTGTCGAGGGCATTGCTCGTATTCAGTGCCGACTCAGGAATGTAGCCCAAAAGCAGTGCGCTCGAATTCTCACGCATCGGCCCGAGGAACTGCGCAATCGGATTGTTCGCCACCCGCGGTGCCACCATCGGCCCAAGCATGGCAATGCCGCAATGCTCCCCGAGCTTGGCAAAGGCCTTGATGCACGCCGTCGTGTCCGCAAACTGGACGGACAAGACCTTGGTCGGGTTCGCACCGACAGTCCACGCGGCACAAAGTGCCGCAACTACGAGCAACCTCTTCATATTCTCTTCCCTTTCCTTTGGTTTACCTACTTAGCCGCCTTGTGGGAGCACTCACAGCAGCAGCACTCCTCAACCGGCAGCAAATCCGCAATGGCGTTCGCCACATTCTCGAAGAGTGTGTCGAGCTTCTCCTTCGGAATCGTCGAGAAGGCGAGGCGAATCAGGCCCGAGAGCACAATCGTACCCGTCGAATACTCCTCAATAAGACGACGGCGCACAGCCTCCGCCTCCGCGCCAATCGGCTTGACGCACATGAAGTAGCCACTATTGAACGGCATGACCTCAAAGAAGTCCGCATACTCGGGGTGCTTCTTCAGGATGCGGCGGATTTCCATGTAACGCTTGCGCAAGACGGTATACTTCTCGCGTTTCTGCTTCGCATAGCCGGGGTCGGAATAGGCGGCAATCGCCATGTGCTGACCGATGGAGGACGCATTCGAGATGCAACTGCGCACGTCACCTGCCGCTTTCGCCTCAAGGGCCTTCAACTGGTCGTCCGTCGCGCCCTTGAACGCAAAGGTGATGAAACCGACGCGGAGGCCCCACACATAGTCCTCCTTCGTCGTGCCGTCCAGCTTCACGGCCAGCACGTTCTTGTCGAGCGCGGCAAATTCGGCGAAAAGCGACTCCTCATGGATGCCCTTCTCATAGACGAGGCCGAAGTAGGCATCATCAAGGACGACGACGACTTTCGTTCCCTTGCGGGCGACGGACTTGACGGCCGCCACAATCTTCTTCGCATCCTCTATGGTTGCCGTATAGCCGGTCGGATTGTTCGGGAAGTTGAGAATCAGAATCTTCTTTCCCTTGGCAGGGGCCAGCAGGGCCTGCTTCATCGCGGCCGCGTCAAACGCACCCTTCTTGAAGGTGTTGAACGTCCTAATCCCGCACCCGGCGGCCTCACCGAAAATCAGCTCGTAGTTGTCCCAAAAGAGATCTGGAACAACCAGTTCGTCCTCGGGCGCGGCAAAAAGCTCCGCGGCAATGCGCAGACCGTGCGTCAAGGCGTTCGTGACAACCGGATTGGAGAACTTGACGCCCTTGAGCGAAGGATTCTTCTTAATCTCCATCTCGCGCCAGAGTTCGCGCAGTTTCGGCAACCCAAAACTGCCCGCATAAAGGAAGGCCTTCTTGCCGAGCGCCGTGTTCTTGTTGAAGCAATCCATGACGAGCGGCGTACCATCTTCCTCAAACGCCATGCCAATCGTTGCGTTGATTTCGCACTTCTTGGCTTCCGCTCCCTGACCAAGAATACCGCCATAGGGAAAGAACATCCGACGGCCAACGGGTGAGAGAAAATCCACGGCATCGCCGAGGGTTTCGTTCAACTTCTTCGCGAGACTGTTCATAGTGGGAGATATTATACCATAAACCGCCCGCTCGGGGGCTTGCTCAGGAGCCGTCCCTCGCCGTTTTGCCGCGCCGTCCGTCCGGCCTCATCCTCTATGTAGCACAACCCGGCACCTGAGAGTGAGCCGCCGACAGGCAAGCATCTTCAGCGTTCGATCGTCGCGGGGTCGACCACAACTTCGATACAACCCGCCGCGCCACAGGCAATCTCATAAGGATTGTAGAAGAAGTGTAGCCCGTCTTTCGCAAAGTAGAAGTTCTCGCTCACCCGAACCTCACCCTGCAGATTCTCGGCACCTCCCAGTTTGCGGATGGCCTCCTCGTGCAGTCGACGCTCCAGTGCCGGCCACTGGTGACGGGGCACAAAGTCAAGAATCCCGAGAATCCGTCCACTACCCCGTTCAATCGTCCCGACCGTCACCACATGGTGATTGCCATTTCCCCCGTAATAATCCTCTGTATCCGCCCTAAAACTCACAAAGCGCGAATCTTGGTAGACAACTTCAAACTTTCTCAGGGAGTAAAAGGAAGTCGATTCAGCGGACAATTCCATCGTCTCGGGATAGAATGGATCGTCCGGGCTGGGCTTGACCTGCGCAGCCTTCTGCAGAATCTCGACATAGCCCGCAACCGACAGGGGCCTCGACCCGTCAACCTGTCGTCCCATAGGCTCGCCCGCATACTGACAGCCCCCCATCAGAAGAACGAGCACAACACCCAATGAAACTGCTTTTCTCATTTTCCCTTGCCTCCCAGTCAGAAGTGACACGTCTCGGTCGTCGCCCCAAGGCGGACGACTTCCCGTGCAAAATCCTTGTCGCTCGTCTTGACGGAAATGCGCGACAATTCGCCGCGAAACCGCGCCATTCGCAGAAAATCACAGATAAACCGGTCGGCACGATGCAGGCCCGTCCCGCCCGTATACGAAAGGCGCATCCGCCCCTCAACACGCGCATTCTCCTTTGCACCGTCAAAGACAATCCAGACGAAATCCTGCGGATTCGCCGCGAGATACCCGCGCACACGCTCCATGAGAGCCGTTGGATTCGGTGCCTCCCGATTGGCGCCCAGGATGAGATTCCAGCCGTCGACGATGATGAATCGTCCGTCGGGCGGCAGCGTCCGCAAGTCTTCCGCCGCCAGAATGGCGAGGTCAAAGTGCCGCGACAGCGACTCGCTCTCCGTCTTGAGCCGGTGATTCTCCTCCTTCAGACGCGCAACTTCCGCCCGCAATTCCCGCACATGGAGAAGCCGGGAATCCATCATCACCTGCTGAGCGTTCATGCCGCCACCCGCCTTCCCGGCCGCGTCCGACGCAGAAATGCCCGCAGGTGCCCCCGATGCAGCGCGGCAGAAATGAGGAAATAGACGACTCCACCAAGGCCGATGAGAACCGCCAACGAGAGAATGGCGTTCATGCGCGCCAAGAAGGGCCGCGCACCGAACACCGCGCCCCCCATCACCAGGGCGGCAAGAAGCATCTTGGCAACGGGCAGTGCCGCGCCCGACCAAAGGCCAAGGCTTCCGTTCTTCCGCCGGGCGAAGATTAGCAGCAGTAGGCATCCCCCCGCCGCGCAAAGAACGGTCGAGACGGCAAGTCCCACATGCCGCCATTCAACCGGCAGAAGGAAGACGGCCAAGATGTTCAGCGCGGCATTCAGACAGACCGTCATCACCGAGACGCGAAGCGGCGTCTTCATGTCATTCTGGGCCTGAAACCACGGCACCATCGACTTCTGAAAGCCGAAGAAGCCAAGCCCCACCGCATAAACCGCCAGTGCACGGGACACGCGCACCGTCGCCTGTGCATCAAAGTCGCCACCCTCATAGATGACACGCGTGACCTCGGGGGCAAGGATGCAGAGCCCGACGGCCGCCGGAATCATCACGAACAGAAGCGAAGTCACGGACGAGACCAGCGCCTGGCGTGCACCGGCTACATCCTGCCGCGCAAAGAAGCCGGCGAATGTCGGCAGGAGAACCGTGCCGAAGGCCACGCCGATGACACCCAGCGGCAGGTCCATCAGCCGCTCGGCATAGCCGATGACGCCCGCCGCCCAAGGGCTCGCCCACTGCGCCAAGACCTGGTCCAGCATGTAGTTGACCTGTATGGCTCCCGCCCCGAACGCGGCAATTCCAAGGTTGCGCCACACAAGCCTCGTCTTCTCATCGCGCCACCCGACAAATGTGAGAAAAGGACGCACACCTGCCCGATGCATACAGACGAACATGAATGCCATCTGAACCGCCCCCGCCGCGAGGATGGACCAGGCGACGACTTTCACCCGCTCGCGGGGCGTCAACCCGGGAATGAACAGCAGAACAGCCAATGTGGCAATCCACAGGACATTGAGCAAGGCCGGCATGAATCCGGCGGCCTTGAAGCGTCCCAATGTGTTGAGGACCCCCATCCCAAACGCCGCGCCGCAGATAAAAAGCATGTAGGGAAGCAGAATCTCAACGAGCGAAACAATCAGCTCCGCACGAGGCCCCAGATTGGCAAAATGACTCCACAGCCCCAAGGCACCGCAGGAGAGTGCAACAAGCGCCAGCAAGGCAACGAACACCGTCGTCATGACGGCCCGCGCAAGCCGCCCGGCCCGTGCAAGGCCCACCGCCTCGACCTCGCCTCGGAAGATGGGCACAAACGCCGCCGTCAAAGCCCCCTCCCCGAAGAGCTTGCGCATCATGTTCGGAATGGCGAAGGCGAGGGTAAAGGCCGACTGTTCAACTCCCGCACCAATCAGGCGGGACTGCAACATTTCCCGCACAAGCCCAAGGACGCGGCTCAAGGCCGTCAAGGACCCGACGATAAAGGCGTTGCCAAGAATCCCCTTCGCCACGGGAATCGCTCACTTCCTCGCCGCGAGACGCTTCTGGACGGCTTCCGTCACAAAAGGCGCCGTATCGCCGCCATACCGGGCGATTTCACGCACGGTCGAAGCCGTCACATAGGACAGGTTCTCGCTTGGCATCATGAAGAGCGTCTCAATCTCGGGGGCCATCCGCCGATTGGTCAAGGCCATCTGAAACTCATACTCGAAGTCGCTGTAGACCCGAACGCCGCGAATCACGACGCGCGCCCCTTCTCGGCGGCAGAAGTCCACCAACAGCGTGTCCAGAACCTTGACGGTCACATTCGTCAACCCCGCCCGCTCAACATCCTCACGAATCATCGCGAGCCGCTCCTCGCCGGGGAACATCGCCCCCGCTTTCGTGCTGGTCGCCGCAACGGCGACAATCAGACGATCGTAAAGCGTTGACGCACGAACGATGAGGTCGAAGTGTCCCTTCGTCATCGGATCAAATGTGCCCGGATAAACCGCTATTTTCTCCGACATGGCCTCTGAATCCTCAACCAATCTTCGCCTTGAGTTCCTTGACTTCCGCACGAAGCTTCGCCACCATCTTCGGCAGGAGCACCCGTCCGCCGAAGTCCTTCATGCTCTCTGCCGGCGCACCAAGGACATACTTGACGGAACCATCGAGCGTCTGCGAAACACCGGCCTGCGGGCCGACCTGAACACCGTCCGCGACCTTGATATGGCCCGAAACGCCAGCCTGCGCCCAAATGAGGCACCCGTACCCAATCTCCGTCGAACCTGCGACGCCCGACTGGGCAATCAGTCCCGAATAGCCCTTGACCTTCACATTGTGCCCAATCTGCACAAGGTTGTCAATCTTCGTCATCGGGCCGATGTAAGTCCGCCCGATGCGCGCACGGTCAATCGTCGTGTTGGAGCCGATTTCAACGCCATCGCCAATCTCGACGATGCCCAACTGCGGAATCTTCTCAATGAAGACACTGCCATCCGGGCGGCGACCATTGTTGAAGCCGTAGCCGTCACCACCAAGGCGAACGCCGCAATGGATGATGCACGAGCGGCCGACAATCGTTCCCTCGCGAAGCGTCACCTGCGGGTAGATGTGCGTTCCCGCACCGACCTTGCAGCCCTCGCCAATAAAGACCTGGGCCTCGATAACCGCGCCCTCGCCAATTTCGGCCCCCTTCTCAATGACGGTGAACGCCCCCACGTGGACATTCGCCCCCAGCTTGACCGAGGCATCGACAATCGCCGTCGGGTGGACGCCCGGCGCACGGGCGGGTTCGGGCGGCGCAAACAGTTTCGCCGCCGCCATGCAGGCGTGATTGGGGTCGCTCACGCGGATGATGGAGCACGGCGCACCACGATCCCAATCCGGCGGAAGCAAAACTGCGCTCGCCTTCGTCGCCTGGACGAGTTTCACGTGCTTCGGATCCTTGCAGAAGCTCAAGTCGCCCGGGCGCGCCTCCTCAAGGCCGCCGCAGGCGCTCAACTCAACATCCGCTCCTTCGAGGCTACCCCCGAGGATTTTCGCCAACTCACTTGACTTCATCTTTCTTCGTCACCTTTTCGGGGTCAACACCAAGGGACTTCAGAATCGCCGCCGTCACGTCAAAGGACGCGTTCACGTACGGGACGACATTCGAGTCCACAATCAGATCGTAGCCATTCTCCTTCGCATAGGTCGAAATCTTCTCGCGAATCTGGTCGGTGGTCACCTTCATGAACTGGCCCTCAAGCTCCTGAAGCTCCTGCTGGGAACGCATGGCCTCCGAACGGAGGTTCTGCTGGCCGCGGAGGAACTTCTCCTGAATGCCCATCAGATCCTTCTCAATCTTCGCCTTGGCCGAGGCCGCCAGCATCGGGCTACGCATCTGGTCGGCAAGTTCCTTACCCTCCTGCTGGACTTTCTCAAGGTCGGCCTTCAAGGCATCCAAGCGCTTCGTATGGCTCTTCTCCGTCTCGGAAAGCATCCGCTTGTCGTGCTCGTAGTTCGGGTGATTGCGGACAATCTTCACGAGATCGACCGTACCAATCTTCACCTCACCGAATGCGACCGTTGCAACCGCAAGAACCGCAAGCATCATCAGTTTCTTCATCTTCTGTCTTACCTTTCCCTCTCAGCTTTCAAGCTTATTGTATTGGAATTGTTAGAAATCGTAGCCAATCATGAACGAGAACGCCTCTTCCTCGGCCCGATCGGGCTTCTCGATGGGCGTGGCGAAGTCGAGGCGAATCGGGAACATGGGAATGTCAATGCGCAACCCAAGACCGACCGACCAGGCGAATGTATCGGAGAAGTCGAGGTCAAAGGTATCGGCACCCACGGAACCCACGTCCGAAAACGCCGCGAGACGCAGCATCTTCACAATCGGAATCGTGTACTCGAAATTCATGCAGAAGAGCGTCTTGCCGCCCCACGGCATATCGTCATGCGCCCGCGTGGCATAAGGCGAGACATTGCGATACTTGACGCCGCGAATTGTGCGCGGACCACCGAGGAACATGCGGTCGTAAATCGGCACCTCATCGGTAATCGCGTCAATCGTCTCAGCCCGCACACCGATCATGAAGACATGGTTGTAGCGCTTCCAGACAGGGAAGTACTGGCGATGGTTGAAGCCAGCGCGCCAATATTCGTTGTCACCGCCCGCCGTCACGTCGACGAAGATCTGCGAACGGCCGCCCTTCGTCGGCATCCGGAAGTTGTCGCGCCCGTCACGACTCCAGAAGAGACGCACCACGGATTCCCAGTTGTCGCCGTACAGGCTGTCTTCCTGGTCAAGCGACACCGTCTTGCCGTCATAGACCCAGTCGCCGTGCTCGATGTCGTCAAAGTTGACGTATTCCAGCGTGTAGCGGATGCCAAGGCGCCCGAACGCATCCCACGTCGGCCAGAACTTGACCGGGTAGCTGAACGTCGCCGCCGCGCCCGTGCGGTAGAGGTCGTAGTCATCATACCACCGACCGCGGCGATACCCCTCGACCGTCAACTCCAGCATGCGGTCGAAGAGGTGCGGCTCGGTCACGCTCGCCTCATACGTCTGGATGCGCGGGCCCCACTGGACGTAGGCGCGGCCCTTCTGCCCCGCACCACGGAAGAGCTTGTCAGGCGCAAACAGGTCGAAGTTCGACTGCGAGACTTCCGCCGACAGGTAGACCGAGTCGACTGAGCTTGCACCAAGACCGACCATGAACGAACCCGTGTTCTTCTCCTCGACCTCGTAGACCAGGTTGCGGTATTCCTCGCCATTCTCATTCTTGCCGCGCCCACTGCTTTCAAGATAGTAGCGCACACGCGAGAAGTAGTCGAGGTTTTCCAGTCGCCGCTGGCTACGCTCGGCGCGGTCGGCCAACATCCGATCGCCGGGGCCGAGGGCAATTTCCCGCCGAATCACCTTGTCCTTCGTGTAGTCATTGCCACGGATGACGACATCGTCAATCACCACGGGAACGCCCTCCTCCACGTCAAAGACGACATCAACAATCGTCGGATCATCCTCACGCGGCACACACTTCACATCCACATGCGTGTCGGCCAAGCCCGAGTCGCCCGACCCGACCGCCACCTGAATGCGGTGCGCGGCATCCGAGAGTTCCTTCTCACCCGCGACGGTCCCTTCCTGCGGCAGTTTGCTCCGACTGCGGACGGCCTCGACCGGATAGCGCGTCACGCCCCGGATTTCCGTCTTGCCGAGCCGGTAGCGCGGGCCTTCCTCGACCTTGAAGCTAATGTCCACGCGCCCGGGGTCTTCGGTCTCGACGCGCTTGGGCAGGTCAATCTTGACATCCAGATAGCCATGGTTGCGATAGACTTCTTCCAACTTCGCAACGCACTGGGCCTGCTGCTCAACCGTGACCGGAGTATCCGTAAACCAGCCGACGGGATTCCACCAGGGATAGTCATTGATGGCATCGCGCAGTTCCGTCTCGTCAAAGCACCCTTCACCCGGTGTCCACCACGCCGGACCCCACCAGGGCTTCTCAACCGCGTGAACCGCCCCGTCGAAGACGAAATTGCGGAACTTCTGCCGCGTTCCCTCGTCCACAAAGAAGGTGACCGTGCAGTTGTTCCCCGCCCCGGGAATCGGAGTGACGAGAGGGGCGACCTTCGCATCGAGGTAATATTTCTTTCGGTAGGCCAAGCGCACCTTCGCCGCCGCCGCCGCCAGGTCTCCCTCGCCATAGAGGAAGCCGTCCTTCAGTTCGGACTCCTTCGCCACACGCGATTCGCTGAAGTAGTCGCAGCCCTTGACGACCATCGGCGCCTGATAGCGAATCTTCCGCTTGACGTAGAATGTCACTTCCACGCCGTCCGCCAGCCGCTGGGCATCGGCCTCAATATCCTCAAATTCGCCCGAATCCTTCAGGGAAGTGACATCTCGCGAAATCGTCACGGGGTCGTAGACCATGCCGACCTTCGTCTGGCACCGCGTGATGACAGACCCCGTATCGCCGCCAAAACCATCAAGAATCTTAACCTTGACATCAACAATGTCCGCCGCGAAGACGGACGCACAGGACAACGCCAAAAAAGCGACAAGTCGTTTCATGGCGGCTATTTTACCATATTTATGGCATCCTTCATAGCCCCCCGATCGGGCGTCGGCTCCTCAACGGACTTGCCGAGACCGGTCGGCAGGACGATTGTTTCGCTGCCGGTGGACAGCTTCCAGGCGTCAAGTCCGAGCAGGATGTTATCGGGTTGCGCCAGGAGGTGCTGGCTGTGGACGATGCCGTCCAACGCCCCGCACTCCCGCAGCGCACCCACGATGACCGCACGATCCTTCTCGCTCAGCAGGCCCTTGGCCACGGCGTAGCCCGTGTCGATGACGATTCCCATCGCGACGGCATACCCGTGCGGCAGCTTGAAGCCGCTCATCGCCTCTAACCGAAGGGCACTCCAGAGGGCAAAGCCCGTATCGCCCTTCTTCATGCGCGAGGCTACGCAGGCCTCGACGACCATCTTGCACGCCTCCGCATCCCGGTCCTTGAACGCCGCCGCCTGCGCCGCGAGCTTCTTCATCAGCGGGCCATCCGAAACTGCCGCGAGCCGCACGGCCTCGGCATAACCGCCGCGCCAGACACCATCCAGAATCGAGACGTTGAAGGTCGTGTCGATGACAATTGCCGCCGGGACGCTCGGCACCGAAAGGGCATCCTTGACGCTCTGGTAATCCACGGCCGCCTTCTCGGCAAAGCCCGCGTCAATCATCGCGGCAATTGTCGTCGGCATGCGGACGATCTTGACCCCGCCCCGCACCTGCGCCGCCGCGTAGCCAGCAACGTCGAGAAGCGCACCGCCGCCAATCGCCAGCATGCAGTCGCCAACCCCGACCTTCGACGTCAGCATGGCGGAAACGATGTTCACCACGCTCTGAAGGTCATCGCTCTTGACCTTCTCGCCACCGGCGATGACAACCGGGCTGCCGGTCAACTGGATACCGTGCGCCTGCACATAACGCCCAATCTTCGTGCCAAGCCCCTCGGAGTGCTGGACGACATTCATGTCCGCGACAATCATGACGCGGGGCTTGTCCGACCCGGTCACAGTCCTCAGGACGACCGCCAGCGTCTCGTTTTCAACATTAAACACATCTTCCGCGAATTCAACGGGATATGGATAGGAGTTCTTCCGCATGTTTTCTCACCACATTTGACTGTTTCTCACCACCGAGCATACGGGCAATCTCGCTCACGCGCTCATCGCCCCGCACCTCGGAAATCACCGTACGCGTTCGTCCGCCGGAAACGGACTTCGACACGACAAGATGCCGGTCGCCCCAAACCGCGCTCTGCGGCAGATGCGTAATGGCAATCACCTGATGGTCCCTTGCCACGCTCTTCATCCGCCGACCGACGGCTTCACCGACTTCGCCGCCGATATTGGCATCTATCTCATCAAAAACAAGAATATCCGTCGCATCATGAGCCGAAAGCACCGTCTTCAGGGCCAGCATGACACGCGCAATCTCACCACTTGAGGCAATCGCCGACAGGGGCCGCGGCGCCTCGCCCGGATTGGGCGCAAACAGGAAGACGACGCGATCGCACCCCGAGGCCGCCGGCTCAATGGCCTCGACCGAGACGATGAGCTTGGCCTGAAGGAACCCAAGACCGTGCAACTCCCGCGTCACGGACTTCGTCAGCCGCTCCGCGACCGCCCGCCGCCGCTTCGAAAGTGCCGCGCCAGCCTCACGGACCGCCGCCTCCGCCGTCGCAACCGCCGTGCGCAACTCGGCCAGCCGCTCCCCTCGGTTCTCAAGCGCATCCAACCGTGCACGCTTCTTCTCGTAGACGTCAAGAATCGACTTGACGTCGACCCCATACTTCCGCTTGAGCCGGTTGACCGTCGTCAGTCGCGCATCCAGTTCCTCAAGCTCGTCAGGATCGGCATCCATCCGCGACACCGCATCCGCGACACTTCGGGAAAGTTCCTGGACACGGATTGTCAGGTCCTCGGCCTCCGCCTTCCACGCCTCCGCATCCGGAAAATGCCGCGCCATGGCCGTCAACTTCGGTTGCAGGCGAATCAGAGTCTCGGCGACGGACGCATCGTCCCCTCCAAGGGCCACCGTAATCTCGTTGGCGGATTCGACAATCTCCTCGGCATGGGCGGCGGCGGCATGGCGTTCGGCGATGTCCTCATCGTCGGCCGACAGGTTCGCCTCGGCGATCTCGTTCACCTGGTAGCGCAAAAGGTCCATCTCCTCTTCGCTTGCGCCATCGGCTGTCAGGGCCTCCAGGGCCTTCCTCTGCACCGACAGGTTCGCCCAGGCTTGCGCATACGCCGCGCCCGGGCCGTCGTTCGTGCCAAGCCCCCCGAACGAGTCGAGCACCGACAGCTGGAACCCGTCCTCCAGCAGCTTCTGATTCGCCCGAGGGCCATGGACGTCCACAAGTTCCGCGCCAAGCCGCCGCAGCGTCGACACCGTTGTCGCGGCATCGTTCACCCAGGCCCGACCGCCGCCACCAGCGGCAATCGTCCGCCGCACAATCATCTCACCGTCTTCACATGGCGGAAGGCCGACCTCGTCAAGAATTGCCGCGACTTTCGGCTGAAGGCGACGCGAAACCGCGAAAGTGGCCTCAACCCGGGCCTCCTTCGCGCCATCACGCACCACAGAACTGTCGGCCCGACCGCCCAAGACCAATTCAAGAGCGCCCATCAGCACCGACTTTCCTGCGCCTGTCTCGCCGGTGAGCACATTCAGGCCGGACGCAAACTCCGCCTCTGCCCGCTCAACGACCGCCAGATTGGAAACTGTCAACCTCGAAAGCATTCCTTATTCAATCCTCGACGGCTCAACAAGACCGTCCATATCCCTTCTCAGTGGCGCATATTGTACCAAATCCGCCCCAAACTGCATAGAGGGGACCGCTCGTTCGGGTCGCAAAAAAAAGCCCGCGCACCCCCTTGCAAAACGGAGACGGTTTTGGTACACTACTGCGGTAGAGGCCATGGTGGCTCTCCATGAGCAATATGGAAAAGAGCCACCTCGCCAGCGCAAGAATATTTTAAATGGGCGCGGCGGGGTTCCTTTAATGCCTCGATCCCCTCGCCCTCTTGCCGGCGACTGTTTCGCCGGGGGTATGGTCCGTGGGTTAACCTTGCACCCCTCATGGGGAAAGGAGTTAAGAAATGATGAATAATTCATCAAATAAGATGGGGCGCGCGGCGGACTTGAGTTCGTCGACCGCCAGAACTGGATACATGAACCTCGATAATCGGAAGGAGGAATGCCTATGAGTACTACAACTTCCACGGTTAAGCCGTCGATTGTTTATGATATCCGCGAAATGAACAACATCCAGACAGGAGAGAAGTCGAAGCGAGCCTTCCCACGTCCCAATGGAATCATAGGACTCACACGTCTCAGCACCACCATGTCCAGCGATTATGGCCGTATGTCAGGCAAGCCCTCACACGTGGCCAACACAATCGTCTCCATCATGGAAAGTGTACTCGATGAACTCAAACTTGGCAATGCAGTTGTACTTGACAAATACCTCAAGTTCACCCCTACCTTCAGAGGAAAGGTGGACCCCGAGACCGGCAAGCCAACCCAGGAGACAGAACTGTACGTCACCATTCGTCCACTTGAGAAGATGAAGCTCGAATGCAGCAGCTTCAACCTGGTCAGTTCCGCACAGGAAGTCCCCCAACCCAAGATTACGAACATCACAGCCTGGACACTGAACGCGGCAAAGGATGTCATTGTACGCAACATGAAATTCAAACTGAGCGGGCGCAACCTCTACTTTGACGCAGCCATGGGCGACACCATCACCCTCGGCATCACAGTGGATGGTGAACCAACCTCTCTCACGCTCACGCCAACGGATGCCCTGTCGGATACCATCATATTCGAATTCCCGTCTATGCTGGCTGAGGCTGTAGCAGGGTCTGAAATTGAAATTGTCCTCCGTACGCACTCGGGCGTGAAAGATGGCGCCCTCAACGTCACGAGCCGCAAGGCCGTGCTGGCTGACGCCTAAGGAACGGACTCATCATGCTGGCGCGGCGGATTCGTTGCGCCGAAACGGCGGGCGGGGCTTCGGCTCCGCCCGCCGTTTTTCGAAAAGCGCGGCAGAATTTCTTTGGGAGACCGCCTTCTTTTCTTCCAAAGAGACGGCTGCTGTCTCCCAAAGAAATTTGAAAATCTCCCAAAGAAAGGTTTGTCTTCTTCCAAAGAAAGCGTTCTCTTCTTCCAAAGGACGAAAACCTTTCTCCCAAAGAAATCCGAAAATCACCCAAAGGAGGAGTTTGCCGTCACCCAAAGAGGCGCATCCGCCTCTCCCGGTCGCGGCACTTCTGGCGATGGGCACGGAAGACCCGCTTCGCGGGACACCGAAGGACACTGAAGGGCAATGAAAGCTTTCGAGCGTCCTGCGGAGCTGACACGAAAAGCCACCAAAACCGGCGAAGCCGGACACGAAAAACCGTCAGTGAATTTCAGTGTCGGTCGTTAGACCGATTCAGTGTGTTCAGTGGCAGAAAACGAGTACCACCCTCCCCGACTCCGTGTCCCGTGGTTGTTTACCACTGAATGCACTGAAACTGCCTTCGGCAGACACTGAAGGACACCGAAGCCTTGCGTTCTCCCTGCGGGGCTGACACGAAACCGCCGCGCTCGCGCCTGCCGACCGCCTGCAAAATGGTGGGTAAAACCACGAACAGACGGAGGTGAGGAGCGGGTGGGGTGCGGCGACGGCGAGCTGAGGGGTTCGCAGTCCCGAAGGACCGGAT
>JBNMKZ010000051.1:0-20216 GCA_050874585.1 Verrucomicrobiota bacterium | reverse complement strand
TCCTTGGATCCCTCATCGTGCGGATGTCAAACATGACTGTCGGCCGTATTTCGGCGGATAGTGTACTCATAGGCATCCCCCTTCCCCTGCAGTGTGGTTGGCGATACTTGTTCCGGCGGCCGACGGACTCAAGTCCGCCGCGCGCCCCGTTTTCTTCGATGAATTAATCATCATTCTGAACCTCCTTTTACGGATTCTCCTGTCCCCGCACGACCTTGGGCACACACCCAACGGCAGGTGCACGGGGGTTGTCGGCATAAATTACGACCCTCGCAGCGACTCATAAAATCAACTGCTGACGAGGCGGCCTCACCATGATTTCGAGTGGAGGCACACTCCTGTCGACGCTCGGAATTGTACCAAATCCCCGTCCGTTTGGCAAGGGGGGCGCTTGGGCTTTTTTTCGCAATGTCGAACGGTCCGCCCGGAAGATGGGCGTCCGGAGGAATCAGATGAAACCGGCTGCCGCCAGTTTCTCTTCCGTCAATCCCGACCCTTCCAGCCGCTTCGCGACATATTTGCCGATGACATCCCCCTCAAGGTTGACCCGATCGCCAGCCTTGCGCTCGCCGAGCGTCGTCTCACGGAGTGTCGTCGGAATAAGGTCAACCCCTATCCAGTCCTCGCCAAGCGCCGAAATCGTCAGCGAAACGCCGTCAATCGTGATGGATCCCTTCAGGACGGACTGCGCGGCAAGAACGCGTCCGCACCGTACGCGCAACTGGAAATCGCGGCCTTTCGGGTCCTTTCCCAGAATTGTGCCGCGCCCGTCCACATGACCCTGCACGATGTGTCCACCCATCGGGTCGCCCGAGCGAAGGGCCCGCTCAAGGTTCACGTGCATCCCCGGCCAGACCTCTCCAAGGCCCGTCCGCGATTCCGTCTCACGCAGGACATCCGCCGTAAACCGCGTCGAATCGCAGTGGGACACCGTCAGGCACACGCCATTCACGGCGACCGACTCCCCGGGTTCAAGCGGGCGGCCCCACGGCTCAAAGCCGATCTCAAGGACAAGACCGGCCCCACGGCTCACGCGCTTGACCGTGCCAATCTTCTGAATTAGTCCCGTAAACATAGGCTCCTCCCGATAAAGTCAACGCCTTCCGCCGAAACGGATTCGACGCGATCGAAGCGGAGAGCCTCCGAAAGCGGTCGGCTCCCAATCACCAACGGACACAGGACGGTCAGCCACTCGTCCACGAGACCCTCGTCCGCGAGAGAGCGGGCCAGGTTCAGTCCGCCCTCGCAAAAAACGTGCATGAACCCGCGCCGCCCCAAGTCACGGAGGACGTCCGCAAGGCTTTTGACGGCACTCTCGCCGACACGATAGACGAGCGTCCGCTCTTTTGCCGCGTCCGTAAAGATCTGGGAGGACTTCGGCAAGTCCCCACGCCGCGTCACAACAGCCCGAAAGAGGTCGTCATTTCGCCGCGAATGGCAGAGCAGTGACGGATTGTCGCGGCGGACGGTCTCCGCACCGACCAGCATGCAGTCCACACACGACCGCCAGTTCCCCGTCCACGCCCGCGAAGCGGGGGACGAAATCCACTGGGAACGGCCCTGGTCGTCACAAATCTTTCCATCCAAAGACATGGCAATCTTGACGGTCACGAAGGGCAGCCCCGTGCGGACGTGCTTGGCAAATGGGGCAATCAGCCGGTTGGCCCGCTCGACCGCCGCCTGCGTCGCCTTCTGTGGCTTCGCCGCCCAGCAGGCCGTTTCAATCCCCGCCCGGTGCAGGACACGCGCCGCCCGGCCCCTGTTCGTCGGATTCGGATCCGGGATGGCCCACTCGACGCGCTTCACGCCCGCCGCGATCAGCGCCGCCGTGCAAGCCCCCACGCGTCCCGGGCGCGAACACGGCTCCAGCGTCACGAAGACCGTCGCCCCACGAGGCGATTCGCGGCAATTCTTCAGCGCGGCGACTTCCGCATGGTCGCCCCCGCACCGGCGATGGTGGCCCTTGCCGATTACCCGACCATTCTTCAGGACAACGGCCCCGACGGGAGGATTCGGACGCGTATGCCCGCACCCCTTCTCCGCCTCACGGAGGGCCATCTCCATGCTGGCAACGTCGAGCGAACGCAGACCCACGACTTAAAACCTTGTCTCTTCCGGCTTCGCCGGTGCAAGCGACTTTGCAAACTTGTCGAGCACGCCGTTGACAATCCGCCGCGCCATGGGGGCCGAGAACCAGTTGACGATGTCGACGGCCTCATTGATGACAACCGCCTTCGGCACATCCGTCTGCTTCAGCTCCCAAATGCCCATCCGCAGGACGGCGCGTTCGACCGTTCCCAACCGATCGAGATCCCAGTTCGCGAGAAGCGGCGCCAAGATGCCGTCAATCTCGTCAATTGAATTCAAGACACCGGTGACACGCTCCTCGGCAAAGGCCTTGTACTTCTCGGGAACTTTCGGCACACCGCCATCTTCCGGGTCAAGCGAAACCGCCTGAAGCCAGAAGTCGGCCATGAAACTCGCCACATCCGCCGGCGGATTCAAATCCGCCGCCGTCAACATCTGAACAGCCCACTCGCGGGCCTGCCTGCGTGTCACCGTCATCTCAAAGATCCTTTTGCTGCATTATTCCTAACCTCACCTTTTCCCGTACGACACGGGAATCCCAGAACGGGACACTCAGAGTTTCAGCCCGTCAAACAGGCTGGAAATCGAACCGACGTTGGCGTTCCGCTTCGTGTTGGACTTCATCCACTCAGCGACCTCCGCCTCGCTTTTTGCCGCCTCTTCCTCCTCTGGCGACTTCTTGAAAACGCGTGTCAGGCACTCCTTCCGGGAGAGGGAGACCCGCCCCGCCTCGCGGTCAATGCGCATGACCTTGACCGTCACGCCATCGCCGGACTTTAGGAACTCATTCGGATCGTTGACGCGCTCCCAAGCGATTTCCCCGGCTGGAATCAGCCCCTCAACGCCGCCCAAATCCACAAAGGCACCAAAGTCCAGCACACGCGTCACCGTGCCGTTCAGCGTCTCGCCCTCGGTCAGCTGGGCCAGGGTCGCCTCGCGCAGCGCGGCCTCCTGAACCTCGATCAGCGCACGCCGCGAAACGACGACGCTCAGGCCGCGATCGTCCACCGAATACTCCGAAATGATGAAGTCGAACTTCCGTCCAATGTATTCGGAAGGATCCTTCTTGAACTTGTCGATCTGGCTGAAGGGACAGAACGTGCGCTGCCCGGCGACCGTCACCTCATAGCCGCCCTTGACCTCTTTCTCAACCAGGCCCGAGACCGCGTCGCCGGCTTCCCACGCCGACTTGATTGTCGCATTATCGTCCGAGTTCACCTCAACCGGCTTCTTCGCCGGACGCACAATGAGCTTATCGTCATTGAACGCCTTGCCAAACTTGTAGCTACGGCGAATGCCCTTCATCTGCCCGTCGACAAGAGCACCAAAATCAAATTTCTCGCTGTTCATGATTGGCGCATATTATACCAAATTAGCCGCCCAAATTGGCAAGCGACTCATCTCGTGCCGTTAGGCCTGTGCGCGGCGGAGGACTTCCGCCGCCGTTTCAATCCCGATGCCGGCAACGGATGCAATCTCGTCCACCTTCGCCCGTGAAATGCCGCGAATCGTGTGGAAGTGGTGAAGAAGCTTCAGTTTCTTTGCCTCGCCGATACCGGGAATCTCGTCCAGGACGGACTCCCGAATCGTCCGCTCACGCAAATTGCGGTGGTAGGTGATGGCGAACCGATGCGCCTCATCGCGCAAACGCGTGCAGACGAACAGGGCCTGCGAGTCACGCGGCAGAAAGAGGTTCTCCCGCCCATCGTCGAGGACAATCTCCTCCTGTTGCTTGGCGAGTCCGACCGTCGGGATGTCGGTCACGCCAATCTCGGCAAAGGCGGCGCGAGCCGCCCGCAATTGGGTGATGCCGCCATCGCAAATGAAGAGATCCGCGCGCGGCGACGTCTCCAGCAGCGTCGACTCGGGTCCATAACGCCGACGAACGACTTCCGCCATGCTGAGGGGGTCGTCCGCACCGACGACCGTGCGAATCTTGAAGTGCCGGTAATAGCGTCCGTCTGGCAGTCCGTCCCGTGCAACCACCATGGAGGCGACGGAATGCGTGCCAAACAGGTTTGAAATGTCCACGCACTCAATGGTTCGCGGCGGTTTCGGCAGCCCAATGGCCTCCGCCAGCTCGGCAATGCCGCGCAAGGCATCCTGCCGGTGCATCTCCGGCGACTTCCTGACGAAATGCGCCTTCGTCATTTCCCGAAGCGCGGCAAGCGTGTCTCGATACCGGGCGGCGCTTTCATAATCGTGGGCCGCCGCCGCGACCCGCATCTTCTCCTCGACTTCGGCGAAGACGGACGGTCGCTTGCCCTCAAGGAAAGCACAGGCCTCGTCAAAGTTCTTTCGGTAGTCTTCGGGCGACACCTTGCCGAGGCACGGCGCGGAGCACGTGCGAATGACGTCCGCAAGACAATGCCGGTGACAGTCCGCATCCGGAACAAGTGCCTCGCATTCGCGGATTCCATAACGCTTCTCGACGAAGTCCTTGGCCGCTCGTACGATGGGACTGGACGGGAACGGCCCAAAATAGCGTGCCCCGTCCTCACGCACGATGCGGACGCACGTAAAGCGCGGCCAGGGTGCGGACGGGTCGGCCCGCAGAGCCAGGTAGCGCTTGTCATCACGCATCAGGATATTGAAATGGGGCTTGTACTTCTTGATGAGCGAGGCCTCGGTCAGCAGTGCCTCCGCCTCATTCTTGACCGTCATGAATTCAAAGTCATAGACGGTATCGACCATCGACCGCACTTTCGGCGGATGCCGCGCACCTGCTCGGAAGTAACTTGAGACTCGGCGGCGCAGGTTCTTCGCCTTGCCGACGTAGATGATAATGCCCCGGCGATCTCGCATGAGATAGCAACCGGGGCGATTTGGAACGGTCTTCAGCCGCTCTCGGACGAGTTCCGTCATTTTGCCGCGTCGGCCAACTCCTTCACGGGACCATCGTCTTCCTTGCGCTTCTCGGCCTCCGTCTCCGCCTTTTCGCCCTCAATCAGACCCTTCTTGAACTCGCCCTTCGCCTTGCCCAGCGAACGCGCCAATTCGGGAATCTTCTTCGCACCGAAAAGAACGGCTATCAAAATCACGACAATCAACACCTGCCAAATTCCTGGTCTCATCTCTTCTTTGTTCCTTTTCTTTAGTTTGTTGTGGATAATATACCGAAAATGGACGACAAAATCAAGTATCACTCTCGCTCATGAGAAGCGAACGCGGGGATCGAGCGCCGCGTAAAGAAGGTCCGTCGCCAAGTTGACGAACTGGTAAATCAGCGCACCAAGCACGACCACCGCCCGAACGACCGCCATATCCGCCGAGTGAATCGCATTGATCGACACACTGCCAAGCCCGGGGATTCCAAAGAAACTCTCCAGCAGCAACGACCCGGTGAACAGCCATGGAATCGACAGGGACACGTAAGTGACAATCGGGATGAGCGCATTCGGAAGGACATGACGAACCATAATCGCCGTTTTCGAAAGCCCCTTCGACCGCGCCGTCAAGACATACGGACGATAGACCTCGTCGAGAATCGCCGTCCGGAAGAAGCGAACGTCCGTTCCCAACGAGGAGACGATTCCGATAAAGACCGGTAGCAACAGGTACGACACGCCACCATATCCCCAGGTCGGGAAAAGCCCCGCCTTGAACGATAGCAGGAACTGTCCCGCCAAAACCCACACGACATAGTTGACGCTCATGAGGATTGTCGACCCCAGAAGAATCGCCCGATCAACGGTCCGCCCCCGATACGCGGCGGAAAGCATCGCCAGCATGAGGGCGACAACCGTTCCGCCGACAAGAATCGGCACCGTCAAGGAAAGCGTCGGCCCAACGCCCCGCTTCAGCACATCCTTCACCGGCTCATTCATCTCAATCGAATAGCCGAGGTCGCCCTTCATGAGACTGCCGACGAAGTTCACGAACTGACTATCGGTCGACCAAACGAGCGGCTTGTCGTACCCCCACTTGTGATTGAAGGCGGCGATGGACTCCTTCGTGGCGTTTTTGCCGAGAATGACCTCCGCCGGCGAACCACCGACGACATTGAAGAGCAGGAACGTCAGGAGCAAAACTCCCAACGTCGTCGGCACGACCTGCCAAAGACGACTGAGCGTGTACTTCAGCACCCGATGGCCTCGCAAAGAATCTGTTTGAGCCGATCGGCATCCGCCCGGTCAAGTCGTGCAAGCGCACGCGACCAGCGGTAGGCACCCGACCCGTTCGTGTCAAACGGCCGATCCTTGAAAAGCCCATCAAAGGCCGGCTTCCGATCGCGATAGGCCTGCTGAATTGAAGCGACACGCGCCGCAAAGGCCTCGACATACGCATCACGGAACGCGGCATAATCGGTGACGAACGCCTTCCGCCGACGCACGACTTCCGCATAGGCCGAGACATATTCCTCAAGTTCCTGCGCGTAGTTCGTAAAGCTTCCGGCGTGATCGGTCACCGCCACCGACACCGGCAGACCGTCCGCACCCATCTGAACGACCTCATAATTGCGGTCGAAGAGAATCTCGTGCGTCACCGAGGAGCACCGCCCGACGATGAGGTCAACGGCAGCGGCCTCGCCAATCAGTTTTGCGAACTTCAGGGCAAACGCCGGATTCCTGAACTTGGACGGAAGAATCTTGTCGGAAGCATCCCCCAGCACATAGGGCCGGACGAAATAGGCCGTGCGCACGGCCACGCCATTGTATTGGTTCCGACCGCGATACTTTTCGGTGAAATGCCCGTAGCCAATCCGCATGGGGAGGTTCATGCCCAACTGGCGGCACATCAGGCGACGGTCAAGGATGTAGTCCGAATACTCGTCCGACTCAAGCATGGCCTGCAACAGGTCCTTACCCTCGTCAAGCCGCTCCGCCACACCCCATTTCTGGAAGCGAATCATCATCACCTTCGGTGTCGTCGCCCCCGTTTCACGGTACTGGACGATGTACACGCTACCCCGACGATTGCCCTCAACGGGATGCCGCGCCAACGAATGGGCGATGCGCCCCACATTGATGAAGTCAAGCGACCCGAAAAGACGCGTGAGATTAAAAATCAACGACTTGACGCGGATGTCGCAAAGCGCCAGAAGGTCAGGATCCTGCGTCCGCGCCGCTTCATCGTAAATGGTATCAAAGATGACTTCGCCACGGTCAATCCGCGCACCGGGCAACCACTCAATCTGACGATAGAACTCGGGTGCGATGCCGTTGATCAGTTCCTGCTCTTCCGCCGCCGTCTCGTTCGGCTGACGCGTAATCGTATGGCACATGGCATTGCGCCACTCGAAGTTCTTCACCGTCTCGTCACGCAACTCCGCCGGAAGCGACATTCGCCAGTCGAGTTCCACTCCGTCAAACGCCTTGCGCAGCTCCTCATCCGACAGGGTCGCGACCGGCAGACGCTTCATGGCCTGACGAATGTCAATTGGCGTCGTCGAGGGAAAGAGATCGACCTCCGGCTGTCCCAAGCGGTTGCGCTTGTTCATGCCATCGACGATCTCCTTGACCTGCCGACGGAACGCGGCGTTGTCGAGCTTTGAGATTTCGCCGTATCCGCTGGCCGTGATGAACCGCGTACCCGTCGCCCGGTTGTAGTAGTAGATGGGCCGCTCACAGATCGGAACCTTCGAGTGTTCAATCAGTTCCGCCATGTCGTCCTGCGATATCGGATGGCGCGTCATGCGCCAGTTCTCGCCCCGCCCGCAAAGTGCCGAGCGGACCTTCGCCGAACTCGTGTTCAGATAACGAATCTGGCGCTTGGACACCATCTTCTGAAGTTCCTCATCCGCCCGAAGCGCAAGATCCATGCGATCGGGGTCGGGACGAATCAGGACCGAATCATCGGTAAAGATCAGGTCAACCGAAAGCGCGAGTTCCTCCTCTTCCTCAAGAGGGGTCATGTGCGGCAACCCAGCCGCCGCCCGCTCCGTATTGAGTTCGTCAAGCCACATCATGCGCTGCATGGCGTGGACTCCCCGGCGGGTGACGAGGCCCGGGGTCTTGAGGAACATCGTGCCGATGCGGCTCAACGGCTTGCCGTCCGCACCTTTCGCGAATATTTTCTCGCCGAGAATTTTCATGCCCATATTATACCACATCCAACTTCCAGCCGCTCATTACCGGGCTTCCGTCGCCTTGATTCGATCCCACGCCTTGTTGTAAAGTTCAAGAACCTCCGGTTTGTCGGCAAATCCGCCGAGAACCTGGCCCTTCTCAAGCTGTTCGTCCGTCAGAATGATAAGCTTGCGATAGTCGGGATCGAGCAGCTCGATGCCGGGCTTGACAGGATTCGGTCCGCAAATGTAGTCCATGTTGGCCGCCGCGACCTCGCCATCGTAAATGTAGTTGATGAACGCGTATGCGAGATCCTTGCGCTTGGCGTCCGAAGCGACGACCATCTCGTCAAAGGCAATCGTGAAGCCTTCCTTCGGGAGTGCGAAGCCAATGTCGTCACGCGCCGGTGCGCCCGCCTCGTCATCCCCCACGATGACCTGCGTCGTATCCGTCGAGTAGCCATGCCCCAGATAGGTCGCGCCACCGGGAACTTCCGTCTTGTAGCTCTCGCTGTCGAACTTGCGGATGTTCGCCCGCCACTTGAGCACCTGCTCGACCGCCGCGTCGATTTCACGCGGATTCGTCGAGTTGATGGAATAGCCAAGATACATCAAGGCTCCGCCAATCACCTCGCGGATGTCGTCCAGCAGGGAAATCCGTCCCCGCAGGGCCGAATTGCCAAGAATCGCCCAGGTATTCACATCGACCCCCTCCGGGATGCGGTCCTTCGCGTAGGCGAAGCCCGTATAGGTCACGGCATACGGCACATTGTACTTGAAGGTCGGGTCAAGAATCTGCCGCGCAAACGAGGGGTCGAAGTTCTTCCGCACGTTCGGCAGTTTCGTGTGGTCCAGTTCGTCAATCATTCCCTCGCGGGCCATGGACTCAATCTGGTACGAACTCGGCATGATGATGTCGTAGCCGGTGCCGCCCGCCTTGAGCTTCGCATACATGGCCTCGTTGGAGTCAAACGTGTCCACGACGACCTTCACGCCAAGCGCCCGTTCGAAACTTGTCAGGACGCTGGGGGCAATGTAGTCGCACCAGGTATAAATGTGGAGTGCCCCACCGTCCGCTCCCTCCTTCGGGGCCTGATACCCACTCGCCTCGGCGGCGGCCAGTGCCTGGGCCGTCAAATCGACGCCTTCGTCCTGCTCACCCTGCGAGCAACCAACGACACAAGCCGAAACGGCGAGAACTGCCGCGAATGAGTTCACTTTCTGACTGATATTCATTTTCGCATCCTTTTCTTTAAGCCAACTGACCATCCGCCAAACGGCGCAGGAAAGTATACCAAAAATTGACCGCCGTGGGGGTTGGATTATTCACGAATTCGCACGGGGAAGATATCCTGGGCAACCTTCGTCTTCGGGTCGAACTCAATGACGGCGCCCTCAATTACGCAAGGACCGTCCGCGACCTCAAACCGTCCCGGCATCCCCGTCAGGAACTTCCGCGTCACGGGCTGGAGATCCCGTCCGATCGAACTGATGTAGGGGCCGGTCATGCCCAAATCGGTGATGAACGCCGTCCCTTTCGGAAGAATCCGTGCGTCCGAAGTCTGAACATGCGTATGCGTCCCGACGACGGCGGTGACCCTCCCGTCGAAATAATAGGCGAACGTCACCTTCTCACTCGTCGCCTCAGCATGGAAATCGACAAAAACGGGCACGTCCTTCGGCATCTCCGCCAAAGCCCGGTCCAATCCCTTGAACGGACAGTCCACCGGCTGCATGAAGACACGCCCCTGGACATTCGCCACGATGAAACGGAAAGTCGGCATCGTCACGAGGCACCAGCCTTTTCCAGGGCATTCGGGCGCGTAGTTGACGGGCCGCACGACACGATCCAACGAATCAATCTGCGCGGCGAAGTCGCGCTGGCCCCATGTGTGGTCACCGAGCGTAATCGCATCCGCCCCCGCGTCAAAGACAAGCTTGGCATACTCGGCCGTCAGACCCGACCCGTGCATACAGTTCTCAGCGTTCACGATGGTCGCATGAACGCCGTACTTTGCCTTGAGGTTTGGCAGTTCACGCGCCAGAATCGTCCGCCCGGGAGAACCAACCACATCGCCAATCATCAGAATTCTCATAAATCACCTCGTTTCAAGCCATCGCGCAGCATTTTCGTCTCCTCGCGCCGCACGCGCCTTCATCCGCCAGACAAGGGCCTCCGCCGAACTCTTCGTCACGCCCGCCCCCTGCTCAAAGCAGGCGGCGAGACACTCCATCGCCTCCGAGTTCCCCTGGGCGGCCGAAGCCTTCAGGAGTTCCACCGCCCGCGACTCATTCCTCGACTCGCCATCACCGCGCAGGAGCGCAAGCGCAAGGTTCAGCTGCCCGTAGGAATTGCCCATCTCGGCACTCTTCGCAAACCACCGCGCCGCCTTCGCCGGACTCTTCACCGTCCCTACACCATCCCGATAGAGCCCGCCCACATTGTTCATCGCCTCCGTGTGCCCGGCTTCCGCCGCCGCACGAAAGGCCCCGAGCGCCAACGCGGCGTTTCGTTCGCACCCCAATCCCTGCAGGTAGCAGGTTCCGAGATTGCACAGTCCGTTCGCGTCGGATTTCGCCGCCGCACGGCGAAAGCAACGAAAGCCCTCACGCATCGTCTTGGCAAACGCGTTCGTATCCATCCGCAGGGTCGGGTCATTCATCGCCTTCGCGAAGGTCAACGTACCCCATGCATTCAGGGCCTGCACATTTCCGCCAGCGACCGCCCGGCGCAACAGTTCGAGGTCGTTCTTTTCCATCGACAGCAGATACCAGGCAAGGGCGTTGTCCTTCGTCTCCGCCAATTTGCGGATGCGCGGCCGATTCCGATCCAAATACTGCTGACGCGTCTTCTCGCTCAGGTGCGCTGACTTTGGGGCCTGTGCATCTTGAGAGACGAGGGCAAGGACGTACTGCTGAAGAACACCACCCGCCTCAGCTTCGCGTCGCACCGTCTCAACCGCCTCGGCGTAGGCGCGTGGACTCTGCGCCGTGCGCAGATTGAGCAGGCGTTCCAGGGCATCCGCGCTTCCGGCGAGAAGTTGAGAGAACGCGGAAACCAAAAGGATGGCCAGCAGAAGTTTTCTCATTTTCGCCAGGCCTTTCTCCGTGCGCAGAGCGTCAAGGTCCGCCCGCGGCGAACGAAATGCCACCAGGGCGAACGGCGCAGTGCCGTCACATCGAAGCCATTGCGCAGGAACATCCTGTAGAGTAACGGCGCACTGTAGCCGTCCTTCCCGGCCGAATCCTCGCGGACGGTAAAGAAGAGGTCACCCGCTGGCTTAAGAACGCGGTGAATCTCGCGCACAAGTTCCGCCGAGATGAGCCTTCCGTTCAGGACGACAACCTCAAACTGCGCATCCTCGAAGGGGAGTTCGTCAGCCGCACCCATGCTGAGGACGCTCTCGGCAGGCAGAACCGTGCGCACACGACTGACATCATCCGCCGTCGCCTCAACGGTCATCCAGGTTCCGCCACACGTCTCCCGAAGGGATGACGAAAGCCCTCCATCCGCAAAACCGATGTCAAGCCCGCTATGCACTTTTGCATGGCGGGAGTACAGTTCTGCGATTTCGGGTCTCAGAGGCATACCTCCGTCTCCTCGCGTGTCGTCATATCCTTTAGGCGGGCTACGCCTTTCGCCACATCATCCGGCCCCAGAAAGACGGCCTTTGCCGCGCCGCACGAATCGGCATGCGAGAAGAACTTCTTCGGCTTCTGGTTGCGAAGCGAAAGATTGACACTCGCGCCCTCTCCGCGCAATTTCGCCGCGAGTTTCACGGCCGCATCACGCTGCTCGGGGAACATGAATCCGACGGCAATGCCCTTCTTCGCCTTCGCCGCGTCCGCCCCGAGCCGCGCCTTCAGGAGTTCCGTCACGACCACGTCGCCGAACCCAAGGCCAACGGCCGTCGCGGGGTCACCGCCAATCGTCGTCAGCAAATTGTCGTAACGCCCGCCGCCGAAGATGGCACGGAATTCGCCCTTCGTGTCAAAGCATTCGAACACGATACCCGTGTAGTAACTGAGCCCCCGGATGACCGAGATGTCAAATTCAAGACAATCGGCAAAGCCCGCAATCTGCGCCAGCCGGAAAAGTTCCTTCAGTTCTGGACAGTCCTCGTAGGACTTCGTGTCCATAATGGCGAACGTCGCCGCCACATCCGTCTCCGAAAGACCGCCCTCGCGCAACATGGCGGCGATCTCCTCGTCCGGCATCTTGCCGCGCTTGTCAAGCGCAAGGAAGACCTGCGCATGCTTCTCGGCGGCAATGCCGCTCCTTTCAAGCAGTTCGCCCAGGAACTTGCGGGACGAAACATGCACCTTGAAATCGGCAGGCGTCAATCCCATGCGGCGCAGGGCATCGCAGGCCGCGCCAATGACCTCGACCTCGGCCAGGACAGACTCCTCGCCGATGATGTCGACATTCCACTGGTAGTGTTCGCGCTTGCGGCCCTTCGTCATGCGCTCATAGCGAAAGCACTGCGCAATCGTCGTCCACTTCAGCGGGAAGGCGAGCTCATACTGACGCTGGGCGACCATTCGCGCCAGCGTCGGCGTCATCTCGGCACGGAGGGCGAGGTGACGCTCGGACTTGTCGAGAAAGTGGTAAATCTGCTCGCCGACTTCCTCGCCGGCTTTACGGGCCAGCAACTCATAGCTCTCGACCACGCACGCATCGTACGGCTCAAAACCGGCCGCCTCGCCGGCCGCACGGAATGCATCAAACACCTTGTTGCGCCAAACCATGTCCTCGGGATAGAAATCCCGCATACCACGCGGCGGTTCAAAACTAATCTTATCCGACATGTATACTCCTTCGTCTTCTTCCAATATTATAGCAAAATCGGCGATGGAGATTCGCACGGGCGAACGGCCCAATCCCGAATCGGCCGACAGGTGTCCCCTTTCAGTCCGCACCGCCTTCCTTGCGCGGCAGAACGAGCGCCGAGAGAACGGCGAAAAGAAGCGGCATCAGAATCATGTTCACCGTGCTGACCCGTGCGACTTCCCGCGGCTCCACACACTCGTCCTCGGCCAGTTTCGAAAGAGGGACAAGCGTACTGAGCGGATGCGTCGCCTCCGCCGCAAAGCGCGTCAAGGCAAGGCCTATGCGATCCGCCCTGTTCGTCTCCAGTTCATCTGGGTACTGTTCGACGACGCTGGGGCTGATTTCACTCAGGATAAGGATGACCACCGCCGTAAAAAGTGCCGGCGCACGGCCAAGACCCGCCCCGAGAAAAACGCCAAGCGAAATCACGAGAACAAGCAGTCCCGTCAATTCAATGTTGGCCCGTAGCAGATTCCATCCAAAGCCATCCGCCAGCACAAGCAACTGGATGTCCTTACGCGGACGCAGCATCACCGCCGCCGTGCCGGCATTTTCAAACGTGAGCTCATCGGCGCGGTTCGTTTGCGCGGCAGAAAACGACAGTGGAACCTCAACAACAGCCCGCGTGATATTGCTCACGATCCCCGAGATGCCGGCAAAGGTCAAGGTTCCGCGCACATCCTCCCGCAAGTCGAAGGCGTTCGTGAAACGAAGGCGCACGGCAAGCCCCGCCACGTCCGAAGGAGCCGGAGACATCGTCCAACGAGCAATGTCATTCGTCGGAATCGTCTGGTAGTGGTCGACGGCTCGTTGCGTCAGCAGGCGAAGGATAATGGACTTCTTCGTCTTCTTCACCTCTTCCGGAGTCTCGGGGTCGTTCATGTAGACCTCATACATGGCCTCGGCTTCCGCCCGAGGGCTTGGCAGAACGGGCGCGACCACATGGCGGCACGGCCGCGTCGGGTCCTGTCGCCCCGCCTCAATCCCCACCGCCAGGGCGAGCACCAAGGCCCCCGCCACTGAAAGCGCGGCAATCTTTCCGAGGGCAATCGTCACAAAGCGCACGGGCCGAACCATCGTCAGCTGGAGGCGACGGGACGCCCGTTCTCGGGCGATTGAACCGGTTGCGGACGCGAGAAGCGAAACCGACAGCAGGGCGACCACCCCGCCCAGCGCATACCGAATACACATCTGCCGCGCACCGGCCTCCGTCCCATCCCCCACAAGGACGAGCGGCGCAACGAGCATCCAGACGATGGACCCGACCGTCAGAAGGCCCAGCGTCTTCGTTCGAACGAGGCTCAAGAACTCAAGCCAGAAAATCCGCCAGAACGAACTCATCCGCTTCTCCAACCTTGGCAAGGAAGAAATCTTCCAGCGATTCACCCAACTCGGCAACACGCCCCTCGGCGACCGACTTCCCGTGATTGAGAATCATCACACGATCACAGACATCCTCGGCATCCGCCAGCAGGTGCGATGTCATCAGAATGGTCATGCCGTTTTCGGCGAGTGCCTTGATAAGCAACTTCACTTCTCGCGTCGAGACGGGGTCCAATCCGGATGTCGGCTCATCGAGAATCAGCAACTCGGGCTTTCCAATCAGGGCGGCGGCGAGAGCAACGCGACGCGCCATACCCTTTGAGTAGCCACCGACGGGACGGTTGGCGACATCCGTCAACTTGACCATCCGCAGCAGTTCGTCAGTCCGCTCCCGAGCAACCGACCGCGGCAGTCCGCAAAGCCCCGCGTAATAACCGAGCGTCTCGCGGGCCGTCAGAAAGGGATGCAGGTAACTGAGTTCCGGCAAGTAGCCGAGTTTCGCCCGTGCGGCGATGGAACGCGGCGGCAGGCCGAACAGACGGACGCTTCCGCCGGAAGGCGTCAGCAACCCAAGGATCATCTTGATAGTCGTCGACTTGCCGCTTCCATTCGGTCCAAGCAGACCGAATGTCTCGCCGCGCCGCACAGTGAGGTCAAGCCCATCGACCGCCTTCACGGTCGGTCTCAACCAGAAGTCCCGAAAGATGCGCGTCACCTTCGCCAGTTCAATCACGTTCTCTTCGCTCATGAGACATCCCGTTCCTTGAAAAGAGCCGTCCCCAAAAGAAGCAAGCCAGCCACGGCCGGGACAATCGCCGCAAGGGCCTGCAGAATGTAGGCACCGCCAACCGCCCCGCCATCCGTGAGGGCATCCGAAAGGCAGTAGTTGCCCAGTGCCGGCAGAAACGCCGCGCCAGCCAGGACGGCCGCAGTCGAAGCGGCATTGCCCCGTAAGCGGACGGAAAAGGCGGCCGCCGCCGCCATGAGGACGAGGGCGGGCAGGGCGGCGAGCAGGGCCACTGGCAGATAGCGACACGCCAGCTCGGCATTGAAACGATAGGCAAGGCCCGCACACGCCAGCACAAGCGCCATCAGATTCGCCGACAGGGTGAATCTGAAACGCGCAAACCGATTGAGCGCCGCGGCACCGGCAATCGGCACAACGAGCACCGCAACCGCACAGGCAAGTGAAGGACCCCAGAGGCGGGCAACATCCCCCCGTGCAGCGGCAATCACACCACCGACTTCCGCTCCATTCACGACCGTCAGCGAAACGCACCCGACCGTCGCCACAAAGACGACATAGGCCATGAAGAGCCCAAGGAACTTAGCCAAGAAAAAGAGCGTCCGTGACACGGGCAAGGCCAATGCCGTCAGCACCGTCCCGGACTCGATTTCACGCCGATAGGTTCGGATTGGTGCAAAGACGGCCAAGACGCTACCGCCGAGGATTAGCGCCGAAATCCCCGCATCCCGCGCCATCCGCGATGCTTCACCAAACTGGTGGTAGTGGAAGGCCGGGGCCAACACGGCAAGTGCCAGCGACGAAAGCGTCAGCAACAAAACAAACGGTTCTCCGAGAATCTCGAGAACCGTTGCGTAGGCAAGTGCACGTAAGCGCGTCATGCCACCATCAGAACGACGAAATCGCCGTATCCGCATAGAGGAAGTACGCGAGCGCACCCATGGCGATACACGCCGCAACCTGAACAATCAGGCTGATGACCGCCAGCACACCCGAAACGGGTGCCTCGCCACTGGCCGCCGCAGGCGCGGTCGGCATGGAAGGAATGTCTGGGATATCGGCAATGTCCTCCACCGGGGCAACAGCAGCCGGAGTCGCCGCAGGCGCGGCGGCTGGCTTCGCACCAAAACGCCCGGCAGGGCGAACAACGCCACCCGGTCGCGAAATCTTCAGCGTCTTGCGCTGGGTGATGCTCGGCCCTGGCTTGACGGCGGCAGAAGCGGGCTTCTCGGCCGTCGCTGGGGATCCGGCAGGCTTCAGGGCCGTCTCGCTCGTTGCGCCGGCAATTCCAACGGGCCGCTTGATGCGAATCGTCTTCATCGGCGCATCGTTGGAAACGGGGGCGACACCCATCGCATCCGAAAGCGAAATGCGCGCCGTCTTCGACTTCGCCGCCTGCTTCTGGGCATCCGAAAGCCCCGGATCCGCAATGATGCCGGTCTTGTGAAGAATGGCCGCCTGAGGAATCGGAGCCGTGATGCTCTTCAGATTTTGGGTCATCGCCTTGAGCGCCTCCATCGGCTTAGGAGCTTCGGCGGCCGTCGGCGCGACAGGTTCCGCAGGCTGGGGAGCTGGCTGCGCGGCGGCGGGGCGAATCACGGGCCTCAGACCAGGCTTCGTGGGCAACTTCAGTCCCGCCGTCACAGCAACTGGCTTGACCCCGGGCGGCGGCATCGTCGCCTTGGGTTCAGCGGCAGGCACGGGCTTCTCGGCCTCAACGGGCGTCATGACCGCGACAGGCTTGACAACCACAGGCTTGGCCGCAGCCGTCACAACAACCGGCTTAACCTGGGGTGGCGGCACCGTTGCCTTGGGTTCAGCGGCTGGCACGGGCTTCTCAGCCTCAACGGGCGTCATGACCGCGACAGGCTTGACGACCACGGGCTTGGCCGCGACCGTCGGTGAAGGGGACGGCTGGGTGGCAACAGGATGCGCCACGGGCTTCAGCCCTGGCTGTGTCGGAAGTTTCAGCCCCGCCGTCGCAATTCCAGGCTTGGGTGGCAGACGAATACCCGGTTTCAGGGCCGCCTGCGTGGGCAACTTCAGCCCCGCCGTCGCAATTCCCGGCTTTGGAGGAAGACGGACACCCGGCTTCAGACCTGACAGCGTCGCGCCCGGCTTCGGCGGCAGTTTCAGCCCAGGCTTCAGCCCCGACACCGGCGCACCGCCTATCGTCGGCTTGCGAATCACCGGCTTCAGTTTCAGTGTCGACGTATGCGCCGATGCCGGCGTCGCCAGCGGATTCACCTTCGGCGGTTCCGCCGCAGTAATCGGGCTTATCGGATTCTCGTCTGCCATCGTTCGCCTTCTTCCGTTAGAGTTTAGACCTGTTGATTTGATGTGGCCGTCAACCGTCAGACGGCCATGACCTCAGATTCCTTGACCTTCAGCTCCGCGTCAATCTTCGCGATGCCGTCGTCCGTCGCCTTCTGGATCTTCTCAAGACCCTGCTTCATATCGTCCTCGGAGATCTTCTTATCCTTCTCAAGCTTCTTCACCGCATCATTCGCATCACGGCGCACATTGCGCATGGCGACCTTCTGAGCTTCAGCCTGCGTCTTGGCAACCTTGACGATCTCCTTACGACGCTCCTCGTTGAGCTCGGGGACAGTAATGCGCAGAACCTTGCCGTCCGTCTGCGGCGTGACGCCAATGTTGGCCGCGAGAATCGCCTTGTTCATCCCATCGAGAACCGTCGGGTCGAACGGCGTAATCTTAATCTGGCGCGGTTCGGGCGTCGAAATCGTACCCAAGTTCTTAATCGGCGTCGGGCATCCGTAGTAATCAACCTTGATCTGGTCAACCATTGCCGGACTCGCCTTGCCCGTGCGCAAGCCAGCGAACTGCTGCTTCAGCGCATCAAAGCTCTTCTGAATCTTGGCCTGGGCATCATTAAGGACTTCACTTACCGTTTCCATATTCTCTTCTTTTCTCGTATTAGGTTATCATTCGTCAAAATCACCGCATCGCCGCGCTCACTTGTCACTGACAAGCGTACCGACGGCATCGCCGCGCACGACACGCTCCAGCGCATCCTTGTCGAAGAAGTCGAAGACGATGATGGGAATGCCATTGTCCATGCACAGCGAGAACGCCGCCGAGTCCATCACTTTCAGCCGCTTCTCAAGCGCCGTCTCGTACTTGAGCTGACCATACTTCTTCGCCTTCGGGTCCTTCTTCGGATCCGCCGTATAAATTCCATCGACTTTCGTCGCCTTCAGCAGGGCATCCGCGCCAATCTCGCTCGCCTTGAGCGCGGCGGCCGTATCGGTTGAGAAGTAGGGGTTGCCCGTACCGCCGGCGAAAATGCACACGCGCCCCTTCTCAAAGTGCCGCAGGGCACGACGCTGAATGAAGGGCTCGGCGAGCTTGGGCATCTCGATGGCCGTCATCAGGCGCGTCGGAACGTCAATCGACTCAAGCGCATTCATCATGGCCAGGCCGTTGATGATTGTCGCCAGCATGCCCATCGAATCGCCAACCACGCGGTCAACGCCCTTGCCGGCACCCGTCAGGCCACGAAAGATATTGCCGCCGCCCAAAACGATGCCAACCTCAACGCCAAGCGCATGAATCTTCTTGACACGCTCGGCCATAAAGGCCAGATTCTTCGGGTCGATGCACTCGCCCGTGGACTTGTTGCCAAGCACCTCACCGGAGAGCTTAAGCAGAATCCGATGATACTTCAGTTTTTTTGAACCTCTTTTCACACCGCGCATTATACCATAGTGTTGAGGAAAAGGCAAAGGGGCGCGAACCCGGGCGACGAAAAGGAAAATTGTAAGATCTAATGGGTCAGCAAAAGCGGAAAGGAAGATGACAGGAAGAAAGGACAGAAAGAAGCCACCAGACCACCCCCATGGGGGTGGCCCGCGCCGCCGGAAAGGGAATGCCCACGGCGCCCGGAAATCGTGTACAATGGTAGCGTCCAAGAAACCACACACACGAAAGGCGGATGCCGTGAGCACGAGAAAGTATACCATACACAAGGCCCCCGGGTACAGGCTGACCGACCGGGAGCGCAGGATCCTGGCGGCGGCGTGGAACGGGTACGTCAGGCGGGGCCTGCGCATCTCCCTGCGCTCCTTCGCGAGGATGCACGGGCTCGCGGCGGAGACGTGGCGCCGCGAGTACCGGAGGGGCGCGGCGGGCGCGACCGTGTGCAGCGGCAACCGGTGGGCCTACGCCGAGTACGACCCGGGGAGGGCCGACGACTCCGTCCGGGAGGGGATGTCGAACATGGGCGCGCCCATGCGCCTCACCGTCGGCATGGCCATCCTCTTCAGGCACGCCGTGCTGGACCTCCGCCGCTCCCCCTACGACGCGCGGATGATGATCCGCGAGGCCTTCCCGGACAGGGCGGTCCCGTGCCTGAGGACCTTCTACAACCACGTCGAGGCGGGCGACGTGGGCGTGTTCCACGGCCAGACGCCCTACCACCCCGGCAGGAGGCGGAGACCGGCCGCGCCCGCCCACGAGGCCAGGACCGTCCCCGGGCGGAGGAGGATCGCGGACAGGCCGGGGGCCGCCGGGGACGCGGAGGAGCTCGGCCATTTCGAGATGGACACCGTCGTCTCGGGCCGCGGCGGGCGCGGCGGGCTCCTGGTGATGATCGACCGCTGCAGCAGGCGCTACGTCGCCGAGCGGATCGGCCACGTCAGCCAGGACTGCGTCGTCAGGGCCATCGGGAGGATGAGGGCGCGGGGCGCGCTCCCCGTCGTCCGCACCGTGACCACCGACAACGGGTGCGAGTTCCTCAGCCAGCAACGCCTGGACAGGGCCCTCGGGGCCGAGGTCTACTACACGAGGGCCTACGCATCCTACGAGAAGGGCTCGGTCGAGAACTGCAACCGCCTCGTCAGGCGGTGGTATCCGAAGGGCACCGACTTCAGCCGCGTGACGCGGCGCGAGATCCGGGGCCTCGAGGACTGGATCAACTCAATGCACAGGGCATCACTCAACGGAGAAACGGCGTATGATTACGATTCACGTCTTGCCAAGAAGGATTAGGGAGTTCTTGCTGACCCACTACCCTTGCAAGTCACCCCCGGGCGACGAAAAGAATCACCCATCCCATTCAATGTGCCGCGAGATGTGCCGAAGAACCGCTTGCGGTTCGGAGGGAAGGTTGCGCAGCAACGACGAAGTCGCCCACAAGGGCACGCGCGGCTTTCTATGTATTCAGCGGCAAAAGCCCCTCCCACCCCAATTCCGCGATTTCC
>JBNMKZ010000050.1:0-20311 GCA_050874585.1 Verrucomicrobiota bacterium | reverse complement strand
GGAGGGGGACAGGGGCGTCGCAATGGCGACAATCGAGACCACACCAAGGCCAAGGTTGAACGCCCACTGCATCCAGTCGCCCTTTTCATTGAAGGACTTCGCACTGGCAAAAATCGACACGACGAACGGCACCGTCGCCAGCAAAACGACGGCGAGCCATCCGTCCGTCTTCACATAGCCGCGCAACTGCTGCATCAGTGTGCGAAAAGTACCAAAGATAGTCCCGTTGTCGGAAGCGAAGAGCAGGAAGATAACCACGGCCACGATTGCAAAAAACGAAACCAATGTGACGACACTACGCCCCTTCTTCTGCGACACGATGACGAGGGCTGCCAGCATCAGCGGCGACAGGACGACAAACAAGGCCGAATCGACACATCCAACCCCCCAAGCCATACCAATGACAATTGGGAAAAGATAGTCCAGGAGCCATTGCCACCGCGTGATCCTCAACCAGGCAATTGGAAGCAGAGCGCACAGCATCGCCCAGGTGAAGTCGAAGAGACGCGGCTCAAGGTGCGTCGCCGCCGCCCGAACGGACGGGGTCAGCATGAAGACAACTGCCGCGACAAGGCCCGCCAGCCGCCCAGCCGATGTCGCATGAATCTGAGAGGCCTCACCGTAGGTGCGCATTCGAACGAAGAACGAAATGAGCAGATAAACGGCGACGACAGAAAGCACGCCGCAGATTGGCGCAATCGCATTGCCACAGCCAAGGAGTCTGGCAAAATGTGCCATCAGGGGATACGGCGTCGAAACCGCCGCGTCGAGCCCCTTCCAAACGACCATCAGGTGCGCACTTTCACCCGGATAGGCAAAACCCGCCATTGACACCCCGTAGACAATCGCCGATACAACGGCCAGCACAAGGGCAATGAGCCAATCAGTCTTGCCAAATGCGACATTCTTTATCTGCTGCATGATGTATCCGTTTCCTTTCTCTCTTTTAAATCAACCTCTCATGCGTGGCGTGGAGATTGCTCACGCAACCTTCGATAGGGCCTGTGCAAGATCCTCGATGAGGTCGTCAGGATCCTCCAATCCGACGGACAGGCGAATGAGATCCGGCGGAATGCCCGCCTCCTTCAGCTGCTCGTCCGTCAGCTGCCGATGGGTATGCGAGGCCGGATGCAGAACACAACTCCACGCATCCGCCACATGCGTGACGATGCCAATCAGCTTCAGCGAGTCCATGAAGTCGATTGAGGCCTGACGACCGCCGCGGATGCCGAATGTCATCACGCCACAGGGGGCCGGCCCGTCGAACTGCTTCTTGACGAGGGCATTGTACTTCGAATCCTCAAGCCCCGCAAAGTTCACCCACGCGACCTTCTCCTGCGTACGGAGCCACTTGGCAATCTTGAGCGCACTCTCGGCGTGCCGCCGAATGCGCAGGTGGAGCGACTCAAGCCCAATATTGACGAGAAACGCATTGAAAGGCGAAGGTATCGAACCGTAGTCCCGCATCAACTGGGCCGTGCATTTCGTGATGTAAGCGAGCTTGCCAAACGTCTTCGTGTAGCTTAGCCCGTGGTAGGACGGATCTGGGGCAACAAGCCCGGCGAACTTCTCAGGGTACTTCTCCCAGTCAAAATTGCCACTGTCGACGATGCACCCGCCGACCTGCGAGGAATGACCATCCATGTACTTGGTCGTCGAATGCGTCACGATGTCGCATCCAAAGCGAAACGGCCGGCACAGGATGGGTGTCGGGAAGGTGTTGTCCATAATCAGCGGAACACCGTTGCGGTGTGCGATGCGGGCGAACTTCTCAATGTCCAACACACACCCGGACGGATTGGCCACCGTCTCGCCAAAGACACACTTCGTATTCGGACGGAACGCGGCCTGAATCGTCTCCTCGTCCGCATCGGGGTCGACAAAAGTGAAGTCGATGCCAAGTTTTTTCAGCGAGACGGCGAAGAGATTGAACGTCCCGCCGTAGATTTGCGCAGAACTTACCACATGATCTCCCGCGCTACAGAGATTGAGCACGGCAAAAGTCGACGCGGCCTGCCCCGAACTCGTGAGAATCGCCGCGACACCCCCTTCAAGCGCCGCAATCTTCTTGGACACCTGATCGTTCGTCGGATTCGCCAGTCGCGTGTAGAAATAGCCAGGGGCCTTCAAGTCGAAGAGGTCAGCCATGTGCTGGGTCGTATCGTACTTGAAGGTCGTGCTTGCGTAAATCGGGAGCTGCCGCGGCTCCCCGCAAGCAGGGCTCCATCCGCCTTGAACGCACAGTGTATCGAGTTTCACAAAGTTTCCTTTCACCAGTTTCGAGTGTATTATAGCATAAATTCGCACTCAAAATGGATTTATTGCCTGTGAAGAAATTGTCAAACCAAACAGGACAGCAAAAGCGGAAGGAACCATACCCGAACGAAAGCGCAGGAAGAATCTGCCCGGGTCCTGCGCATTTCCCTGCGCGCCTTCGCACGGATGTACGCTCTCGCGACGGCACGAATCGAGGCGGAAATGCCCAACACAAACGGGGTTTTTGACGATTATAGAAAGTGGAGAGGCTTGTCTCCACGGGTGGAGACAAGCAGGAGAACGGGAAAGCACCTTAGTCCTTTGCACAAACCACTAAGGTGCTTTGAGTAAACCACCTTAGTCCTTTGATCAAACCACCTTAGTGCTTTCCCTTTAGGTTGCGCAACCTCGACCCTTCGGGTTGCGCATCCCAGACCCTTTCGGTTGCGCAAGTCAGACCCGTTGGGTTGCGCATCCCCCCACCTTCCTCTTGCCCCTGTCAACCCAGTCGCCTCGGGAACGCCGCGCTGGGGCCCCGGCATTCCCCGTCGACGCGTGGATGAAGATCTGCGAAGCCTTCACAGGACGTCCATCCCGTGCTGAGGGCCTTCTATGCCCAGACTGAGAGCAGCATTCCGACTTGAGGCTATTCGGCCAAAAAGCGATCCCAGGCCTCTTCAATTTGGGGCATGAGGTTTTCGGGCACGCCGAGCGCCTTGATGACCTCACGAGCAATCAGTCGATGACCCGCCGCGACCGGATGGACGCCGTCGTAGGTGAAATGGCGTTCGCCCGTCTGTGGAAGCTTGGCCAATGCGTCGACCTCTGCCCGCCGACAGTCCGCCAACGGTAGTGCGCGGCGTTTGGCCTCAGCACGAATGAAATCGGCGAAAAGATTGAGCTGCCGATTCTCGTCGTTATCAGGATCTTCCTGAATCAGCGTGGGTGTCAACGGAACGACCAACACGTCCCTACGCGCCGCCTTGTCATAGATTTCACGGACATTCTGTTCATAGGCCTCCAGCTCGACACCGCGCCCCCAGTCGTAGCCCCAGATATCATTCACGCCACAGGAGACCGTCAGTACCTTCACCTCCTCATTGGCGAGAATGCCGCCGACGCGACCGAGCATATCACCCGCATTCTGTCCATCGCAACCGGCACGAACGGCCTGGACATTCTTCACGCCGGCGACCTCCAACGCCTTCAAGACAAGTGCGATATACCCCTTCTCCCCACCGCCAAGCCGCGTAATTGAATCGCCCAGAAAGGCAATCGTCTCACCGTCTTTGACGCGAATGCCCCGGTCGCTGGCCCGGGCAGGCGTTGGCGCGGGCGGATGCGGCAAGTCGTACTTCTGCGTTTCATAGAGGTCGGGCGACGACACCGCCGAACCGACGGCGCACATCATCTGCGTCAAAAACCCATCGGGCGAAGTCCGCCGGACGCAAAAACGGCCCGCGACGATTCCGAAAGGCTTCAGAAGCGCATTGCCGCGCCAATCGGCCGCCGAAGCCTTGCCCTTCGCACGAAGTTCCGCCATCCACCAGTTCCAGCAGTTCGCCGTCACCAGCAGACCGCCGCCCTGTTGGACAAAACGAACCGTCTCGGGAATATCGACCGTTTCCAATGCCGCGGAATCCAGTCGGCGGCACGAGCCGTTCACCGAAAGCCACTGATGGAAATTCTTCGCAAGCGCGGCGTTTTCCGGTCTGTCCAACGCCTTGGAATCGTCCGCCACAAAGATGACGCGACCCTTTCCATACCGCGCCACCACCGCCATGCAGGCTACCGAGCGATCCCAGTTCCGCGCCGAGAAAAGCGGAAATGCATTCGTCGCCGTGCAGGAAGCCGTTCCCGCGAGACCCCCGACCTTGAAGATGCGTGTGTCTTTCACGAGCGCGACACGATCGTCCAGCTGTTCCGCCGTCAACTTCTCCGCCCACGGTGCCAATTGGGGCGCAGGGGCCACGCATGCAGAAACGCAGACGCGGAATCCCGTCGCACCATGACCGATTACCGGTGCCGTCTTGCCACCAAGCCGCCGCCCCCAAGCCGCGCAGTCGCGGGGGTCGCCGTAGCAAAGGACAGACCCGCCTTTCATCACGCGGCGTCCCTTGCGACTGCGGCTCTCGTCCTTCGGCCCCGTCGGATCGATTCCCGCGCAATCCGCCACACTGGATTCGATGTTCTGAAAATCAAGGCAATGCTCGAAGACATTGCCGTGCATGTCGTACAGGCCCCAGAGATTCGGACGATAGCTGCCAACCACCGCAGGACCGTGCGGCTCAACATTGTTGCCGGCGTACCTCCCCAGCGTGTCCAGAACCCTGTCGCGCTTGACACCCATCGGCGGCTTCGCATCCGCGACCTTGTACGGCGCGGGTTCCTCGCCCGTACCCCACGGACCTTTCGTGCCCGCCAAACACGCCCATTCCCACTGCGCTTCCGTCGGCAGATCGAAATCGGCGCGGAAATGGGTCAGTTCGCGCAAACGGCCGAAGAAGGAGTCGGGCGAGACTTCATAGCCCGAGAACGGCCAGCTGATGCCGTCCGTGACATTGCCACGCGTATGGCAATAGGCAACGCCATTGACCGGCTTGAACGCACGCGTGGTCGGATCGCCGAAGGTGTCGCCCTTCCACGACCCCATCACATTGAACCACTGCTTCTGCGTCAGTTCGTAGACACCAATGTAATAGGGCTTGGTCAGCGTGACACCATGACGCGCATCCACCCCGCTCTCCATCGCGGGATTGCCCAGCATCATTTCGCCGGGCGTCGGCTCGATTCGCCGCAAGAGGAGCCAATCACCTTTCCAGCGGTCGGCCTTCTCGCCTGACGGTATCGCAGAACGCGATGGATAGAGTTCGATCGCGCCCGCATTCTTGCCCTTGAGACAGATGCCCATGTAGAGACCGCTCACGGGTGTCGTCGCCAGCGGCCGATAGGGTTCACGCGTAAGTCCACGCGTCAATGCGGCCGGCGCGGCCGAATACTGTGCACACGATGCTGCCACGCTGGCGGACACGGGGATGCTCCACTGCTGCAGAACGGCGGCGAGATCAGTCTTCGTTTCCTGCGAAAACTCCCGCGCGAAAACATCCCACTTCTCCGCATCATTCTTCGGTCGGACGAATCCCTCGCGGCGGTAGCGTCCGAAGACGGCAGCCAATGTATCCCAACCATAGGTCTCGATTAGCCGCGCATAGAGTTCCAGTGCCAAGAAGTAATCCTTCTTCCACGCGTCGAATTTCTTGCCCGATGCCACCCACTGCCGCACCTTGGCATCGGCAAGCGTCCGCGCCGTGGCGAAACCATTCTCGCGGAAGTTGCAACCGGATATCTTGTCAATCGCCATCAGCGTAAAGATGTTGACCGTCACTTCCGATGTTCCCGCGGGCGTCCAATCACGGTTTTGATGGTTGTGACCAATCTCATGGTAGACACCCCACGCCTTGCCGCGTTCAAGGCTCACACGATCGAGCACGACGGCGGACGGCTCACGGGGATCGACCAACGCCATCATCGGGTAACCATCATGCAGCACACCGATGCCCTGCAACTGAATGTCGCTGCAGAGGCGTTCGGGCGAACGCCGCGGCGGAAGGCCCGTCAGCCATTGGCAGGCATCGAGGTAACGATCCCAATAGGTCGCAATCCATTCGGGCTCCTTGCACTGCTTGAGACCGGCGGTCTCGAACGTGATGATGTAGTTCTTACCCTCAATCTCGCCCTGCGGAGCACCGGTCTGCTCACACTCGGCAAAGAAACTCTCGGCGGTATCGCGCCCGAGTTTGAACCACGGTGCCATGACGGCACCGTCAATCTTAACCGTGAACTTCTGAGCGCCTGTCTCGGCTCGTTCTGGCACGATGACATAGATAAGCCCACCAAAAGGCGACGTCAGTTCAACGCGTGACGCTTTGACCGGAGCCTCAGTCGTCACCAATGGGAAACGCTTCCACCCCTTGGCCGCACCAGAAAGATCGTCTTGCGTGGTGCCAATGCGAAGTCGCAGATTCCTCTGATCGGCACCGTCCGGGAAGGTGAAGGTAATCGTCTTACCCGCCGGTGCGAAGAGTCCAGTCGAGTGCCAGCGCGGAATGGTTGCATCGATCTCCACCTCACGAGAAACCGTCGGCGTACCCGGCTTGACCAACCCGGGATAGACGGCGGCGGCGGGATCGGCCGGCCACGCCTTGAAGCGGTCGCTTTCATAGTCCGCCTTGCGAGCCAAAATCGCCAGCCGCGCAAAGATGTCCTCCGGCTCAACCGGCGAATCGGGCGACGGCACCTTCGCGGCCTCGGGGCGACGGCCAAAGGCCGCAATCTTTTCCCGGATACCTTCCGGCAACGCTGGCGGCAGAACGGCCGCCATCTGCGACAGCACGACGGAAACCTGCCGCTGCTGTTCCTTGTCCTTGTATTCACCCTTGGCCGCCAGTACGAGCGCATCGTCCACGCGCGTACCGTAGGGTGCCTGGGCCGCATCTATCGGAAAGCCATCGTCCAACGGACGCACGATGCCGATGTCGCCCATCAGGATGCCCATCGGTCCGAAGACGCGGTTGTCGCCGAAATCATCCGCGAACGAAACAGTACGGGAACGGCTGGCGATTTGCTTCCAGCCCCAGCCCAGGCCCGCGCCGAGCAGTCCACCGCCGTTTTGGACATACGCCAGATAGGCGGACGCGTTCTCAACCGTGAAGTCAATCGTCGCCACGACATCAAACTTGCCAAAATCCGCAGGATCGTCAAACGGCACGGCATTGATGCCCGCCGCCTTCAGACTGGCACAAATCCCCCCGTGGCGGAAGACCCCGACCTTCGGCTCGGCCTTCCCCCGGGCGAGCCACGCCACCGCATTGCGGCGGAATGCCTGCGTCTGGGCCGACAACTTGCCACTCGTCAGAAAGGAGGGATGCCCAAAATAGATGGCGCGTCCCGCTCCGTACTCGGCACCGGCGGCAGCATACGTCGCCGTGCCATCCCAGTTCTTGGCACGCGCAATTGGAAAGGCCTTGTCGGCAAGCACCATCACCGTGCCAGCCAGCCCCTCGCAGTTGATGGCTTCAACGCCCGCACCCAACGCAGGCGGCATCTCCGCCGCCGACAGCCGCACGACGATGGAAATGGCGGCGAACAGGGACAGAGTGAGCGGTGTTCTTCTTTTCATTTGCTTAACCTTTCTTGAGATTCTTCCAGCGATAGGCGGAAGCCAATCGCCACATGCCGCGTCGACGGCAAACACATATCCCCCAGCGACCGCGCAGAACTCGTGCAGGCGGAAGCGGCACCAAACAGGTAGTTCCAGTATCCACCCGAACGAATCACACGCGTCCGGGAAGATGACGCAAGCGGTCCCTGCGGATCGTCGCCAGCATACGCCGGGTCGCCCGCCTTCTGATACCAGTCGAGACAATACTCATTCGCATTGCCGTGCATGTCATAGAGGCCCCAGGCGTTCGGCGGATAAGACCCAACGGGAGCCGGTCCCTCGTCCGCGCCGCCGTTGGCATAGTAACGCCCCAGGCGATCCAGCGCACGATCCGACCACAGCGGGATGCCTTTCTCCGTCATGGGACGCTCGTAGGCACTGCGCGGCGACCCGTCGTTCCACGGCGTTGTCGTGCCCGCACGACAGGCGACTTCCCACTGCGCCTCCGTCGGCAAATCAAAGTCGAGTCCCGTCTTGGCCCGCAGACTTGCCAGAATCGACTCCGGGGCGACCTTGTGCCCTGAGCGCGGCCAGTCGATGCCTTGCGCGACCGAACCGCGCAAGTCGTTGTAGGAGACCTTCAGTGCAGGCAGGTTCCCGCCGTCGCCCGTGCCCGTTATGAGGCGAAGCTGTTCGCGGGTCGTCTCAAAGACGGCGATGTAGTAGGGGCGCGTCAGGCGCACGTGCCGCGCTTCGTCCTGCGCACCTTTCGGCGCAGTGGGATTGCCGATCGTCACCGTTCCCGTCGTCGGCTCGATGCGCCGCAGGAGAATCCATTCGCCGCGCCAACGCGCATCCTGCTCGCCACCGGGAATCGCCTCACGCATCGCATAACGCTCGACTTGCGGGGACGAGCCGGGTTCGCCGATATGCACACCCAAATAAAGGGCGGCGGAGAGAAGCCACAACCCGTTCATCGTTCGTCCCCCGGTATCAGAGCCGCCGCGAAGGAGGCCTTCATGCGCCACTCCGGCGGATGCGAAAGGTAGTTCAGCCCCGTCAATCTGACCGCAAGCGCGTCGGCGGTATCCGGCTTGTCCGCAACCAGCGGCACAACGCTGTTCGCCCGACGGGGCGAGGTTGCGCGGCCCCAGATGTCGTCGCCTATTTGAACAAGCAGAAGCTGCGCGGAATACATGCCCTCCGGCGTCTCGATTGTGCAGGGCGCGAAGGCGACGGCACCGTCATTGATGACATCCAGACGGAGATGCCGCTCAATGGGCTGCGGCGAACAGACATAGAGCTGGAGGTCAAGTCCTTTGACCTCGCCCAGCCGCCGTCCGGGGCTGACCATTTGAAGATTGTCACCAAGCCACACATCCGTCCGCCCCGACGCACCGTTGGGCCATGCCGCATGCAGGCCGAAGAGAAGCGAAGCCGCAACGAGGAGTATCGCCAGTCCTCTGACGATGCGCTTGCCTCGCGGCGTCTCAACGAGACCACTCAGGCAGAGACGCGCATAGTGGAGTCTCGACTTGACAGTTCCCTCCGGAATAAGGAGAATCTTGGCCATTCGCGCAACGGGGATCTCCATGAAGTAGTGCATGAGAATCACCTCGCGCATCTCCTTCGGCAGGGCATCAATCCCCTGGCGCAACCGTTCCGCGTCAATGTCCGCGCCAAACGCGGGCGACGCGGACTCGGCGACATCGGGCACGGTATCCGTGAGCACCATCCGCTTGAAGGCCTGGGTACGGACGGCCTGGAGATGGAAGTTCCGCAAAATGGAACAAAGCCAGGTGTAAAAGGCCTCCGAAGACTGGCAGGTGTCAATCTTCTCAATGGCGCGTTCGAAGGTTCGGAAGACAAGGTCCTCCGCCTGATGAGGGTCCGCACCAAATCCCTTCGCCAGCGCTTCCAGGCGGGCACGGTATTCGCGCACCAGCAACCGCGCACCTTTGTCGCGGTCGCGGCGAATCGTCTCCACGATGTCAGCGTCCGAGGCCATCATCAGAAGTCAATCGCATTCTTCCCCGCCTTGAGCGGGAAACGCTTGCCGTTCCAGCGGAACACCGTCGGGAGATTCTCCGGGATGGTGACCGTGCCCTTCACCTTGCCGCCCGAAAACGACAAATCGCAGCTAATCGCGCCCTTCGGATGGGGAAAACTCGAACGAATCCACTTCAGCGGCCCCGGTTGCGGCGCAATCTCCGCCGTGGCGAAGCGCGGCGAGGTCGGGCGAACGCCACAAAGCCCCGTCTGAAAATGGAATGCGGGATGCGACGACCAGGCGTGACAGTCGCTACGCGTCGAAAGGCAGTCCTCCTCCGGCGTGGTGGCAAAGCCGTACGCAACCGCACGGCGCCAGATGCCCAGCCGCCTGAGGAAAAGGTCGGGACGATGCAGCTTCATGTACGCCGCAAAGAGATAGTGCGAGAAATAGATGCCGGTGCGGACGAGTTCCGGCTCGCCGTCTCCACAGTTGCGCTCCAGCGCGGCAGAAACGCGCGCAAGTTGTTCCGGCGTGAGCGCATCCGTCAGGACGGCAAGCGCCTGCGCATGTTCGGTGAAGACCTGCCCGCCAGGGTCATCGGCAACGAGTCCACGGGTGTCATCCCAGAACTTCTTCACGACGGCCTGCGCACAGCGATGCGCATGGCGGCGCAGCCCCTGCGCAAACTCGGTGTTCCCCGCCGCCTCTTCGGCGAAGGCTGCCTGACGCAGGGCGAGCGCCCAGTGCAGCGTAATCGGAGCCGTGAGATTCGGCGTCTTGCCCGCGACATGCGCCCAGTCAAGGAAGCACCACCCCGGCAGCCGCTCAAGAATGCCCTCGGCGTTTTCGTAACGCTCAATTGCCGCGAGCGTGTGGCGCATGCCCGGCAGCATCTCCCGCACCCCTTCTATGTCGTCACGCCAGAGCGCATAGTCGCCAATGGCCATCGGAATGCAAAGGGAGTAGGTGCCGGACTCCTGCAAGCGCCGCGAGGGGGCGTTCATGGGCAGAAAACCGTCGGGAAACCGGGACTGGTCGAACAGCCCGATTGAATGACGAACAAGACGGGAGTCTGGATTCATCGCACTCGCGACCAGCCAATCCACACGACTGTCTCCACCATACATCTGCTGTTCGATGAAAGGACAGTCAAAGAACATCTCGTGCGAGCACATCTCCATCGTCCGATTGCAGATGCGGTTGATTGATGCGAGCTGCGGGTCGCTGGCCTCGAAGCGATTGAGCGCGTCGGCTGGATAGCGGGTCTCGTCAAGGGCCAGACGGCGGATGGTCAGCGGCTCGTCCGCCGTCTCGACCGTCACGACGCTCCAGCGTCCGCACCGCCACCAGGGTGTCGTGAATTGAGCGTCGGTGCGCCCGTCGCAGAGAAACGTGTCCTGGAAAAGTTCCGGCACCAACTTGCCTTCCCGCTGTGCCCGATTCCCCTTCTCGCCCACGGCCGGTTCTATCTTCTCCTTCGGCAGGACGAGCGACTCCGTCCAGCCCCAGACGACCTTCGCACCCTTGCCGCCCGCCGCCTCCAGCAGCGGGTAGCAGCAGTAGTAGTCGCCGAGATCCCAGACGTACTGGCGGCGGGTGCGCGGCGGAATGGTCAGCGGCTTGTCGCGGTGGACAAGCGCATCAAACGCCGCGTCTTCCGCCGTACCGACCCGCCGCCGCACATTCAACTGGTCTGGCAGAATCGACGGAAACAGCCGAATGTCCGAGTTCTTGCGAACGCCGCAGGCGTGACGCTTCGGAATCGGCGACGCAACCACCGATGCCGAACTAAGCTTCGCGGGCATCTCGTTCAGGAACGAAGTCCCTTCAATGCGCACCTGATGACCGCCGCCCCAGCTGCCGCCACCCGGACCGCAGAGCGTCATGGGCTTCAGCACGCCGCATTGCCAGTTGCCCTTGCCCGTGGTCAGCAGCGCGTCATAGGTGCCGGACGCCTTGAGGATGAAGCGGGCGGTTTTGGACGACAGCTGCGCCAGCGGCGCGGCATCACCCATCTGCGTCACCACCGCCTTGAGCGTGTGCGCACCCGAATCAAGCGTAATCGTATAGCTCTGGTAGAACCAGCGGCCAAGCGTGCCGCGGTGAGGCCCGCGGGCGATGAGCTTGCCATCAAGGAAAAGCCAGAACCGCTCGTCCGCCGAGACGTCGATTTCAAGCGGTTCCGCGCCAATCTTCTCGAAGTCGCACCTGTAGTATTCGACATTGCCCTTGTCACGACGAGGAGAGCCCCAGGCGCATATCCATCGCGCTTCGTCTATCGGTGACATCGCCACCAGGTTGACATTCGCGGGGATTGGCGGAGGGGCACGGAACAGCCGCTCGACACGATTCTCGCCCTGTACGGGCGAGAACGCGAGCAAAAGGCCACCGATGAAGACAGCACGCGTGAGAACAGAGAGTTGCATACACCTATGAGATGCCGCAACTGCGATTTCGGTTCAAAGAAATCCGCTATCGGATTCGAATGGCCAGCGGTCGGCTGGCGCTACGGCCGAAGACCTCAATCTCCGAGAAGGTCGAGCAGTCATGGTCAAGCGTCCCGAACTCAAGCCGCAGGGCGGTGATGCGGGAGAACATGGACTCGCCTTCGGGCGCGGAGAGGGTCGCGGACAGCGCACCGCCGGTCGCATCATCGCCCACGCCATACGACCACGGCGCAACGAAATCGACGCGGCGGAAGAAGTCCTCGCCATAGTTCTGGACATAAAGCGCCCGCACGGCGATTCCGTCCCGTGCGCCATTCGTGAAGTAGGTGTGGAGCCGTATGCCGCGCACGTCCTTCGGGGCATCGAAACGGCACTCGACCAGGGCGTCGTTTCCAAGCGGATAGACGGCACCGGGAAGCGTCTTGCCAACCTTGAGGATGCCATCCGTCAGCGCGTCCACGGAGTCGAGGCAGGAAGAAAGGCTGTCGTGGGGCGTGTTCGAGATGATCGAGAGCGCGGCACCGCCTTTCCGCATGAGGTTGTCCCCCAGTAGAGCATCCTTCACGGGGAGTTCGACATCCGCCGAACTGTCCCAACTCTCCCCCGACCAAGCGTACTGCGGCGTGATGAACCGCGAGGCGCGAACCTCCGCAATGCCCGTACCCCCATTGTCAGACTTCTCGATGGAAATGCGGAACACCTGGGCGTTCGCCGCCAGCGAAGAAATCAGATCGGGGCAGTAGGCCCGAACATAGTAGTGCGCAAGCGATGCATTGTCGTTCAGACCGAAGGAGATCGTCTCCAACGGAATGGGTGTCCAATCCGTTGCGTCGGTACTGGACTTGTATTCCAGTTTGCTAATCTTCAGACCATCTCGTCCGCCATCAAGCCAATGCGTATAGAGTTCAAAACTGCCGATGTCCTGCGCATACGGCAGAGTGAAAGTCAGGCTACTGTTGTCACCCACTGTATAAACTGAAAGAGATGAACTGGAAACCGTGATGATGCCATCCGTCAGCGCCGAAGGGTCTCCGTATTCAAAAGTGCACTTGCCGCGAGCGACGTCTATCGTCACGCCGTCTTGCGCAAAGAGGTTGATTTCGTCCCCGTAGTCAGGCCGAGTCTTGTCATCCCACGTCGTGCAGGCATCCCAAACGGGCTTGCCCGCCTCCACATAAACGGGATGGACGGTCAAATTCGCCGTGACCTGCGAAAGATCCTCACTCCAGCCCATGAAGACATAGCCCTCTCGTGCGGGGGGAATCGGTGCCTGCGCCGTAACATCGGATCCGGAGGCAACATCGCTCAGCACACTCAGAACCGTTCCCTCATGATTCACAAACGTCACGGTATAGCTGGCAACTTCCGTTATTTGGCCGATGACCTCGACTTCCTCCATCAGGGTTCCGTTGTTATGCATCTGGCCAAACGTGATGGTCAACGACTTGATGCCCGAGGCAAGGCTTGTTCCATCTGCGTTGGAAAGCCTGTACCAGAAGCTGCCGCTATCGGCTTCGGGATCAATGTTCTTCTGATAAGGCTCAGTCAGTACGGACACCTTCTCACCCTCTTCGGTGAGCGCCTCAATCGACAGAATCCGAACGCCGCAACGATGGCTGTCGGTATGGCTGGTCCAAAGGCAAAGGCTGTCCACATCGGCCTTTCCAGGTAAAGTGATGGTCATAACAGCATCGTCTCCAACAGAGTAGGAATTGCCCGCCCCGCTCTTGCAGGGCATTTGACCGTCCTTCAGAACAGAAGTATCCCCCAGCGCCGGCATACCAAAAATATTCGGAGCGTCGTTCTCCACCGCTATGACCGTACCAGGTAGCCGCATCAGATTGCCCTGCTCCGCCGTCGTCGCCGTTGTTTTCGCCGCATACGCCCCGCACGACCATTCGGGCGCAGCCAATAACGACAGTGTTGCAAAGAAAGCGCTGAATACGGACAAAAGATGCTTCATGACTTCGATCTCCTTTGTGTTAGGTGTGAGGCGACAAACGACCGTGATTTAGAGGCGAACGGAACAGACCTGAGGTTTAGAATGATTCAGCACCTGCCGCTGGCCCACAGGCCAACGGGACCGGACACAAACCGCCGCAACCACTTGTCGTCTTATTCATTTCACTCCTATGTTGAAGTTCTGCTTACAAGGTTGTGAAAATCATATCAAAAAATGACGAAGCCGTCAACGACGCGCCCCCTTGACAAGGGTTGGGCGGCCGCCCGAAAAGACAGGCGGGCTACCGGCTGGAACGCGGCAGTTCAAACCTCTGCGCATGAGAAGACTCTCCCGTGCGCACTACAGCCATCCGTCATGCGCACCACAAAACGCCGCGATGCGCATGGCTCGCTCAGTCACCGCCACACGGCTTCCCGTACATTCCGTGTTTCAGTCCAAGCGCGGCGGTTTTCCTGTGCCGCAAAGGTCGCAGAGGGTTCAAAGAATTACAATAAATTCGGGAAAGCAGGTCTGACCTCGATTCCATATTTTATTGTCATTTTCGCGGCACCCGACGTCTCCTCCAACCTCCCTCTCTGCGACCTTTGCGACCTCTGCGGCTAAAAATCACCTACCTCGTCTTTCGTGTCCCAAAGGGTTTTCGCGACCTTTCGTGTTCGGCCGCAAGGCCACACCATTCAGTGCGCCGCGACGCGGCTTTCAGTGTCTCCAGTGGAAAACCAACTCCCCCGCTCCCAATTCCGTGATTTCCGTGGTTGTTCCCCTCGCGGCAAAAGTCCGATGCCCGTCAGACGGAATTCTGATGCCCGTCGGACGGAATTCTGATGGGCATTAGAAAGTACTCCAATGCCCATTAGACGGGCCTGTCACGCCCAACGGACCAAAACCCGACGGAGGTAACGCTTTCCCGGTCCGCCGCGACATCAGAAACGGCACCCACATCGGCCGTCCAGACGATGCCCAACCCGGAAGGACTAAAACATGGACGCGACTCCCCTTCGCTCTCCCCGCTTACTCCTTATATCTATAGACGGCGACGACTCTGAACTGCCGCGCACGATATGAAAAAGGCGTCGAAGACGCAAAACCGTCTTCGACGCCCTTTCTCTTGGTTCCTATTCGGACTTAGTCCGCGAGCACGACCGCCGGGGCGAGCTTCTCGAAGAGCCCAACCGGAGCCGTATAGCCGCTCATGGCCTTCGCGAGTTCCGCACGAACCGTCGGGAAGCGCGTCGCCATCCAGTAGTCCAACGCGACTTCCTTCGCGCTTTCCGGGAGCTTCGCCGCACAACGGATGAACAGCGCCGCCACAATGACGGCAATCGCCGCATCGACGAGCTTGCGGGCGTGGAGGTCGTGATAGGCCTTACCATCGGAATGCCCGTGGACATACTGAACCGCCGCCTCAAGTTCACCATTGAGCTTCTCGACTTCCGCGAGCTTGCCCTTGAGCTGCTCGCTGAGATCGACGCCCTCAAGAATGTCGGCGACGACATCCTTCACCAGTCCACCCATCACGCCGGCAATCGCCGCGATGACCTGCAACTGCGACGTGCCCTCGTAAATCGTGGTGATGCGTGCATCACGGAGATAACGCTCAACCGGGTAGTCCTTCATGTAGCCCGAACCGCCGAGCACGGCGACCGCGCCATTCGAGACGCGCATGGACATCTCGGACGCATAGTACTTTGCCATCGGCGTGAGCATCTTGTTGAAGGCCGAGTAGCGTTTCAGGCGCGCACGGACGGCCGGAGCCTCGGGAGTCCCCTTCAGACCCTCGAACTTGCGCGTCAGACCCGTCTCCATATCCACGCACTTCGACGAGTAGTAGGCGAGCGTCCGCGCCGCCTGAAGGTCGACGGACATATCGGAAAGCAGTTCGCGAAGCGCCGGGAAGCTGTCAATCGTCTGCCCGAACTGACGGCGGCTCGCCGCGTAGTCACGCGCCGCACGGTAGGCGGCCTCGCCAATGCCCGTGCCCTGGGCGGAGATGCCAACGCGGGCACCGTTCATCAGGGCCATCACGTAGGTAATCAGTCCGCGCTTGCGCTGGCCAATCAACTTCGCCGGGGCGTTGTTGAAGACGAGCTCGCACGTCGGGGAGCCATTGATGCCGAGCTTGTGCTCAAGGCGACGGACCTTCACCTGCGGGCACTTCTCAACGAGAAGGCAGCTCAGGCCACGGCCATCGGAGAACTCGGGCTCGGTACGCGCCAGCACGAGCAGCACGTCACCGCATCCGTTCGTGATGAAGCGCTTCACGCCGTTCACGAACCAGTTGCCGTTCTCATCCTGATAGGCCATCGTCTTGACGCTCTGGAGGTCAGAACCGGCATCCGGCTCCGTCAAGACCATCGCGCCAGTGTACTCACCCGAAACGAGTTTCGGGATGTACTGCTTCTTGATGTCCTCGGTGGCGAACATGTTGATCGTCTCGGCGATGCCCTGAAGACCAAACATATTCATGAGCGAAGCATCCGCACGGGAGACGATATCATTCGCCGCCGTCAGGATCGTGCACGGCATATTCAGGCCGCCGAGGTAGTACGGAATCGTCACACCGAGAATGCCCGTCTTGCCGTAGAGCTTGATGGCGAGGTCAATGCCCGGCGCGTACGTCACGGTGCCGTCCTCATTGAGGACATTGCCGACCTTGTCCGTCTCCTCCGCCGTCGCCGCGATGCGATTGCCGGCAACATCGCCGCACACGTCGAGCGCACGCTTGTAGTTGTCGATTGCATCCGCCGCGTTCACCGGGGCGAAGTCATAGTCCTTCGTGAAACGGAAACCCTCTTCGAACAGCTCGGCGACCTCGCTCAGGTCGAGCGCATCAATCGTCGCGGCGATATCCGCATTATCCTTGTAGAAGTTACTCATCTTACTGGGCCTTTCCCTTGATGGCCTTGATCATTTTCGGAACGACGACATTGAGGTCGCCCACGATACCGTAGTGCGCGACCTTGAAAATCGGCGCATCCTTATCGGTATTGATGGCGATGATCTTCGCCGAATCCTGCATACCCGCGAGATGCTGAACGGCACCCGAAATGCCGCAGCTGATGAAGAGCGCCGGACGAACCGTCACGCCGGTCTGGCCAATCTGGCGCTCGTGCTCGCAGTACCCGAGGTCGACCGCCGCACGGCTGCCGCCAACGGCACCACCCAGAGCATCCGCCAGGTCGTGGAGGAGCTTGAAGTTCTCCTTCGAGCCGACACCAGCACCGCCCGCGACAATGATGCGCGAACCTTTGAGATTGACGGACGAATGGCGACGCACGATGTCGAGCACCTCGACCGGAATCTCGACACCCGCGAGGTGGGAGTCGTGGCGAACAATCTCGCCCGTTGCACCCGGCTTCGGGTCGAGGGGCTTCATGACGCCCTCGCGCACCGTGGCCATCTGGGGCCAGTGGCGGGCGTTGACGATCGTCGCGATGATGTTGCCGCCGAACGCCGGACGAATCTGCTGGAGGACGTTGTGGAACGTCTCCTTCGTCTTCTTGTCCTCGTAGTCACCGATCTGGAGGTCGGTGCAGTCGGCCGTCAGGCCGCAACGAAGCGCCGAGGCAACGGCCGGGGCGAGATCGCGCCCCATGTGGGTCGCGCCGAAAATGACGATCTGGGGAGCACACTCCTTAATCAGTTCGACGAACGCATGACGATAGGCCTTACCCCGGAAGACGGCCAACTTGGGATCCTCAACGAGGTGCACCTTGTCGGCACCAGCCTCGAAGAGCTGTGCGGCAAGACCCTCCACGCCATTGCCCATCAGGACCGCCGCCAGCTTCACGCCAAGCTTGTCGGCCAGTTCGCGCCCCTTGCCAAGAAGTTCGCGCGGAACGTCGCTCAACTTGCCGTCTTCCTGCTCGGCAAATACCCAGACTTCACCCTTTGCTCTGTCCATAAAACCTCTCCTTATCCAATGGTGTGGTCGGCGATGAGTTCGCCCACCAGCGCGTTGACGCCCGCGTCATCGGCGGAATATTCCTTGTAGTCGCCGCCCGCGAGAACGACCGAGACGATCTTGTTCACGCTCGTCGGGCTGCCGGCGAAGCCGCAGCGGTCAGGCTCGGCACCGATATCGTCGCACGAAAGCTGACCTATCGCGAGGTCGCCCTCAAGGGCAACGCCGCCATTCTCGACAGGCGCCTTCGCCTTCTTGTACTTCATGACGCGCTTCACGTCGAACGGACGCAGCTCACCGAACTTCTCCGTCACGGTGAAAAGCGCGGGCAGATGGACGCGATCCTTCTCAATGCCAGTGCCGATGTCACGCGTCGCAATCGCATCGTCCCCATCGAGTTCAAGACCCTCAAGGTAGGTAATCGCGGCGAAGTCGAGCTTCTCGGCAATCTGGGGGCCGACCTGCGCGGTATCGCCGTCAATCGCCTGGCGACCGCAGAAGACGAGGTCGGGATTGAACTTCTTCACCGCCTGGGAAAGAATGTAGCTCGTCGCAAGCGTATCGGACCCGGCCGCCTTGCGGTCAGTCACGAGGTACGCCTTATCGGCGCCACACATCAGGGCCTCGCGGAGAATCGTGCACGCGGCGGGAAGCCCCATCGCAATTGCAGTCACGGTTCCGCCATAGGTCTCCTTGACGCGAAGCGCCGCCTCAAGGGCGTTGCGGTCTTCCGGATTGAAGATCGCGGGCAACGCCGCACGGTTGATGGTGCCGTCGGCCTTCATGGCCTCGCCCGTCACCTTTTTCGTATCGGGTACCTGCTTGATGCAGACCACGCAGTTATAGCCGCCTTTACGGCCTGAATTGCTCACTTTCATGGCGCATATTATACCATATTCGTCCCTTCAAAGGGAACAGGGCAAAAGTGAGGGAATAATTAGGAATCTCACGAAACACGATAAACGAGAAATGACAGGCTAAAAGCATGTCCGTCACGCGGAAAAAGCCCCCACCCCCCACTAAACGAAACGCGGGCCGTCCACTCCCGTGGAAGACCCGCGTCACCTGCCGTCCCCGACAATCAGTCGTCGAAGACGTAGTCCTTCTCAATCTTGACCGTCGCCTTGCCGCGGATGTCCGCGCTGGACGAACCGACGAGGAACTCGTACTCGCCCGCGTCGACGCGGAAGCGGTGGATGAACTCGTCCCAGTAGGCCAAGTCGCGAACCCGCACCGTGACCGAGACCTTCTTCGTCTCACCCGGTGCAAGCGTCACCTTCTGGAAGCCCTTCAGTTCCTTGACGCAACGCTCGACCTTCGCGTTCGGATAGGACGCGTAGACCTGAACGACCTCTGCGCCCTCACGCTTCCCCGTGTTGGTGACGTCCACCGAGACGGAGACCGTCCGGGCATGGTTCGTCGCCGCCACGTTCCCGTAGCCGAAGGTCGTGTAGCTCAAGCCGTAGCCGAACGGGAAGAGCGGTTCAATCTTCTTGTGGTCGTACCAGCGGTAGCCGACGTAGAAGCGCTCGTTGTAGACGACTTCCTTCGCATTGTAGGTCCCGGCCTGGGCGACCGCCGTGTCGGCGTAGGACTTCGGCCAGGTCTGCACGAGCTTGCCGCTCGGGTTCACGTCGCCGAAGACGACGTCGAGGATGGAGTTGCCCTCCTCCATGCCGAGGTAGGACGTCTGAATCAGCGTGTCCGCCTTGTCCGTCCAGGTATAGCCAACGGGCGTACCCGAACGGGAGACGACCACGAGGTTCTTGAGATTCCACCCGAGAATGGTGTGCGTGGCCTCCTGAAGTTCCTTCGGCAGGTCCATGTTCACGCGATCGCGGCTCTCGGACTCCATATTCTCCTGGTAGCCGAGTTCCGTTCCCGTGAAGACGATGACCGCGTCGGCCGCCTCGGCAGCCGCCTTCAGTTCCGCCGCGTCGCTCCAGTCGACGGAGGTCTTCTGCTCGACGTGTCCGCCCGTGATGACCGCATTCGAGGTGTCGGTCTTCGCAATCTCCATCTTGGCGCAGAACGGCATCAGCTTCACGTCCTTGCCGGCCAGCCGCGCCTTGAGCGCACCGAAAAGCGTCATCTCATAGGGGACGTTGCCTTCGCCCGAGCAGCCCTTGCCGCACTGCTTCTCGTCCGCGCCCTTACCAATCACGAGTATCTTCTCGATCTTCTTCTCGTCGAGCGGGAGAACGCCCTTCGTGTTCTTGAGGAGGACGATGGAATTCGCACCCTCGTCACGGGCAATGCGCTGGTGATGCTTCGTGTTGCGCGCACCGGCCTTGCGCGGCGCATTCGTCAGGAAGCCCGTCTTGGCCATCACCCACAGCGTCCGAAGCGCCATTTCGTCGACCGTCGCCGCAGGAACCTTGCCATTCAGCACGGCTTCGGCCAGCGGGAAGCGGTTCGACATCGCATAGTAGTTGTGGACGATGCCCTTACCCCAGTGCATTTCGACGCCGCCGCCGTTGTTCGCGGCAAAGGCACCCGAGTGCTGCCCGCCCCAGTCCGTCTCAATCATGCCCTTGAAGCCCCAGCGGTCGCGGAGAATGCCCTTCTGGAGGTACTTGTTCTCGCT
>JBNMKZ010000049.1:0-20559 GCA_050874585.1 Verrucomicrobiota bacterium | reverse complement strand
CCCCTGCAAAGGCGCGTCAAAAGCCCCCGATTCCGCGTCGTCTCCAGCCGCCTCAAGGCAGATGCGTGCAGGCCGTCCCCCGAAAAAGCGGGTCTTCGCCGACCGTCCGCCGCCCCTGTCCACTTACCTTTTCAATCGACAAATCGACGGGAGACACACAACCGCCCGACCCGGCGGGCGCATGCGCCCGTCCGCCCATAACCGAACGAATCATGCGCCGAACGCAGGATTCCGACGCGCAAGCGGCTTCGCGGCGGATGCTGATGGGCAAGACCCCGACGCGGCAGGGGCAACATCCGCGCCTCCCGTGCCCGTCGGCGGCAGACTTACTCATGAGTAAGTTTTCTTCCGATGGGCACGGGAAAACGCCGCGATGCGCACGCGGCGCACTTCTCCTGCGCACGACAGGAAATTCGGATGCGCACGGGAATAGGCTCTCATGCGCACAAGACAGTTCCCTCACTGGCGCAGGAGTTTCGCCTGTTCCCGATATTTCGTCATCGTCATGCCCTCCGCCCGTCGAAAAAGCATGGTCAAGTAACTTACGGAGGTGAAACCGCAGGACAGCGCAATCGACTTGATTGGCTCGTCCGTCTCCGCCAGCATCTTCCGGACATGGTCCAGTCGCGTCCCGAGGAGCATCTCCGACACCGTCCGTCCCGTCTCAGCGGCGAATCGCCGCTCCAGCACCCGTACGCTGACACCGGCATGACGCGCCACATCCGACACCGTCGCCCCGCGCACGGCATTGAGGGCAATGAACTCCGCCGCCGCACGGACGACTCCGTCACGCCAGTACCGAACGCCAACCGCACAGACCCGATTCTGGACTTTCCCCGGACCATAGAGGATCTGGTGCGGTGCCGAAATGCCGCGCAACACATTGTCCAACTGCCGCGCCGCTAGGTAACCGGCACGTTCCGCCGTCAGCCGAATGCTGGGAATCGGTGGCTCAACCGACTCACAGACGGCGGCATCATCATCCACGCCAAGGACGGATACGGACGAAGGGACCTCAATCTCCGCCATGGCACAGGCATCAACGACTTGCCGCGCTCGCCCGTCCCAGGCGCAGAAGACGGCGCACGGCTTCGGCAAGGTGCGCAACCATGCGCACAGGCGCGGCAATTCGTCGACGAAGGATTCGCCCTTCTTTACATCAAAGAAGGAGACCTCGTGGTTCTGCCGCTCCAATTCGTCCGCAAAGGCCTGTCCACGCAAATCGGACCACCGCGCATCACCCGTCGCCCCGACATAGGCGAAATGGGAAAAGCCCAGTTCGAGGAAATGGTGCGCGGCAAACTGTCCGACCGCCTGCGTGTCACAGCGAATGAGCGAGGCCCTCGCCAAAAGGCGACGATAGGCGGGCGTGAGATGGTATTTCTGCGGGTCGACCAGCACCTGCGGAATCGAGAGGGCGGAAAGCACACCGACCTCCGACTCCGTCAGCGGCTGGGCGATGATGCCGGAATACTTAATGCGCGAATTGCGCAGTTTCTGCTCGCAGTCGCGCCCTTCCACCAGGTGCAAGGCCCACGGACCGTGCGTCCGCATATACTTCAGGATGCCGCGCCGCATATCGCGGCAGACCTTGATTGCCGCAGGCAGCATCACCACCACCTGCGGCATTTCGGTCAGGAACCGACGCGTGGACGACTTGCGCACTCTCATGGCGGACGGGCCGCTTCCGAGAATGGATTAGTCTTCCTGCTTGAGCGAGGCACCCGTCGAGGCATTGCCGACGAAGTGCGCATAACGCTCCAGCCATCCGCCGCGAATGCGCGGCGTCCAGGCCTTCGCCTTCTTGGTGCGCTGGGCGATTTCCGCCTTCGACAGCTCGGCCTTGATGGCCCGCTTCGGAATGTCAATCGTAATCGCATCGCCATCCTTGAGGAGTCCGATAAGGCCGCCTTCCGCCGCCTCGGGCGAAACGTGCCCGACACACGCTCCGTGCGTCGCACCCGAGAAGCGTCCGTCCGTAATCAGCGCAACGGACTCCCCGAGGCCCTGCCCGATGATGTAGGACGTCGGCGCGAGCATCTCCTGCATACCCGGCCCACCCTTCGGGCCTTCGTAGCGGATGACGACCACGTGCCCCGGCTTGACCTTTCCTCCGAGAATGCCCTTGCACGCCTCTTCCTGGGAGTCGAAGCAAATCGCCTTGCCCGTGAACTTCATCATAGACGGCGCAACGCCGCCCTTCTTGACGACGGCACCCTTGGTCGCGAGGTTGCCCCAAAGAACGGCGAGTCCGCCATCCTGCGAATAGGCGTTCGCAATCGGGCGAATCACGTCATCATCGGCAATCTTCGCCGCGCGAACCTGCTGACCCAGCGTCTTGCCGCTGACGGTCGGGCAGTCGGGATGGAAGAACGCGGACTTTGAGACCCGCTTCAGGACAGCCATGATACCACCCGCACGGTCGACGTCAACCACATGGTAGTGTCCACTCGGCGCAACCTTGCACACATAGGGCGTCGCAGCGGAAACTTCGTTCATGCGCTTGAGCGAATAGTCCACGCCCGCCTCACGGGCAATGGCCAGCGTGTGAAGCACCGTATTCGTCGAACCGCCCATCGCCATGTCAAGCGTCAGTGCATTGTCGAGCGAATCACGCGTCACGAGGTCCTTCGGGCGCGGACCACCCTTCTTCGCCAGTGCGACAATCCGCCGCGCCGCCGCCCGATAGAGATCCTGTCGACGCGGATCAATGGCAAGGACCGTTCCGTTGCCAGGCAGTGCAAGACCGAGTGCCTCATAAAGGCAGTTCATCGAATTGGCCGTGAACATTCCCGAGCAACTGCCGCAACCAGGGCAACTCGTCTTCTCAATGCGCTCAAGATCCTTCGGCTTAATCTTGCCGACGGACTCCGCACCAACCGCCTCGAAGACCGAATTCAGGTCCGTATCCTTGCCCGTCACCGGATGCTTGCCCGGGGCCATGGGGCCACCCGAGGCGAAAATCGTCGGAATGTTGACGCGCAAGGCTCCGATGAGCATGCCGGGAACAATCTTGTCGCAGTTCGGCACACAAATCATCGCGTCAAAGCAATGGGCGCGGGCGACCGTCTCGACGGAGTCGGCAATCAGTTCACGCGAGGGGAGGGAATACTTCATTCCGGAGTGTCCCATGGCGATTCCGTCGCAAACGGCAATCGTATTGAACTCCATCGCCACGCCTCCGGCTTCCTCGATGCACTTCTTCAGGAAGGCCCCGACCTTGTTGAGGTGGCAATGCCCAGGCACGAAACTCTCGTAGGAGTTGCAAATGCCGATGAAGGGCTTCTTCATGTCCGCCCGCTTCATGCCGCAGGCAAACATAAGTGAACGATGCGGCGCGTGTTCCTTGCCGAGCTTAACCTGATCCGAGATCATTTCGTGTTCTCCTTCTTTGCTTTACCAAACAGATAAATCTTGTTCTCCGTCCCATGAACCAGCCGCCCCAGGTTGGCGCGGTGCTTCCAGATGACGAAAAGTGCAATCAGCGTCACGAGGATGCACTGGGGCAAATCCGCCGCGCCCCGTGCCCCCAGCACGGGGAACCAAATGGCCACGCTCAGAAAAAGTGCCGCGCCGCAGCTACCCAGCGAGATGTAGTGGGAGAAAGCGAAGAGAACCGAGAAGACGAGAAAGGCCACGCCAACGAGCGCGGGGACAAGGCCAATCAGCATACCGAAGGCCGTCGCCACACCCTTTCCGCCGCGAAATTTCATGTACGGCGTGAGCATATGCCCGAGGACACAGGCGATGCCCACCGCCAAAGGAAGCCATGTCCAATCGTTCGCCCACGCCTTTGCCGCGAGCGTCGGGAAGAGTCCCTTGAGCACATCGCAGATGAACGCCAGCAGACCCCACTTCTTGCCAACGGTACGAAAGACATTCGTTGCGCCGATATTTCGTGAGCCGACCGTTCGCACGTCAATGCCGCGCAATCGGCCGATGAGGAATCCGAACGGGATGCCGCCAATGAGGTAGGCCGCCAACAGCCAGAGGACAGGTTCAATCAGATGGTTCATGTTACAATCCTTTCATTTTCAGTTGCGCAGGTGCCCCTGGGCATGGTCGGCACCAATGAATTCGCAGGGGGCGTGACGCGCCAGAAGTCCCTGGACAAAGCGGATTCCGTACCAGACGTGCGTCGCCATCACGCCCATCCCCGTGAGGAACCAGACATGCGGACGCAGGCTGACCGTCGTCAGGACAACCGCCGCCAGATAAAGCCCAAGCGGCGCGAAGGAGACCCAACCGATTAGTCCACCGAAGGGAGCCCAGATGCCCGCAATCCAGCCAAGGGCAAGGCACACAAGGTAGAGGCCAAAGAGCGTTGGAATAAAATAGCTCAGTCGAAGCGAGTTGGACGGGAACCGCTTGCAGAAATAGCCGCGATGGAAGGCATAACGGCCCAACTGACGAAGATGCGGAAGAAAGAGCGGGCGACGATGATGGTAGACGACGACCCACGGGTCGTAGACGATTCGCTTCCACCCGTCGATAATGTCCTTGCACAACAGCGTATCCTCCCCCGGCCAGAAGTCCGTGCGATAGCCGCCGATTCTCGTCAGCACATCCTTACGAACAAGGAGGTTGCAACTCGGATAGTCGTCGACATCCTTGCGCACACCGCCCGCCCGATAGCGATAGCGGAAATTGCCAGAAACAAGAATGTTGTCATAGACACGACCGCTCAGACGGGCCAGCCAGCCATCCCCCGGCGGCGTGATGCCTGGTCCACCCACGGCACCAATCCCCGGCTCGGAAAAATACCGAACGGCGTACTCCAGCCAGTGCGCGTCCGGGTAGGCATCGTCATCAATGAAGGCAACTATCTCACCTCGGGCCGCACGAATGCCGCAGTTTCGCTTCTCGGCCGGACGAACCTTGCCCGTCGGAATAACCCTGAACGTTCCACCCGCCTGTGGAACCGTGAGCGCCTCGTCGTCATCCGGCAGGATGATGCACTCCCAATTCCAGTAGCTCTGCGCACAAATCGCCGCGATACACTCATCCAGCATCCAACTCATGTGCGGGCAGGCAATCACAATCGAGACCATCGGCTCATGGCTCAGCTTGCGCGGCACGAGGGCCTTGGCATAATAGCGCAGGATACGGAGTCGATAAAAAACCGCCAGCGAATCCTTCGCCATCTGAATGACCGTCCGCGGCCTGAGAGCCCCGAACTTCGAGCCAAAGCGAATCACCACGGGGGCCTCCGAAATCTTCGCCCCACGGGACGCGGCAATTGAGAGAAGTTCCAAGTCAAAGGCATACGTCTTGACCAGCATTCGGTCGAGGGCCGGACCCAAGACCTCACGCCTGAAAAGCTTCATCCCCGTCTGCGTATCGGTGATGGGCAACCCAACGAAAAGGCGGACGAGCGCAAAATAAACCGCGCTCACGATTCGCCGATGCCAAGGGTACTGAACGACGGAAAGCGGATGCCGCTTCGAACCGACGACAATGTCCGAATGATTCCTGACGAGCGATTCAAAGAAAAGTGGCGTTTGCGCCGGATGGATGTCAAGGTCGCCATCCAGCAGAAGCACATACCGACCTGACGAGGCTTCAAATCCTGCACGCAGTGCCGCCCCCTTGCCGCCATTCTTCGGACAGACAACGGGGGTCATGGCAACATGACGATAGGCTTTCGAGTCAAAGGCGCGAAGGATTTGATCCGTCCCATCCCCCGACCCATCGTCCACCGGGACGAGTTCCGTCGGGATGCCATGCGACTCGAAGAGATCGGCGACTTGCCGAAGGTTCTTCGCCACTGAATCCGCCAAATGAAAGAATGGCATGACAATCGAGAGACGATCCGAGCCGATCGTCTCTCGCATCAACGCCCATTTTTCATCGAGCTTCGTCATCGGCGAAACGGCCCGAACCGGGCCGTGGTCTCTCAAACCTCAGATGGACGCACGGTCGCAAAGGGCCGACACAAAGAGAGCCTTGATGGTGTGCATACGGTTCTCGGACTCATCAAAGACCTTCGAATACTTCGATTCGAACACCTCATCCGTAACTTCCAGTGCACCGCTCTCCTTCGTCACCTCCGTATTGAAGTCATGGAAGGCCGGCAGGCAGTGCAGGAACATCAGTTTACCGTCAATGTTTCCCGTCGCCCGCATCAGATCCATGTTAATCTGATAAGGCCTCAGCATACGGATGCGTTCGGCCGTCTTCGCCTCCTCGCCCATCGACACCCAGACATCGGTGTAGAGAACATTCGCCCCCTTCACGCCCTTGACGGGGTCGTCGAAGACGCGAATGTCCACGCCGTTGCGCTTCGCAACTTCCTCCGCTTCCGCCAGAATCTTCTCGTCCGGCCAAAGTTCCTTCGGCGTACAGCAGATGTAGCGAATGCCAGCCTTGGCACAGCCCATCATCAGAGAGTTGGCCACATTGTTCCGTCCGTCACCCACATAGGCGATGGTGCAGTCCTTGAGGTCTCCGAACGTCTCCTTGACCGTCAGCAAGTCCGCCAGAATCTGGGTCGGATGGTAGTCGTCCGTCAAACCATTCCACACGGGAACGCCCGAATAGCGCGCAAGATCCTCGCAGGTCTTCTGGGAGAAGCCGCGGAACAGGATGCCGTCATAAATGCGCCCGAGGACACGCGCCGTATCCTTCACGGACTCCTTCTTCCCAAAATGGATATCGGGGCGCGTCAGGTACTCCGCACCGCCGCCCTCATCCCGCGCGGCGATAATCGAGCTGTTGCGCGTCCGCGTTGAGGACTTCTCAAAAATCAGCGCAATGTTCTTGCGGTGCAGCAAATCGCCGCGCACCCCCGCATGACGCCGCGCCTTGAGCTGCCCGGCAAGATCCACAAGATTCAGCATTTCCTCATCCGTGAAAGAAGCGAGGCGCATCAGCGAGCGCCCCTTCAGGCTGTCCATCCATTCGAGCATGGTAATAATCCTTCCGTTATATCAATGCGACTCGCCGCCCTCCGTGGCCAGCGAGAAATTCCAAACATCCGCCCCGCGACAGGTGTCAATGACCTCAACGAGCGACTCGTACTTCGTCTCACGATCCGCACGGATGATGACGGGCTGCCCCGGGTAGAACCGCGCAACTTTCTTCAGTCGCGACTGGAGTTCGCCCAGCGTCAGAGCGGTTCCGTTGACCTTAATGTGCCCGTCCTTCTCCAGATTGACAATAATCTCCCCTGGCAGGCGTTCCGGCTGATCGGCCGTTTTCGCCGCTGGGAGACGAATGGAAATCTCACTTTCCCACTGAGAGAAGACGCTTACCGTCACAAAGAAGCAGAGCAGGAGAAAGATAACGTCAAGCATTGACGTCAGGGCGAGAACTGGGGCGCGGCTCTTCGTCTCGACCTTAAACTTCATCGGCCGCCTCCTCAAGTTCGGCGATGCGCCGCGCCGCACGACGACGGAAAATCGCATACGCAATCAGGGACGGAATTGCCACGACAAGTCCGAAAATCGTCGTCACAATGGCCTTCGAGACACCCGCCGCCAGTACGACCGGCTTCGCACCAGCCGAAACGTCACTGGCAATGCCCCCGAACGCCTGGAACATACCGAGCACGGTACCGAGAAGCCCGACGAGCGGCGCAATCGCGGCAATGTCGGCCAGCCAGTCCACGGCCGAAAAAGCCCGCGCCGCGATTCGGCCGCCCTCGGCCGCCTTGTCCTTCGCCGCGTCAAGCCGCCGCCGCGCCAGAGGAAAGAACATCCACCGCAACTGCGAGACCCACAGATAAATGACGACCGCCAGGGCAAAGACGGAAAAGCCCGCCAGAACCCACATCAGAAAGCCGCCGTATTCCCATGCCTGACCAAATGTTATGTCGTTCATCTATCGTCCTTCTCGTGTTTTTTGTGTATTATACCAAATCTTCAGTGACACGGACAGGCATGGGGGCACGTGCCACAGCCGTGCGCACAGGAGCCCGGCATCGAAATGTCCTCACCCGTCCAGCAGTACGTGCACACCTGGTCCTTCGGCAAGCCAATCGCCGCGATGAGGTCATCCACTGTCTGAAAGGCGAGCGTCGTCAGGTTCAGCTTCGTGCGGATGTAGTCCACCATACCCTTATAGGCCTCACCATTCGGATCCACATACTTCGAGAGGTCCGCCCCCTCGCCCTCATGCCCGCGAATGTAGCGGCGCGTAATGAGATCGTATTCACTCTTCGACCGGGAGAAGTTGATGAATCGGCAAGGATAAAGAAGCGGCGGGCAGGCAATCCGGACATGGACCTCCTTGCACCCTTCCTTATAAAGTCGGTCCGCCTGCTTGCCCAACTGGGTGCCGCGCACAATCGAATCGTCGCAAAAGGCCAGACGACGATCCCGAATCAGGCCCGGAATGGGAATGAGCTTCATGGCCGCGACCTTCTCACGCTGCCGCTGATCGGACGGCATGAAACTACGCGCCCAGGTCGGCGTATACTTGACGAACGGACGCGCATACTTGATGCCAGCCTCATGCGCATAACCAAGCGCGTGAGAAGTCCCCGAATCCGGGATTCCACAAGCCGCGTCGACATCAACCGGATAACGACGGGCCAACGCACCGCCACAGCGATAACGCGCCATCTCGACATTCCGCCCCTCATAGCTGGATGCCGGGAAGCCGTAGTAGACCCAAAGGAACGAGCAAATGGCCATTTTCTTGCCAGGTTCAATGACCGTTGTCAGCCCATCGGCCGTCATCTCAACCATTTCGCCCGGACCAAGGTCGCGCACATACTCGTAACCGAGATTCGGGAGTGCACAGCTCTCCATCAAGGCGATGTAGCCGCTGGCCTTGCGGCCGATGACAATCGGCGTACGCCCGTATCGGTCACGTGCGGCATAAAGGTGACCTTTCTCATCCACCACAAGAATCGAGCAACTACCCTTGATGCGTTCCTGCACATAACGCACACCCTCGACAATCGAACTGCGCGTCGCCAAGAGTGCGGACACGACCTCTGTCGGGCCAACCATACCGCTCGTCGTCGAGTACTGCAACTGGGACGCATAATCCCGGAAAAGCTCGTCCATCAGCTCTTTTATGTTTGAAATCAATCCAACCGTCGCAATGGCGAGCCGACCAAGACGCGAAGTCATTACCAGCGGCTGGGGATCCGTATCCGAAATGACACCAATGCCAACTTTACCGGAAAAGCGACCGAAATCATTCTCAAACTTCGACCGAAACGGTGCATTCTGAATGTTGTGAATCGACCGCTGGAAACCCTGATCACCCAGTACCGCCAACCCACCCCGATGCGTACCGAGATGCGAATGATAGTCCGTACCAAAAAACAGATCGCCGATGCAATCATCCTTCGACACAACGCCGCAAAAACCGCCCATAAGACCTCCTTGTGAATGGGCGAATATTATACCATAAACCACTTGCCTGTGGTTTTGCGCAAGAGGAGGAAAAAGACCGCCTACCAGCCGGGACGCGGCAACCACGAAGTGCCGCGCCCGCGCCGTCGGAATACCTGCGCGTCAGAACGCGGCAAGGGCAAGGCCCGACAAACCACCCAGCAGGAGCGACCAAAGGGGGGAGAACTTGCGCGTCACCGTCAGCACAAACGCAATTGCGGCCACCACCAGAGGAACCACATGGAGCGAACCCGACAGGCATTCTCGCGAAAGGTCAAAGCCGGCCCATGTCACGAGCAGGGCAACAATCGGGCGAATGACCATGAAAACGCGCTTGACCCACACCTTTTCACGGTTTCGCTCAAACCACGCACCTCCAAAATGAACACAGATGACACTGGGAGCCGTGACTGACAGAGTCGCGAGGAGTGCCCCCAGTAGCGAAATGCCGATTCCACCCCCCAGGGTCTCAATCACCCGGTAGCCGACAAATGTCGCCGTGTTGACGCCTATCGGACCCGGCGTAGACTGCGCAATACCGATGATGTCGAGGAACTGTTCCGTCGTCATCCAGCCCCGGACGGCCATTTCGCGCTGAATGAGTGGAATAATGACAAGTCCACCGCCAATCGTCAGAAGACCGATCTTAAAGAATGAGTAGGCAAGGACAAGAAAAGCCCGAACAATCATTTCGACCTCCCGTCCTTTTTCCCATCCCGATGAATCAACCCACGAAATGCCTTGATGACCATGTTAATGCCAAAGCCAAGAATCATTCCAGCCACTGCCGGGCGAACGCCCTCAAGAAAATTCATCACCATCGGCCATCCGTTGACCTGCGAATAGGTCATGGCATAAGCGGCAATCAAGAAGAAAGGAACGGTGACGAGGCCAAGAGAAGAGACGAGATTCCCCGAGAATCCACGCAAGCGATTACCAACCAACATCGCGGCATTAATGGCAATCACACCCGGGAGGAGCTGGGCCAATGCATAGTAATCGCCCATTTCACCTTCCTTCGCCCATCCGCGGCGCTTAACGACCTCATCCTCAAGAAGAGGGAGAAGCGCATAACCACCGCCTATCAGGAGTGCCCCCATGCGGACAAATGAGACATAAATCTGCCAGAGGGTCGGCCGACTCGCATCCGCTGTCTTTTCCATTTTCGTCCTTTCCATTCTAAATGCGAACGGCCTCCGCAGCCCTGAGAAGAGCCGCGGAGACCGTTAGGCACCGCCCTTCAGTTAGCGGCAGAGCGTGTAGAGAACGCCCGCGACAACGGCCGAGCCAATCACGCCGGAGACGTTCGGACCCATCGCCTGCATCAGGACGAAATTCGTCGGATCCTGAGAGAGCGAGACCTTGTTCGAGACACGCGCCGCCATCGGAACGGCCGAGACACCAGCCGAACCAATCAGCGGATTGACCTTCTCCTTCGAGAAGAGGTTCATCAGCTTCGCCATCAGGACACCCGCCGCCGTACCCACGCAGAAGGCCAAGAGACCCAGCGCAAGAATCGCAAGCGTCGTACCCGAGAGGAACTTCTCACAGGCGAGCTTCGAACCAACCGAAAGTCCCAGCATAATCGTCACGATGTTGCAGAGCGCATTCGACATCGTGTCGGCGATACGTGCCACAGACGGACCAATCTCCTTCGCCAAGTTACCGAGCATCAGCGCACCAATCAGCGGCACGGCGGACGGCAAGAGCAATGCGCAAAGGAGAAGCACGATCAGCGGGAAGCAGATCTTCTCAATCTTCTTCACCGGACGAAGCTGGGGCATCTTGATAAGACGCTCTTCTTTCGTCGTCAGAGCCTTCATGATCGGCGGCTGAATAATCGGGACAAGCGCCATATAGGAGTAAGCCGCGACCGCAATCGCACCGAGCAAATCGGGGGCCAGGCGAGACGTCAACCAAATGGCCGTCGGGCCATCCGCACCACCGATAATGCCGATGGAAGCCGCCGCCTTCAACGCGTCACAGCCGAAGAAACCTTCGCCGAAAACTGCCGCGAGTCCAAGTGCGCCAAAGAGCGCGAAGAAGATGCCGAACTGCGCCGCACCACCAAGCAGGGCTGCCTTCGGGTTCGCAATCAGCGGACCGAAGTCCGTCATCGCACCGACACCCATGAAAATCATGATGGGGAACACGCCCGTGTCAATGCCGAACTTGAAGAAGTAGTGCAAGAACCCACCAGGCTCAACCACACCACCGCTCATCACGGGGATTCCGCTCTGCAAGAACGAAATGACACCATCGTGCATCATCGCCGGGGCCGTAATGCCCGTCAGCGGGCAGTTCGCCAGAAGTCCGCCAAAACCAATCGGCAGAAGCAACAGCGGCTCAAAGCCCTTGACGATTGCGAGGTAGAGGAGAATCAGGCAGACGGGAATCATAATCAACTGGCCGACACCATACGGAAGTCCACCGAGAACCTTCACCTCATGACCCGCTACGAAAGTGCCAACTTCGTCGAAGTAGCCGCCATGCCAGTTGAGATCCTTATCCCAATAACCGTTCCGATTCGCGCTCAGGGGAGCCTTCGCCGGACGATCGGCTTCAGCGAAGTCGCCCGTAATGTAGGCAGGTGCCGTCTTGCGCGCAAACCCGGCGACGCCAGTGTCGCCCGAAAGGTCCTTGACCTTCCCGAGCGTAGCCTTCCAGTCCCCATCGGCGTGTGCCGCAAAGCAGCACCCCGCCGCCAAGACCAGAGCCATCAGAATCTTCTTCATCGTTCTCACTTTCCTTAGTCTGGGACTTGAATGTTAGCCAATGACCGCAAGGACATCACCCGTCGCAACCTTATCCGTTGCCGCGACAGTCACAGTCACGGTGCCATCGCACGGTGCCGTCACAGGCGTCTCCATCTTCATGACGTCCATCACGAGGATTTCATCACCCTTGGCAACCTTCTGGCCATTCGTCGCGCTCACACGAAGAACCGTACCCGGGACCGGAGCCTTGACCTCCTGTCCACCAGCCGGGGCCGTCGCGGCAGCCGGAGCGGCCTTGATGCCAGCCTCAGCCTTAAACGCGACTTCCTTGCCATTCACAATCGCCTTGCCGTCGCCGGTAATCTTGACGCCATAGGCCTTGCCGCCGATGGTCACCGTCACGCCGTCCTTGTTCGCACCGGCCTTCGGCGCATCCTCCGCAAAGCGGCAGCCCATCGGGCCCTTGCCCTGGAGGAAGAGAATGCCCTTCTCCTTGCAGGAGGCGCTAATGAAGACATTTTCGTCCGTCACGGGCAAGCCCGCGTCACGCAGACGCTTCTCGGCAGGTGCACGGCCCTTCGTCGGATCCGCATCGTTGAGTTCGAGAACCGTCTTCGTGGTCGGATCCATCTTCATGAACTCAGCGGCCTTCTTCACGATTTCGGGGTCAGGCGCAACCGGAGTCTTGCCGAAGTAGCCGAGGACCATCTTCGCATAACCCGGCGCGAACTTCTTGAACTTGCCGAACATGACGTTCTGAATCGCCTGCTGGGCGTAGAACTGGGAGACAGGCGTGACGGACGTACCAAAACCGCCCAAACGCACGCAGTCGTACATCTCGGCAATCATGTCGTCGTACTTGTCCATCATGTTATTGTCACGCAACATCTGCGTATTCGCAGTCAGTGCGCCGCCCGGCATCGGGCTCCACACAATCTGCGGATTCACATTCATCGCTTCCGGCGGGAGGAAGTATTTCTTCATCGCCGCCTTGAACGCATCCTCCGCCTTCTTGATCTTGTTGATGTCGAAGTCGAACTGGAAGTCAGGGTCACCATCAAGGCAATGCCACATCGTGATGATGTCAGGCTGGCACGTACCGCCGCTCATCGGGGCCATCGAAAGATCGAGGCCGTCGGCACCACCCTTAAGGGCCGCCAAATAGCACGCAACGCCGTTGCCCGCCGTCTCGTGGCTGTGGAACTGGATGTGCACCTTGTCGCCAAGGAGCTTGCGAGCCAGTTTCATCGTGTTGTAAACGGTCGCCGGGGTCGACGTGCCCGAGGCATCCTTGAACGCCACGCGGTCAAAAGGAATACCCGCATCAAGAATCTTTTTCAGGCGATCGCGGTAAAACTCCGGCGTGTGAGTCCCCTGATTGTCAATGCCGGGCGGGAGCCCCATCATCGTCACGACGACCTCGTGCTTCAGCCCCGCATCATGAATGCACTGACCCGACCACTTGAGGTTGTTCACATCGTTGAGCGCGTCGAAGTTCCGAATCGAGGTCATGCCGTGCTTCTTGAACATCTCGGCATGAAGCTTAATCATGTCGGACGACTGCGACTCAAGACCGACCACGTTGACACCACGCGAAAGCGTCTGGAGATCCGCCTCAGGTGCCGCCTTGCGGAAGGCATCCATCACGTCAAACGCATCCTCCTGGCAGTAGAAGTAGCAGCTCTGGAAACGAGCACCGCCACCCGCCTCAAACCAGCGAACGCCCGCATCGTAGGCCTCCGCGACACAGGGGAGGAAATCCTTGGAGAGAACGCGCGCACCGACAACACTCTGGAAGCCGTCGCGAAACGCCGTGAGCATGTACTTAACCGTCTTCTTGGACATTTTGTCTTTTCCTTTTCTTTAAATCTTAAGCCGTAAAACAACCTTATCCGCGGGCGATGGCAATCGCCAGCGCGATGTTTGCATCGTCATCCGAGGCCACGACCTTTGCAGGCGACTTCTTCGGCGCATCCTGGGGAAGAATCGAATCGAACTTACCAATCCCCTTCATCGACATCTTCGTCACCGTGATGAGAATCGTGAGGAAGAAGTAAACGATGCCCATTCCTGCGAGCATCAGCACCAAGCCCTGTCCGAGCACTGCCATAATCTTTCAGACCTTTCTTTTTACCTAAATTCCACGTTCCAAAACGCCTCAGGGGTCGACAAACGTCAGTTTCAGCGTGTCGAAGTCAATCTTCCTGTAATAGCAATTGCGCGGCTTGCCGGCCTTGTTCTTCGTGTGGCAGATGCCACCGCGGCAGGGACGCACAATGTAGAGTAGTGAATTCTGCTCGCAGTTGACGTAGGCCTCAAGCAGGTCGAACGTCTCACCGCTCGTCTCACCCTTGAACCACAACTTATTCCGACTCGTCGACCAAAGAATGAGTTTTCTCTTCGCAAACGACTCCTTCATCGCATACTCATTCGTATAGGCGACAAGGATGACCTCTTTCGTATCGGCATTCTGAACGGCCACGGGAATCACGCCCGGATCGCACGCGGCAGTCCCCAAAGTACGCGTTTCCGCGACCTGCTTCCCGACTTTCTCTAGTTTCGTAAAATCAAGTGTTAGTTCCGCCGATTCTTCAAGTTGGCCCATTTTCGTCTCTTTCGTTTAGAAGTTGGCACATATTGTACCAAAAAAATGCGCCGCCGTGTCAGAAGATTTCAAGCGATAGATTTCGGCCAAGACTCCGCGGCCTTTCCTCTCATGGAAAGTACTCAGCCACGGAGGCCCTTTTCAGAATTCAGCGCGAACGCAGGTTCCCGCCTCAATTGCCAGCCGACGACCGTCCGGCAGGACGAGCGTGCCGCGCCCACCATCGGACTGGACCTCAACACACTTCTTATCCGCTTTGACGCGAATCGAACCAAATGGCGCGGGGACCCGCCCCTCCATCCACGCTAATCCACCCAAATTCGGGCAAACCTCGTATGTCGCAAAACCCGGTGCCGTCGGCCTCACACCGAGATAGTAGCGTCCCAGCAGATAGATTGGACTCGCCCCCCAGGCATGGCAAAGGGACTTTCCGAACGGCCGCCCGTACATCGCATAGTGCTCAGCCCCCTTCTTCGCTGGGTCGTACTCCTCCCAGAAACTCGTCGCCCCAAGTTTCAGCATTCCACCCCAGTAGTCCTTCATCATCTGCGTCACATCCTTCTGGCGGCCAAGAAAGCACAGGCTCTCCAATTCATAGTAGCGCATGTAAGGCGTGACAATCTTCATCACCGAATCATTCTCAAGCACATTCTTGACAACACTCGCCCGCTGCTCGGGTGTAAAATAACCGCAGAACAGACCAAAAATGTTCGGATAACGTGTCAATTCGCTCACGCGGCCTTCCCGGTCGCGGAAACTCAACAACCCCTGCTTTTCCTCGCTCCAGTAGGTCGGCATGATTTTCCCTCGCAAATTGGCGGCTCGCCGCGCATACTCCACCGCTTTTACCGAATCGCCGGCAAGTTCCGCCGTGCGGGCGGCGGACGACAGGGCCTCAACGAAGAGAATCTGCTCAAACGCCAAAGCCCCACCGTTGCGCGTCATCGGACCCGGCGCCCAATCAACAAAGACCCAGTCCCCCGGCTTGTCCACGAGAAAGCCCTCTCCGTTCGTCTGGGCAAGGCAGTACTCCGTTTGGGCTTTCACACGCGGCCAGATTTCCCTGAGATAGTCGGAATCGCCCGAGTAAAGGTAGTATTCACCCACGCTCACAATCCAAAAGAGCGTATAGTCCAGGATTGTGTTGATATGCGCCCCAATCGGATCCTTTCCGCCGAGAAGCGAAAGCGTCCGCCGCGTCACCGCCGAATCGGCGAAGAGATAGGCCGCCATATTCACGCTCTGCCGCGTGTCGCCGCTCCACACCCATCGGTCGCGCTTGATGCCATCCAAGTAGAACTCGCGCGTCGTCAAGTGCAGCGTGTAGGCCGCAACATCCCAAATGCGGTTGATTTCCTCGTCATTGCACCGGAAAGCCCCCCTGTAAGCAAGCGGAAGGTACTCATACTCCATCGAAAGGGATCCCACCCGAACGTCACCCGAAAGCGGCGTGACGCGAATGTACCTGAACGCCCGAGAAATGGGCATCCGCAGGCTCGTCCCCTTCGCCGCATCAAGCGCAACATTCTCCCACACGTCAACATCTATCCCGCCATTCGCCTCCTCGGGCGACTCGGCATAGACAATGCGGACCGTTCCTCGTCCCTCAATATCCTTCAGAATGGGGAAGCCGAATGTCTCCCGACCGAAATCCGCAACAAGCCCCTGACTATCCCGCGTCTGCGAAACTGGCTCCTTCGACTCAAGTGCCATTCGAAAGACCGACGGGCGTTCCTCGGGCTTCACACAGTCATCCGCCGTTGCGACAGGAACCGAACTGCAGGTATTCCAACGCACGGACCAGTCTCGACCCGACTTCACATGCTCGCCCTCAAAGCGGATGGCGGGCGGATGCGCCGCGTTGTAGACACGGGCCTCAAGGCTGTAGTCACCCGGACCAAGCGTGATGAACCCATTCTCGACTGGAATCTTCTGTCCACTCCACGACGTGTAGATGTACGCATCACCCTCAACGTCGACGCGGACGCGTTCGGCCTTCTTGAGCGAGACGGGGCCCGAGAACGTCACCTGCTTCCAATGCGAATACTCGGGCCAAATAACACAATCCGGCTCGCCCTTCTCAATGCGGCGCATCTGCACTTCACCGCCAAGGGCTATCTCCCGGTCACCCGGATACCACACCCACCGTGCACTCTCGCCCGCCAGCGTCGGCAGAAGAAGCGAACAAAAACCAATCAGCAAACTTGTCCTCATTTGTTTCCCCTATTCCCTCTGTGTCTATCTTCTATCGAACGATGATGGCGAACCCCGAAGGCCGCCTACACGTGCGAAGCTGAACCTCGTAAAGTTGCCCCTTATAAAGATCGCGCACCCGAATGTAGGTTGGCGTCTTCTCAAACTTGGGGAGAACAATCTCCTCGACGCCCGACTGGATGTCCGTCAGGACTTCGCCCGTCGCAACCGTCTGCCAAGTCAAGCCCTTCGGTTCCCCCGCTCCCATCTGCTTCAGTCGCCCGCCCCAACTGCTCACTTCCTCCGCGCCCCAGTCCTTGTCCGCCACCGGCTCATCAAAGGACACGTCAATCTTGACACCCCGCAGGCTATTCCATGTGCGACGGTACTGACTCACGGGCCAGAACTTAATGGAGGCGGTCATATCATGCGCAGCAATCGCCGAGCAGTCAAATGTGAACCAGACCGTATTTGTCGCGATGTTCCCGAATTGCCCGTCAAGCGAGGCATCGTAGATTCGGTAGAGGTCGCTCGACCCCGTGCCCTTGAGGTTCATGAACATCGGCGCGGCGGAATCGGACGACCCGACAACGAACGGCCGTGTCGGTGCACTCGCAACGGACGTGCCCGCCGCCGCACCGAAGAAACGCCAATGGTAAACGCCCGGCTTGAGATTCGTGAACCGCCCCGAAAATGCCGCGCCCAGCTGAACGGTGCCGATCTGAAGACATTCGCCATATTTCTGCCAACTCGACAAATTGTCCCCATAATCATGCCGCGATGCGTAGGCCGTCACCGCAACGTCTTCCGCGGCATACACGAGCTGCCCCGAGACAAGAACACCATCCGCCGCATCTCCCGCAGTGAGCGTTTCGTCAGCCCACGCCTGTGGAGCGTTCGCCTTAATGAGAATGTCGTCCGAGATGATTTCCACGTCTGTCAAGTCGTTCACCACGGAATCGGCAATTCGAAAGTAGCGGAAACGCCCAACGCCTGGCCTTGCAGCGAGTTCGGTGAATGCCGCATTCCCGACGACCGTGCCAGCATTCTCAACGACATTTTCCCATGTCGCGCCGTCATTTGAGCCAAGCAGTTTGACGTACTGATTCCGGTCTCCAAACGCAGACGTCTGCTTGATGCGCATACCCGTCACATGGCGGGCCGTGCCCGCATCAAAGGCAATGCTTCCACGTGCGGACGAAACCCCAAAATAAGCATAATCATCCATCTTCGTTGCCGGGTCGCCGTCAAAGACGGAGAGAGCATCCCAGTAAAGCGAATCATTTGATATACCCCACTCCTCGGGAGGTTCGCACGAGGGCATTCCAAGCGAATGAGTCGGAAGTCCTGGAACAACGCCTCCCGTCAGTGAGGCAAGTGCTTCAGCGCACAAAGCCCCTGCGGCAAAAGCAAACAGTGAAACTTTCATCAGAATTTTCATACGCACCCCTTCCTTTGAACTACTCAAACTGAATGTCGTCAAGGTCGAACGTCAGTTCACCCTGCCCACCGAACGTAAAGCAGAATCCCGTCTTGATGCAAGAGAGGTCCTTGCCTCGCAAGTCAATGGAATAGCTCCTCCAGCTCTTTGCCAACTTCACACCCTCAAGTTTGGCAATGTCCGAATCGGGGTACGCCCCCCGTCCGCCGCCAACCTGGAAGTTGACGACCTCACCGCCTTTCGCTCCCCGCGCCTTGAACACAAGCCGCCGCGCACCCGTCAGGTTATAACCACCCGCCGCATTGCACCAGTCGTTCGGCGGATCCTGCCACATAAGCCCAGCCCAATCCGAACCTGAATAACTGACGCGCAGGCAGGTCTTTCCCCTCGCCGGCCGTTCTGTACAGGCGGGATTTATCTTCAAATGGGCCACATCCCCGAGATAACCCGTCGCCCACCAGCGCGGTTTCGCGTCATCTGCATAAACCGCACACGGCCGTTTCTCCGCCTTGCGCAAACGCCGCATCGGCTCGCCTCGGACAAGGACGGCCTGACTGGACAGGGCCGCGCCACCTTTCCCATCCCGCACAATGCAGTAGAGACGGAACTTACCGCCACCAATCCCCTTCACCGTAACACGCGGCGTTCGTCCACCAGCGACAATCATTCCGTCAATGCGCTCGGGAAACTTCATGCCATGCGTTTCACCCAAGAAACTCAGTTCCGGCAGAACGGCCCATTCATAGGAAATCGCGTCCCCATCCGCATCCGCCGCACGTGCCTGCGCACTCAATGTATCGTTCGTTCCCTCCAGCACATCCTTTGAGAGCGTCAGCGGCTCAATCGTCGGCACATGATTTGACACCGAACGGACACCCCACAGTTCCTGCATCCGTTCCGCCGCGGCCAACTTCTCACCCGTCGGCAGGTGCATACCGAACCAGGTCGCCGTTCCCTCAACCTTGTAACCCCAAATGAAGGCATAGGAGCCAAGGCACCATGTCCCCGCATCCGCCATCATGTTGGAACGATAGATTCGCTCGTACCAGTCGGCTTTCGCCGTCGACGTCCATTCCCGTGGACAGCCAAACTCGTTCAGTCCAAGTTCCGTCGGCCCAGGAGGTCCGAACTCCGTCAAAAGGTAGGGGCGGGCTCCACCCATCTCTCGCCAGCGTCGCCCGACATCCTGCGCCCCACCATAGCTGTTGATGCCGACCCACTCAAGCGCAGGCGCAAGGCGCGTCATTTTCTCGACTTTCTGGGGCCAAACTTCGGCAACCACGGTGCCAACAGGATGACTCGGATCAATTGCCTTCACCTGTTTCGCGAGGTCATTCAGGTATTTCCAAAGGGCATCTTCGTCCGAAACGCCGAGTTCCATCTCATTCCCAAGCGCCCAAAAGAGAAGTGCTGGATGCTCCCTGTTCGCCCGAACGACTGAAAGGACAGACTCCGTGACGCGTGCACACCAATCCGAGTTTGCATAGTCCGCGCCTTCCGGCTGATGGGGCAGCCAGAAACCAATCGTCACCGTCAGATCGTGCCGCGCCGCCTCATCCAGGGTCTCCTTCGCACGATCCGCCCCCCACGTGCGAATCGAGTTCCCGCCACAGGCGGCGAATTCGGCCAAGTCACCAACGCCACCCGCACCGCGCACGAAATATGGCGCGCCATTGCGTGACAGCGACCAGCCGCTTGTCGACTTCTCGAGCTTGACCTGCCCAGCCAAACAGGGCACACAGGCAAGAAGCAAAAAGAGGGGAAAAGCCATCACCTTCACTCTCAAAACTGTCCTCATGGCCGTATTATATCATATCGGCCAAATGTCTGCACAGAATCAAAAGGAAATAAATGGGCCGCCTGCTCGGGGGTTCGCGCGAGAGGAGGGACAAGACCGACCACAGGCCGGAACGCGGCAGATGGTTTTGCCAGCCTGCCGTCCGGCAGGCCTCGCCCATTCAAAGTGCCGCGCTTGCGCCTACACAACGCCTGCAAAATGGTCGACAAGACCCACAACGAACGGAGGTGAGGAGCGGGTGGGGCGCGGCGACGGCGAGCTGAGGGGTTCGCAGTCCCGATGGGGCGCGGCATCCGGCGGCGGACGCCCGCAGGGCAACGAAGCGGTATTCCGCAAGGCAGTCCCTGCGCGATGGCCGCCGCCGGAGGACCGGCACGAGGGACGGCGACACCCCGGGAGCGAGGCTCGACGCACCCCACAAGCGCGAAGGCGCGACGCGACGAACTCGACCAGGGGTG
>JBNMKZ010000048.1:0-20677 GCA_050874585.1 Verrucomicrobiota bacterium | reverse complement strand
TGTGCCGCGAGATGTGCCGAAGAACCGCTTGCGGTTCGGAGGGAAGGTTGCGCAGCAACGACGAAGTCGCCCACAAGGGCACGCGCGGCTTTCTATGTATTCAGCGGCAAAAGCCCCTCCCACCCCAATTCCGCGATTTCCGAGCGTTCCGAGGTTGTTCCCCTCGCGGAAGAATTCTGATGCCCGTCGGACGAAATTTTGATGCCCATCGGAAAAAATTCTGATGGGCATCAGAAAGCACTCCGATGCCCATTAGACGGGTCTGTCGCCCCCAAAGGACCGAAATCCGATGGTGGTAACGTTTTTCCATTTTGCCGCGACTTCAGACACGGCACCCATATCGGTCGCCGCAACCAGGCCCGTACACCTCAACCCAAAAGGAAATCATGGATACACCCCATCTCTTCACTCTCCCGCGCCTATACCTTATTCTATAAAGGGCCGTTTGCGCCGGAAATGCGCGGCGGAACGCCCAAGGAACGAAAAGCACGCGTCCAAACCCTAACAAAAACCTAACACGATTCTCATTGTCTCCTAACGCCCGTATGAAATAATACCAGCATCTGAAAGAAAGTAGGTCAACTATGAAGGAAATCAGCAAGATTGGGACACGGAGCATGAGACGTTCGACTCTCATTCAACTGGCCATTGCCGCCGTCCTCATCATCGCACTTTTCACCCTTAACTGGATTGGAGGGAATCTCTGATGTCCACCAACATTCAAATCGTCTCGACCGTTCTTGGCGGACTCGCAATCTTCCTCTATGGCATGACGCTGATGAGCGACGGCCTTCGTGAGGCGGCCGGCGAGAAAATGAAAGCCGTACTGGGCTACATGACGCGAAACCGTTTCTTCGCGATTCTCGCCGGCACGGTTGTGACGGGTCTTATCCAAAGTTCGTCCGCAACAAGCGTCATGACCGTTGGCTTCGTGAATGCGGGTCTTCTCTCCCTCCAACAGGCGATTGGCGTCATCTTCGGCGCCAACATCGGCACGACCATCACCGGGCAGCTCGTCTCGTTTAAGTTGAGCGACATCGCCCTTCCAGCCGTCGCGCTCGGTGTCATCGGGCTGATGTTCACCCGAAAGGTCGTCTCACGCGGGGCCTGGCGCACGGTTCTCGGCTTCGGTCTCCTCTTCTACGGCATGAACCTGATGACAACCGAACTGAAGGTTCTTTCGGGTATGCCGCGCTTCATCTCCTTCTTCTCGACCTTCGACTGTACGCCGACGAACGGCTACCTGCCGCCGCTTGCCGTCCTGGGGGCGATTGCCGTCGGTACGCTGTGCACGATGCTCGTGCAGAGTTCCTCCGCCACCATTGGCATTACGATCGCCCTCGCCGAGACGGGTGTCATTTCAGTCTGGACGGCCGTTCCCATCGTCCTCGGCGACAACATCGGCACAACCATTACTGCCGCGCTGGCCGCAATCGGAGCCAATGCGAACGCCCGCCGAACGGCGCTTGCCCACGCGCTCTTCAACCTCATCGGCACCTGCCTCGTCACGCTCAGTTTTGCGTTGGTGACGACAAGTTCGGATGGCATGGCCGCCCCCGTCTTCTTCCAGCTCGTCGAGAAGTGCACGGAAGGCCGTGGCCTGCTCGGCGAGAACCCAGGACGATTCGTCGCCATGGCCCATACGATTTTCAACGTGTCGAATGTCATCGTTCTCTCGGCCTTCATTCCCCTGCTTGCCCGAATCTGCACCAAGCTCATTCCCGATCGTCGCCGCGTCAAGGCCTCGATGCTTGAGCCGCGTCTTCTCTCCACGCCCGAACTCGCCGTCTCGGCGGCCGTTCGCGCCCTTTCTGATATGACGCGCCGTGCGACCACACTCGTGAATGTCGCCGTCAAGTCCGGGCTTGGCGATGCCGCCGTCTCGGAAGAGTCCATCCGCACGGCCGAGGACGAAATCGATCGGCAGCAGCTCGCCATCCGCGACTATCTCGTCTCCATCTCGCAGCAGAAGCTCAGCGAACACGCCGCGAAGGCCCTCCCCGAAATTGTCCATTGCGTCAATGATGCGGAACGAATCTCGGACCTCGCCCTTATCCTCAGCCACCGCACGGCCAAGGGCCGCGCAAACATCGGCTCGTCCGATCGCGAACTCCTTCGTGACATCCTCCACTCCATTCGACACCTCTCGCGTTCCACGTTGGCCGCGCTCAAAGGTGACACGCTCTCCATGCGCCTCGCCCACGACCAGGAACAGGGCGTCATCGACCAGATTCGCGAGGCGAATGCGATTTCCGCCGCGAGCCTCCGGGCGAACGAATCCGGCGAAAAGTCCGACGGACTTGTTCTCATCGGCGTTCTCGCCCCCATTCGCGACATCGCCCGCCACCTCGGCAACATCGCCGCGCGCGCCAACCAAATCGGCTGATGCCGCCTGCGCTCAAGATTATGGTATAATTGGATGAGTTATGGATAGGATAGTAGTCATTGAAGACGATGCCGGCATTCGGACCATCCTGAGGTTTGCCCTCAAGGGGGCCGGCTATCCAAATGTCCACGAAGCCGATCGCGGCGACACGGGGCTTGAACTCGTCTTCCGCGAAAAGCCCGCGCTTGTGCTCCTGGATCTGATGCTCCCGGGACTTGACGGTTTGACCGTCTGCCGCCGCATCCGCGAAACGCCGTCTGTCGCCCGAACCCCCATCATCATGCTCACGGCAAAGACCTCGGAGGAGGATATTGTCCGTGGGCTTGAATTGGGCGCGGACGACTATGTGACGAAGCCCTTCTCACGGACGGTCCTCCTGGCGCGAATCAAGGCCGTGCTACGCCGCCCGGCGGCCTGCATCGACACGCTGAACACGCTCGATGGCCTCACCTTCGACGAATCGGCCCATGCCGTCTCCTTCAAGGGAAAATCCCTCGACCTGACCAAGATGGAGTTCAACCTGCTTCGGCTCCTGCTCTCCCACCCCGGGCGCGTCTACACGCGCACTCAAATCATTGACCTGACGCAAAGCGAAGACAAGGCCGTCACCGACCGAACCGTCGACACGCAAATGGTCGGCTTGCGCCGCAAGCTCGGCGAATGGGCCGCCCACATCGAGACCATTCGCGGCGTTGGTTATCGGATGAACCCATGAAGCACACCCTCACAACCATTCTTGCCCCTCTTCTGGCCCTCGTCGGCCTCGCCTTCTGCTGCACGATCCTCTGGCATCTGACGGATCGCTTTCGCCAGAGCGTCGAGACCCTGGCCGAGGATGTTCGCGTCAGCCTGATCGACATGAACGGAAAGGTCGTCTATGACACGATCGGCGGCGACCTGCCGTCCCACGCGGGCCGCGCCGAATTCGAATCCGTCAAGGCCGACGGCAAAGCCCGCACAATCGTGCGCGAGTCGGAGACCCTTCACATGGCGACGCTTTACCACGCACGGCGCGTCGGCAACTACATCGTGCGAATCTCCGTACCCTACAAGGCGGTCACCGAAGCGCGTGAGTTCGCCCTCCACGGGCTTATCGCCGCCGGCGGCTCGGGAGCTTGCATTGTCCTCGTCCTCATCCTTCTGGCGCGGCAAAACGAAGCGCGAATCGCCCGGCTTGCGGCCGAACGCGACACAAACGAACGCGTTCTTGCCGAGATGCGCAAGCTTGAATCATTCCGCCGCGACTTCATCTCAAACGTCACCCACGAAATCAAGACCCCCATCACGGGAATCCTCGGGGCCGTCGACATCCTGACCGACACGTCGTCCAGCAACCTAAGCGATGCCGAACGCGGCGAAGTGCTCTCCGTACTCAAGAACCAGTCCGTGCGGCTCAACGCCCTGGCCGAGGACATTCTCTCGCTCGCAAAACTCGAACAGGCCGAGAGCAAGCCGCCCACGGAACTCACCGTCTGCAATGTGGCGGACATCGTGCGCACGGCCGTCAACCTTGCCAAGCCCATGGCCGAAAAGGCCGATGTCAAGCTGGAGGTCTCCGCTCCCGCAGATGCCGAACGCCCCTGCGATGCGCGCCTGATTGAGGAGGCCGTCTCAAATCTCATCAACAACGCCCTGCGCTACAGCGGCTCTCCCGTCGTCAAGGTCGAAGTTGAGCAACATTCCGACTGGAAAGTCGAGATTCGTGTCATCGACCACGGCATCGGCATCCCGAGGGAAGCGCAGGCGCGGATCTTTGAGCGCTTCTACCGCGTGGACAAGGGACGAAGCCGCGAACTCGGCGGAACGGGGCTTGGGCTCGCCATCGTCAAGCACATCGCCCTTCTGCACGGCGGTTCGATTACCCTCGACTCCGAACCCGGCAGCGGCAGCACCTTCACCCTCATCATCTGAGGGCGAAGGCTTGCCATCCCCTTACGAACCAGGATGAACGGGATGCCCACCCGCCTTGCACATCGGGCACTCTTCGGCCGTCCAGGTTTCGGGCGTCATCTGCATGAGGGAGAACATCGGAATGTCACCGAACTTCACCTTGCCGGACGAGCGGTCCACGAGCAGGACGACGGCGGCGACTTCACATCCCGCCTTCTTGACGAGGTTAATCGTCTCCTGCACACGCCCGCCCTTCGTGACGACATCCTCCGCCACCACATAGCGCTCACCGGGCTTCAGCGTAAAGCGGCGCATGGCCAGAACCGTATTCGGCTTGCCGCTCGCATCCACGCCCTCGCCCGGGACTTTCTCGGCGAACACGCACTTCGTATCAAGCGCACGGGCGACCTCGTGCCCAACGAGGATACCGCCGACGGCCGGCGAAATGACGCCGTCAATCGGTCCGATGTCGCACCCGGCCTTCATCTTTTCAACCAACGCGTCGCACAGCTTCGCGGCAATCCGCGGGTAGCGCAGCACATTCGCGCACTGGAAGTAGCGGTTTGAGTGCAGCTTCGAGCGAAGTTCAAAATGACCCTCAAGCAAGGCACCCGTATCCTTGAATGCCTGAAGCGTCTCTTCTTCTGTCATCATTTTCATTTATCCTTTCTGTCGCGCCTCAATTCAGGCGCAGTAAATCCTCTCGCGAGAATGCGGGCACGACCACCTCTTCCCCGTCGATCGGCAAAGCCTGTGGAACAGGTGCCGCCAACGTCGCCGGGACAAGCGACGGATCATGGACGCTCGACTCGCCCTCCGCCCGAAACGGATGCCGCGCCCCAAACGAGATGACTTCTGAAGACGCCCGTTCCGGTGGTGAATCGGCGAACATCTCAATACGCAAGTCCTTCACATCCCTCGCATTCACCCGCCAGGCCGCACGGGCCGATGAAAGGACGCTCGCCTCCTCCGCCTCGGTCAGGGTGATGAACGCACAGGAGGCGGACAGTGGCTGCGGATCCGCCGCGGGGACAAAGTCAATCGCCTCCATGGGAACGGCCAAAGCCAGCAGCAAGGAAGCGAGGCCAACGATGACCAGCGAGAGCAACTCGCTGCGCAAACGACGCCCCGATCGATAGAAGCGCGGCCTCATTCGGCCACGGCCTCCGAGCGGCGGTTGGCGAAGAGAATCCGACGAATCCCATTCATACGGGCCAAGGCGGCAATCTTCATCAGGTCGTCGGCAGTCGTCCGACGATCGGCCAAAACCAGGAGCGTCTTCCGATCCGACTTCGCCGCACGCTCCGCCAGCTGCTCGGCGAAAGCCGACGACGATCCGCCGTCATCCAAGGAATAACGCGCATCATCGAAAAAGACGAGGGTTTCCTGCTTCATTGGCGTGACAAGCGCGACGAGAGAGGTCACATCCCCTTCCGACAGGCCCGAATCGGGCAAGTCAAAGAGAACGCCCTCGGCCGCCGTCAGCGTCCCACTCAGGAGCTGCATCATCAAGAGGGCCACGCCCACGGTAATCCAGGGAATGGAAACGACAAGTGGCCGTAGCCACGAAGGCCCGTACTTCCACATCCCGGAGTCCGATGAGCGTCGCCAGCCCCATCCACTTGCGCTCATTTCTGGGACTCCTTCACCGTGGCTTCACGGACGGAGAGATAGCCGACGATTCGGCTCGCGGCAGCCTCAAGGTCAACAATGAGCCGATCCATGCGAACGCGCAGGATACCGTACATAATGGCCGCAGGAATCGATACGACCAGTCCCAGTGCAGCCGCCACAAGGGCCTCCATGGACAGCCCCACCAGGGATGCCCGTGAGATCAACTCACCCGAATTGACGAGCAGAACGGCACGGATGAAGCCAATGAGCGTTCCGAGAAGACCAATGGCAGGGGCCGTTTGCCCGATGATGGCAAGCGCGGCCAAACGGCGGTCAAGGCGGCCAATCTCCGCACGCCCCTGCGAATCAACCGCCTCCCGAAGAAGACGCGCCGATCCATGCCGATGCCGAATGGCCGTCGCCACGACATTGGCAACCGGCACGGCCGTATCCTCGCAAATCGCCAGGGCCTCCGTCTCGTTGCCGCGCTCCAGCACGTTGATGACGCCCTTGACGAAATCCTCGTAGTCCACCTGCGCCCGCCGCAATTCAAAAAACCGCTCAAGGAAGACGATAATCGCCGCGATCGCCATCACAATCAGAATCCAGAAAATGGGGCCGCCGGAAAGCGTCATAGGTAGTTCCCTTTCTTTTTCATCCGCTCAATGCGCCGCGCCGCTTCGCTCGCCGCCGGCACGTCACTTGCCACAAGAAGTTCAAGCACACGGACGGCCTGATAACTCTCACCGCGGCTCTCCATCTCATCCGCCAGCCGAAAGACCGCACGCGAAAACGCCGCGCGCGCCTCGTCGTCATAGTGAACGCCGCGCGCCCGTCCTTCCCGATAAGCCAGCACAACCTGCGTGTAGTACTGATCCGTCGCCTCGTCCTGCCGACGAAGTTTCTCAAGCGTGCGCCCGACCTTAAAGGCGATCGAAAGACGCATGGAAGGCGACAAGTCCTCACCCATCAGAACCGTCCGATAGACGTCGAGTGCCTCCTGATAGCGCTTGGGGTTGTCGGCCCCCATGGCAAAAAGCGCATCCGCCCGGAGCGTCTGCGACCGCAACCGTTCGCCAGCTGAAACACCAGAAATGGACGAAACGCGATCCAGCACGAGGACGGCCTCGTCAAATCGCGCCAATTCAATCAGGGCCTCCCCCTGAACCAGCAATCCGGCCGCCCGCATCGGTGATTCAGGATATTTCGACAGTAGTTGGGCAACGGTCGCGATGGAAAGGGCGTAGTCATTCTCGGCGAACGCCGCACGGGCCGACCAGACGAGCGCCTCCCCAGCCTTCGGCGAGTCGGGCTGCTGGTCAACGTATGCGGCGAAGAGCACCTGCGCCGACTTCCACTGCTCCCGATTGTACTGGAGTTTCGCCAACCACAGCGTCGACGCGGCTCGAACGGATGGATTCTCACTCATCGCCATCAGTACGCGGGCCTTCCGTTCCGCCTCATCATCCCGCCCCTGACCATAGAGGCAAAGCACACCGAAATAGTCCATGTAGGGCTTGCGCACCGAATCCTTCTTGGCAACTTCCTCAAAGGCCTTTTGGGCTTCAGCGAAGTGGAACTCCGCATAGTGCTTGCGCCCCAAGGACTCCAACTCCCGAATGCGGACAACATCCGCAACAAGTCCACCGGCTCTTGTCTTCGGATACTTCGCCATCACATCCCGATAAGTGGCCATCGCGGCAGATTCATCCCCCAACGCCGAGAGGACGTCGCCCATCTTCACCAAGACTTCCGCCCGCGTCTCATCGTCATCCGCCACTTCGGAGGCCCGTTGGAATGAGGACTGCGCCTCCTTCAGCCGCCCCAACCGAAGATAGGCCCATCCTCGCCCTTCAAGGACGGCGGCATCCTTCGCGGCCTCCGGCCACGACTCAATGAGCTCACCATACGCATGGACGGCATCCTCCAGTTCGCCGCGCTCAAGCAACCGGTTCGCAAACTCGGCAAAGGCCTCTCGTGCGCCGGGCGCATCGGGTGCCGCCGAAACGAACGAGCGAACAAGTTTCGCGCCCTCTTCAAAGGTCGCATCATCCCGAATCAGGCCAAGCCCAAGCCGCAGCCCGGCGAACCGACGAACGACGACCGACGTGGCATTCGAATAGGCCTTTCGGAGAAGTGGGATATCACCAAGGTGCGCCGCAGCCGTCGCCAACATTCCCTCCGTCAGATTCGTTTTCGACACGACCGACCGCCACACGGATTCGGCGGCGGGAGCCCCACCCGTCTTCTCCAGCAGTTCGGCCACCATCATCAGCGTCTCGGGATCGTCATCGCCCTCGCTACGAAGAATGTCGAGCGCACGACCGTTCTTGCCCATGGACTGCGCTACCAGCGCACGAAGACGAACGGACGAGGCCCGGTACTGCTCGTTCGTAAAGGGTTTCGTCTCAACCGTACGAAGGGCCAGCTCGGCACTCCCCGTCTTGAAGAGCCCGACGGCGCGGTAGTAGCGGAAGCCTTCCGCATCGGGATTTCCCCACTGGGCAAGTGTCTTCAGAAGGCTTTCCCACTTACCCTCCCGCACATAGGTCTCCAGCGTCAGCAGTTTCGCCGAATCGCCCTGCACCCGTGCGGCATGGTTGCGCGCCACGGACCAAAGCCCGTCGCGCAGGGCCTGTCGTGCGAGTGAAAGTTCGTTCGTTTCCGCCGTCAGCAGAACCGGCAGGAGCGCACAGGCGACCACGAACGACTTCATGCTCACACGAGATCCCCCATGTAGCCCATCTCGGCCAACAGGCGATTGTTCTTCATCCAGTTCGGCTCGACCTTCACCCAAAGCTCAAGCACGACCTTCCGCCCGAAGATTTCCGACAGTTCCCGTTGCGCACAGAGCCGCACGTACTTAATCGTCTCAGCCCCACGCCCAATGACAATCGGCTTCTGGGAGGCCTTGTTCACGAGAATCTCCGCCTTGACATCCCAGCGGTTCGAGTCGTCCTTAATCTCCTTGACGCAAACGCCAAGCTCATGAGGCAGTTCCTGATGCAGTTTCACAAGGTATTTCTCGCGAATCGAGTCCGCAATCGTCAGCTTACGCGGATAGTCGGTGACGATGTCCTCCGGGAAAAGCGGTTCGCCCTCCTCCGCAAAGTCGAAGAGCGCGTCCATCACACCCTTCACCCCATCCTCCTGCGTCGCCACGCACTGAACCCAAACGGGGCGGGCATCCGCCGCCGAGGCCTCGCCCTTCGGTGCCGTCGACAAGGCCTCGTTCCACGCATCATGGAACATGGTCGAGTAGAACGGCTTCATATCGGCCTTGTTGAGAACGAAGACGACCTTCTCGGGGCGTTCCTTCGCCACCCGCTGCATCCAGCCAATGTCCTCCAGTTGGGGGGCCTCAGCTGCATCAAAGACCACGCACAGGATGTCCACGCCTGCCGCGCTCCGCCGCGCCATGCGGTTCAGGATCGTACCCAGCGTACCGACCGCCTTGTGGAGTCCAGGGGTGTCGAGCAGGACGAGCTGACCACGCGGGTCGGCGACAATGCCACGCACCGTATTGCGCGTCGTCTGCTCGACCGGGGAGACGATCGAGACCTTCTCCCCGACGAGCCGATTGACCAGCGTCGACTTTCCGGCGTTCGTCCGTCCGACGACGCCAACAACAGCAACCTTAGCCATTACGGAACCGGGAATCCTGCGACAAGTTCCTTCGCCTCGCGCTTCACGCGAGCCTGAACGGTCTCGTCGGCAATGTTGTCAAGAACATCGGCAATCCACGTGCCGATCTTAATCATCTCAGGCTCCTTCATGCCGCGCGTCGTCACGGAAGCCGTTCCCACCCGGATGCCCGAGGTCTTGAACGGGGACTCCGTATCATACGGAATCGTGTTCTTGTTGACGACGATGCCCGCCGCATCCAGCGCGGCGGCCGCCTCCTTGCCCGTCATGCCACGGGCCTTGACGTCCACGAGGAAGAGATGATTGTCCGTGCCGCCGGAGACAATCCGGTAGCCACGGTCAGCAATCGTCTTGCAGAGAACCGCGCAGTTCTTGACGATCTGCGCCGCGTACTGCTTGAACTCCGGCTGCATCGCCTCACGGAAGCAGACCGCCTTCGCCGCGATGATGTTCTCAAGCGGCCCGCCCTGCATCCCGGGAAAGACGGCCGAGTCAATCGCCTTCGCGTATTTCGCCTTGCAGAGAATCAGTCCGCCGCGAGGACCGCGCAGGGTCTTGTGCGTCGTCGTCGTCACAAAGTCGGCGTAGGGGACGGGGCTTTCGTGCTGTCCGCCCGCCACAAGGCCCGCGATGTGCGCCATGTCCACCATCATCAGGCACCCAACCTTGTCGCAAATCTCACGAACGCGGCGGAAGTCAATCTTGCGCGGATAGGCCGAGGCTCCCGTCAGGAGAATCTTCGGCTTGACTTCCAGCGCCTGACGCTCAAGCTCGTCGTAGTCAATCCGCTCCGTCTCGCGGTTGACCGTGTACGGCACGATGTGGTACAGCTTGCCCGAAAAATTGACCGGCGAGCCATGGGAGAGATGTCCACCCTGTTCAAGCGACATCGACATGATCGTGTCGCCAGGCTTGATTGTCGCAAAATAAACCGCCATGTTCGCCGCAGAGCCGCAGTGCGGCTGGACATTCGCGTACTCCGCCCCAAAGAGTTCACATGCACGCTTGCGGGCAAGCTCCTCCGCCGCATCGACCGGCAGGCATCCCGAATACCACCGCTTCCCCGGATAGCCCTCGGCATACTTGTTCATCAGAACCGACCCGGCCGCCTCGCGGCACGCACGGCTCGACGTATTCTCGGAGGCAATCAGGTTGATTTCGGTGTCCTCCTGTTCGGTCTGGGCGCGAATGGTCGCAAAGACCTCCGGGTCGTCCTTCAGAAGCCCTGAGGCATCCGACAGGCGGCCCGCACGCTCCAGTTTCCACCGCCGCCGCGCATGGCGCGCATTCTCATCAACGGGTGTCGCCAAGAAGACCTTGGCAATCTCAACGGCATACGCGGGGCTCACGACGTCCGCCCCGAGGCAAAGCACGTTCGCCCCATTGTGCTGACGCGTCAGCACGGCGGACTCGGTCGTCGCGCAAAGTGCCGCGCGCACATTCTGGAAACGGTTCGCACACATTGACATCCCGATTCCCGTGCGGCAGATGAGAATGCCGAAGTCGGCCTTCCCGGCCGAAACCTCAAGGGCAACGGCATCTGCGTAATCGGGATAATCACAACTGGACTTCTCGGCAGGGCCAAGGTCCGAAACCGTGGCCAGCGCGGAAAGTTCATGAACAAGTGCGGACTTGAGGTCAACTCCGCCATGGTCTGAAGCTATAGCAATCTTCATCAGGACTCCTTACATTGTCTGTCGCGCATATTATACCATAAACCGCCTGCTCGGGGGCTTGCGCGGCGGCTCGCCCGACCCGGATGCGGCGGCGGTCTCGCAACGCCTTTCGCGCTTAGACAACAAAGTTTCTCTTAGCCTGCCCTGCCTCGGCGATTATCGTTGGTTGCAGACGGAAACCTCTCCTACGGCTGCGAGCCGCACCGCACCTCTCGTGCGACCGCCGCGCTCACCCCCTCGCCCGAGAGGAGGGGCAGGCCGACCACAGGCCAAAACGCGGCAGATGGTCTTGCCGGCCTGCCGCTGCCCGTCGGCCTCCTGGCGCGCGCGGGTCTTGCCGGTCTGCCGTCCGGCAGGCCCATTCAAAGTGCCGCGCCTTCAGAACGCCTACGCGGTATGGCTTCTCTCCGCTCTTCTGCGCTCCGCCGCTCCCAAGCGGCTTTTCTTCGCCTTTCCGTGGCCCATCCAAAGCGTGGCGGCGGTCTGCGGGGGTTCGGGGGCGCAACCCCCGTCCCTCCGCAAGCCGCCGCGCTCCGCGCCCCGGGCCTACTTCTCGACGCGGATCGTGTAGAACCCGCTCGCACCGCCCCTCACAGTGACGGCGGGCGTCCACGCCTTGCCGTCGCCGACCTTCGTCGCGCCGTCCGACATCGCGTCGAGCGTCGCGCCCTCGCGCAGGGTGTAGAGGAGTCCCGGCCGCGTCCGCGCGGTCGTGATCGACGGCGCGGACGCGTCGCCGAGATTGACGACCGCGCCGGCCTTCGTGTCGAGCGGCTCGCGGACGACGTCCGCCCGGACCGTCGCCCCGCCGACGGAGACGATCCCGTCCGCCGCCGGAATGTCGAGCAGATCCGTGATGTCGTGCCCGCGGCTCCAGACGCGGACCGCCGCGCCGTTCGGCCGGACGGACGAGACCCCCGCGTCGACCCGGACCGTCACCTTTGACGCGTCAAGCCCGTCGGGGACCGACACCTCGACCGAGCCCGTCTTCGCGCTCGGCGTGACGGTGAAGCCGGACTCCGCGTCGCCCGTCACGGTCGCGTCCGTGTCCCCCACGACGCCCGGAAGCGCCGGGGCCGCCGCGCCCGTCCACGACACGCCGTCCACCCACGCACAGTCCTGGTAGCCCGACTCCTCCCAGTCGTCGGTCGAGTAGGTCCAGCGCAGCGTGTGCGCCCCGTCCGTCTCGAACGTCACGGACACCTGCCGCCAGTCCGTCTCGCCGTCGAGCTTCGCCCGGTCCTCGCCGTCCGCCGCGAACGTGACGTGGTCGTAGGTGTAGCGGCCGCGCGGATCGGGCTCGCACGAGGTTTTCCACCAGAAGGAGAGCGTTCCCCTGCCGTGGACGGTCGCCTCCAGCCAGGTGGACTGCTCCACGCCGACCGCGCCGCTCCGCGCCACCGACTCGCCGGCCTTCGCCGCCGCGTCCGCGACGGGCTCCCACGCCGCGTCGCCGCCCGTCGCGACGCCCGTGAGCTTCTTCTCGTCGAGCGCGTTCTCCAGCGTTAGCGGCTCCGGCTCGACGTAGGTGAGCGTCGCCTCGGCGAGTTCGCTCACCCGCTCGCCCCTCACCGCGTAGGCGACGACGGTCGTCGTGCCCGACACCTCGAACGGACCCTTGTAGAGGTTCGCCTCCGTCGGACGCGGCGTGCGCCCGTTCGTCGTGCAGTAGATCGTCGCGCCCGCCGTCGCGCAGGTGATCGTCACCGTGCAGGACGCGGTCCTGAAGACCGTGCCGTCCGCCGGGCTGATGACGGGGGTCTCCACGGCCTCCGCCTCCCAGACGGCGTAGAGCGTGACGACCCCGCCGTCGTTCGAGGTGAGGTTGCGGATTGCCGCGCCCGGCGCGTAGACGACCTCGCCGCCCTCCTCCGTCGCCCAGCCCTTGAATATGTAGCCCTCGCGCACGAACGCACTCTCCGCGACCGCCGCGTCCGCGTCATACGCGCAGTCCGTCGGCGCGGTCTCGCCCGTGCCGCCGTTCGCCGCGTAGACGATCCGGTAGGCGTTCGCACGCCAGTTCGCCCGCACCGTCTGCGCGCCCGTCATCTCCGCCGTGATCGACGCGGGCGTCCAGCCCGTGAACGTGTAGCCCGTGACCGCGCCCGGCGCGCTGAACGCGAGCGCGGACCCCTCCGCGTAGGTCGCCGGGTTCGCGTGCGCCGCACCCCGCAGATTCTCGTAGGTAATCGGCGAATGGACGATCGGCTTCGTCTTCGCCCCTGCGGCGGCGTCCTTCGACTCCGTCACGTCGGACGCGCCGACCGCCTGCACCCAGTAGAAGTACGATACGCCGATCTCGCCCGTCGTGTCGAGGTAGACGCACGATCCGTCCGCCGCGACCGTCGCGAGCTCCTTCGAGGGGAACTCGTTCGTCGGGGCGCGGTAGATCCGGTACTCGGTCGCCCAAGCGAGATTGCGCCAGCGGAGCGTCACGCCGTCCGTCGAGCCCTCGGCGGACGTGAACTCGGGCGTCAGCGGGGCGAAGTGCGCCGTCACGCGCTTCGCGACGTCCGCCGTGACCACGAGCGGATTCTCCATCGTCTCGCCCGCGTCGCCCGTCCAGTAGAGGAACTCGTAACCGTCCTTCGGGACGGCCCTCAGCGTCGCCTTCTCGCCCAGCGTGTAGGTTCCCGCGCCCGACACATAGCCGCCGCCCACGACATCCGCCGCGACCTCGACGAGGACGCGCGCCGCCTGCGTCAGCGTGTAGACCTCGCCCGCGACGATGATCTTGCCCGTGCGCGTCTTGCCCGTGTCGTTGTCCGTGTAGGTGAAGCGCACCGTGCCGCTACCCGTGCCTGCGTCATAGCCCGTCACGATCGCAATCCACGGCTCCGTCACGATTGCCGACCAGACGTCCCCGATCGAGGCCGAGACGCCGATTTCGCCCGCACCCGCATTTCCCGTCACCCAGTCGCCCTTCGGGGAGATGTCGAGGTCGTAGGCGCGCTGGGTGACGTAAATCACCTTGTCGCCCACCGTAATCGTGCCCGTCCGGGGCGAGCCGTCCCCCGTGTAGGGCGCGACGATGTAGAGGATCTCGGAATCGCCCGTACCCGAGTCGCCCTGGTAGATGACGATCCAGTCGTCGGACGCGACCGCCGTCCATGCGACGTTCCCGTCCGGGTGGACGGAGACCGACTCCATGCCGCCGTCCGTCCCGAAAAGCTTGTTGTCGTACTCGACCTCCACGCCCCGCGCCCGCTGACTGGCCTTGAACGCCTTCCCTGCAATCCGAACAGTCGCCTCGCGCGGGCTGACCGTCTCGTTCGCCGCCGCCGAGAGCGTAACCGTCCCCGGCCCGATGCGGTCCGCCGGCTCGGCGATCGTCAGCCAGGCGGGGAGACCCTCGACCCGCCACGCCACGATGTCGCCCACCGTCACCTCAATCTCCGCCGTCTCGCCGGACGCCGCGAACTCGTACCCCGTCGCCGAGAGGGCCGCGGTCGCCGCCGGCTGCGTGACCACGTGCGTCCGGGGCAGCATCCCGCTCGCCGGCTCCGGGGTCACCGTAACCGTGCCCGTACGCGCGGAAAGCGTCGACTGCGGCGAGACCGTGTAGACGACGTTGCCGTTGCCCGCGCCCTTCAGGAACTGCGGCAGGATTGTGATCCAGTTCGCGTCGCTCGCCGCCGTCCACGGCAGGTCGGGCGTCGCCCTCACCGAGACGAGCCCGTTCGCACCACTCACCGCCGCCGTCGTCTCGGCAGGCGAGATCTCGAACGCGAGGGCCGTGCGCCCCTCCTGCGTCACGGTGAACGTCTCCGTGCCAATCGTCACCGTGCCCGTCCGCGCCGCGTAACTCGGGTTCTCCGAGACCGCGAGCGTCACCGTATCACCGCCGCGCCCGTTTCCCGCGTCCACCACCGAGATCCAGCTCGCGTTCGGCGTGACGCCCCACGCCGTCACCGCGAGCGCGTTCACGACGACCGAAATCACATGGGCGTAGTAGTCGCACGTCGCCGTGCGGGAGTCAAGCGCCATGCGGCTGCCGTACTGGAAGACCGTGACCGTGTTGCCGCCCACCGTGATCGTGCCCGAGCGCGTCGAGACCTCGTGCCACGGCGCGACCCGGTACGTCACCTCCGCCGGGCCGGTGCCGCTCGTCGGCGAAACCGAGATCCAGTCGCAGTTCGGCCGCGCCCGCCACGACGAGCGGGTGTCCGCCGGCTGGATTGTCACCGTGCCCGTGCCGCCGTCGCGCTCGACCGTGACGTTCGTCTTGTCCACCGTCGCGCCGAGACCCTTCTGTCGGACCGTGTGGACGTGCCCCGCGACATACACGTACCCGACGCGCTCCTCGACGCCCGCGTTCGCGCCGACCACGTAGGCGACGGGCTTCCCCGCCGCGCCGCTCGTCGCGCTGAGCGAGATCCAGTCGTCCGAGACGGCGGCCGTCCACGTCCCGCTCCCGGACGTGACGATCGCCGCGCCGCCGCCCGTCTGCGGAACCTCCCGCGTCACCGGCGTGATCGCGATCGCCGCGTCCTCCGCCATCGGCGGGTTCGGCGCGGGCTGCGCCCAGTAGTCGAGCCCGACCACATTGTAGGTCGCCGACAGGGTGTCGGCACCGACCGTGTGCGCCAGCGTGTGCCTGCCCAGCGTCTGCGGCTGCCAGACGAAGGTTCCCGCCACGTCGGACTGGACGAGCGGCTTTCCGTCGAGCGTCACGACGGCGTTCGTCGTCCCGTGGGGGGCGTAGCCGACGGAGATGCCGCCCGACACCTCGCTCCCGTCCGCAATCGCCCGCCACGCCAGGCCCGTTCCGTCCTCCGCCGCCGTCGCCTTCCAGCCCGCCAGCAACGCCGCCGCGCCCATGATTATCGCCATCAGTTTCTTCGTCATTGGTTGTGTCCTTTCAAATTTTCGTCGTTCCATCTCCCGCGTCCTCCGCGAGAACCTTCAAAAATGCCGCACCATACTTCTCCGCCCGGGCCTCGCCGAAGCCGGCGACAGCCCTCAAGCCTGTGAGATCGTGCGCCCTGTCGCGGACGAACTGCGCCAGTTGTTCGTTCGTCGCAACGGCGAAGACCGCCACGCCCTCGTCCTCCGCCAACCGCTTGCGCACGTCGCGCAGCTTGGCAAACACCGCGAACTCATCCGCACTCAGGACCTCGCGGTAGTCGACCTTCGGTCCACGCCCCGCCCGCCCAGGCGGGTCGCCGTTCCGCTCATCGTACTCCACGAGAAAGCACCACCGCCCGTCCTCGTAGTGGTGCTCCGTGCGCACGATTCGGTGCGCGGAAAGAAAGCCGTTCAGCGTCTCGCAGTCGCTCTCGCAGCCGACGGTGAATGTTCTGAACCTCATCATGCGAAAACTCCTCCCCGAAGCGTTCGACGCGCGCTACTGGCGTCGGATCGGATGCCGTTCTTCGTCCCGTCGCCGGGAACTGGACGCACCCCGGGATTGAACCTGTCGTTCCATGCTGGGCGGCAGAACAGCCGGAACCCGTTGTTGTTCCAGTCGTTGGACGGGTTGTTGTTGTTGCGGTACGCGAACGCACAGTTCGACGCATCGTTGTTGTACGCGCCGCCGCGCAACACCCGGTTGTCGTTGTCGCTGATGGGATGTGCCCGAAAGTACCGCTGCCGGAAGCCCCGCGAGTCCGCCGTGGCGGCGAACGCCGTCAGCGCCGTCATGCGCCGCTGATAGGCCGCCTCGTCAATTAGCCCCGTCTCAAGATCTCGTCCATAGATGGTGGCCTTGCGCACAAAGCGGGCACAGGCGGTCTTGGCGAGGCGCAGGCGATTCGGGAATACGCGGAGTCCGAGGAAATCCATACCAAGCGCCGTGCGGTTGATGAAGGGACGACCCTTCAACTCCAGGCCGAGATGTTCGCGCGAAAACGCGACAATCTCGTCGCGCCTACGCTTCAGGTCGTCCCGCGCGTCACTCCAGAGGACGAAGTCGTCCATGTAGCGCACGTAGGCCCCCTGGCAGAGCCGGTCGAGCGGGTCGAGATAGAGGTTGGCGAGATGCTGGCTCGTCAGGTTCCCGATGGGCAGCCCCCGCCCGGGTGTCTTCTCGTAGCCCGCAATGATACGCTCGAACCAGGCGACGATGAACGGATCCTTGAACTTGCGCCCCACCATGCGCACAAGGCCGTCGTGCGGAATCGAGTCGAAGAACTTGCGGAAGTCGCACTTCAGGAACCACGCCCGGTGCGCGGCGAATGTCTGCGCACGACGGACGGCGCGAAACTGCCCCCCGCCACGACGGCAGGCGTAGGTGTCGGCGATGAGCCAGCGGTCGAAATAAGGCTCGCACACGTTCATCAGGGCGTGGTGCAAGACACGTTCCGCGAACGGGGCGACCGAAATCTCGCGCTCCTTTGGATCGTGAATCATGAATCGCGTATACGTCCCCACGGGATAGTCGAGGGTCAGGAGTCCCGCCCGCAGCCGTTCAAGTTCCTCTTCAAGGTTCGCGGCATAGCGTTGCTGGTCGGCGCGATGCCGCTTCCCCCGCGAGGCCTTCAGGAACGCCTCGCGCAAGTTGTCGCGATCCACCACCGCGTCGAAGATGTTGCCAATCCGCTTCATGCCGCCGCCTCGCGCACGGCGCGTGGACGCCTCCGGCGTCCGGACGCGCCTGCGCTCGGCTTCCCTTCCGTTTCCTGTTCTTGGCTGTTCTGGAGCATGGAACTCAGTTCGATCCTGGGCGGCAGAACAGCCGGAACCCGCAGTTGCTCCAGACGTAGGACGGGTTGCTGTTGTCGCGGTACGCGAACGCACAGCGCGACGCATCGTTGTTGTACGCGCCGCCGCGCAACACCCGGTAGACGCTGCCGCTGCCGCTTGAATATCGATTCAGGCACCACTCCCACACGTTCCCGTGGACATCGTAGAGACCCCACGCATTCGCCCGAAGCTCTCCGACGGGATGCGTTGCATTGCCGCTGTTCGCCGAGTACCAGGCGTAGTCGCCGAGCTTAACATCGCTGCCGCCGCAGAGCCACTTCGTCGTCACGCCCGCCCGGGCGGCGTATTCCCACTCCTCCTCGCTCGGCAGGTCCAGCTTACCCAGTCCCGTCTTCGCGCGAAGCCGCCCCATGAAACTGTCCGCCGCGACCGCGTCCGAGGTCGGCCAGTCGTAGGTCCCCGCGTCGCCGCGTATCGTGTTGTAGGAGACGTCATCCTTCGGCTTCGAGCTGGTGTCCGACCCACCCATCACTTTTGCCCACTGCGCCTCAGTCACCTCGAAGACGCCCGCATAATAGACTCCGCTTGGTTTGTCGATCCGCCGCAGGACGATCTTCTTCGTCTTGTAGTCGTCCGTCCACCCGCCAGCAGGAACATCGTCAAGGTAGATGACGGGATACTTCTCCGCCTTTGAGCCTCCCGACACGTCGATGACGCAATAGGTCATCAAGGTTGCACGATCCCGATATGTAACCGTCACTGTGCCGTTCATGGCATTTGCCGAGAGCCCGTCCGCAGCCAGATTCCAGTAGACGCGATGCGCCCCGTTGACACAGTTCGTCGCACCAAAGAGATTGTGCGATGCGCCAAAACGATTAAAGTCCAAGGTCGTCGTAGCCGTATATGTTTTCGCACCATCCGTTGCCGAAACAACGAGCACCTCCTCGGAATCCTTCATCGCGCCCTCGACCGTGTAGTCGAGCGCCAGCCCCCACGGCGGAATCGCCGTCACCTCTAGGTCACTGACCGTCGGCGCGGCAAGCGCCGACAGGGCGAGGGCGCCGGCAAGCGCCACGAGAATAGACTTGCTGAACAACTTTGCCATCGTGCATTTTACCTGTGTCATACCGCACATCCTTTCATTTTACCTTAAATGAGTACAACAGACTGAATACGTGGCTTAGATGTCCCAATCTTATTAACGCCCATACGAACACATGTATTATCCTTTTTCATTTGGCATAGCAACGCGAAGGAAATCCTCGTATTTTTACAGACGCAAAACTCTGTTTCGGCTTCGACGAGTTTTGCGTCTACAGGATTCGTGCCTTTCCAGCTCGGTTTCTCCCCTATGTCGAACAAGATCTTCTTGACATCGTCAACACCGAAAGCGAACGCTTCCGTCGGCTCAATCTTAAGCGTCACTTCATTGCCTTCAAGTTTTACTTCCTTAATACACCCCTCCGTGTACCACCGCGCAACAGTCTTTTTGCTTGCCGTTTGCTTTGTTGCGCTTGCTTGCTTTGGGACATCTCCGTTCGTTTTCGTGTTCATATGTTCTACTCCCATCTCTGTATTGCCCATTGTCAAAACTCTTTTCCACCCTGCTCGTCAATGCGGCTCACAATGGCCTTGCAGGCGTCGCTCAACTCCGGGTAGACGATTTCCGCTTCCATCCCCATCAGGCGCAGCTGATCCAGAATGTCCCTTTTCGCCTGACGGTGAATCCGCACGTAGCCGATCTGCTTGATGCCGTACGAGGGCGCGTCCTCCCGGTCGTAGTCACGCGCCGAGAACGTGGCGTTCAGCCCGGACTTCCCATCATGGCAGCCAAAGGCGAGGAACGCCCCGCTCTGATTGCGCACGCGGTCGTTGTTGTACGGGGGCCTGAAGGCCCAAACGTGCTGGATCTCGCGGCGCAGGAGCCGCTCCAGCCTGACCATCTTCCGGCTGCCGTCTTCCGGACGAATGTACATTGAGAATCCGGGACGCTCATTGGTGACCTCGTACCGCAGCGTCTCCAGCCCGTTCACCTGGCTTGGGCGGACGTCCTCCGCCTTGACGAGCGGCAGGTGGGCGATGGCGGTGATGACGTCGCTCGTGAACATCTTCATCTTGTGCTTGGCGACCTTGATCACGCGGACGAAGCCGTCCTCGTCCGGAGGCTTCGCGCCGTTCGTGACGTGTTCCCCGTCGACCGCGAAGAACGTGCTGAGACAGAGATTGGTCGAGATGTCCGCAAGACGGGTTGGTAACCGATAGTGCTCCATGCGAATCAGCCGCTCGACCATCGTGCGGTCACGGTCGAACGAGAAGATGTTGTAGCGCATGGCCTCGTGGTACAGATCCCGCTCACTTTGAATCCGGCGCTCCCTTTGGTACAGGGGAGCGGGAAAACTCGGCTCCAGTTCCGCATACGGGTCGCCGGGATGAAGGTAGTTCCTGTTCTCGCCACGGAAGAAGAACGCGGCATCCGGCTCCGGATGCAGTCGCCTCTCCTCCTCGACAATCGCAAAGGCCTCGCCGACAATCTCGGCCATCGTCCGACACCGCTTGCCCGCCATGTCTCAGCACCTCCTCCTGCCTTCCGAGCCCATTCCCAGAAATGCGACGACTCCGGGCGTGGAGACGGAACCGGCACACAAATGGAAGAATCTCTCACCGACAACGAGAAGACAGACCGCGCACGAAGGAATGCGCGCGACGCACAGGAAATGTGCAGAAACAAATAAGTTCAGCCGCCGCCCGAGGCGACGAAAGTGGCTCAGCCACCCGTCACACGCGCCCGGTACTGGGGGGGGGGGGGGGGGGGGGAAAAATT
>JBNMKZ010000047.1:0-20753 GCA_050874585.1 Verrucomicrobiota bacterium | reverse complement strand
TGCGAAGCGGCCCGTCGTGCTCGCGATGAACGATCTTGCGGAGGTCTATCGTCGTCAGAACCGCTTTGATGAAGGCGAGCGCTATGCCCGCCTTGCGGTGCGGACCGAGCCGAATCTGTATGTTGCCTGGGAGACGCTCGGCAGCATTCTGATGGGGCGTCAAGGCGATCTTGCCGAGGCGCAGAAATGCATTGAGAAGGCCTGCGAACTCTCGAAGGTCGATGGGCGTGAGGAAGACATCCGAATGCTCATCTCGCTTGCGCGGGTGCAGATAGCCCGCGGCGAACGCAAGATTGGGCGCGTGACGCTCCGTAAGGTCCAGAGCCGCCTGGGTGAGCTCTCCGAGTACGAGCGCAAGGAGTACGAGACGCTGCTGAAGGATGTTCGGTGAACTGCTTTTAGCCTCGGCCCTTCAGATTGGCCCATTCTACGCCCAGCGACCGGATTACCGGTCGCTCGGGCCGTTTTGGTCCACGGAATCGGAGACGACGGATGTCTGCTGGCCAATCTTCACACGGCATCGCGACTGGTGGCGGTTCTGCTGGTTCGTCCATGAGCAGGACGAGCAGAACGATGGCTACCAGTTTGAAATCATGCCGATTTGGTTCAACGGGCGGACGCGGGAGGGCGATTCCTATGCGGGTCTTTTCCCCCTTTATGGGCGGCATCCGCACTTCCTCCTAATGTATGACTGGGAGTTCGCTCTCTGGCCGGTCTGGATGCGTTACCGAATGCCGCGTCCCTCGACGGGCGAATGGATGACATCCAATGTCGTCCTCTTTCCGTTCGTCCACTGGCGGTCTGACGGTTCATGGGGTGCCTGGCCGCTTTACGGGCTGAACCACCAGCGAGAAAGTGACCACCGCTACATCCTCTGGCCGATTCTGACCTGGGCGGATTACCGGGCGGATCGCGACACGGCGGGGGCTGGTTCGTCCTGGATGCTTTGGCCGCTATACGGACGCGTCCGCCGCGAGCGTGAGCGGCAGGATCTCTTCCTGCCGCCATTCTTCTCGTATGCTGAGACGCAGTCGCGGGTCAGTGCGGAGCGCGGCAATTCTGCGCCGCAGATTCGGGTGCGCTGTCCGTGGCCGTTCATTGAGTGGGAGACGGGTGTGCGGCGCAGCCGTCTGTCAATCTTTCCCCTTTACGAGCGCAGCATCGACTATCGCTTTGCGGATGGAACGCGGACGGATTCGGTGACCCGCTGGCTGTGGCGCGGCGTTGAGATCTACCGCAATGGCGAGGGGAAACTTGAGGAAACGCGGGTCTTTCCCTTTTGGGTGAAGAATGCGCGCTATTTCAGACTGTGGCCGTTTTACGAGGAAACGGCCGTCGACAAGGCTGGCGACGAGACCTACAGCCGCGTCCTTGGACTCTTCCCGATTCGCTGGGTGCCGGCCGTGGACCGCAACTGGTCGGCGTTCTGGACCTTTTACGAGAACGTGTCCAATCCCGTTTGCACGGACCATTCTCTTTTCTGGGGCTTGTTCAAATGGCGTACGATGAAAGATTGAAGACCTGGTTGCGGGCCATTCGTGTGGACCAGTGGACGAAGAATGGGGTCGTGATGATGGCCTGGTTCTTTTCGGTCGCGGATGCGAGCCAGCACGACATCGTGCGTGGCTGGCAGTCGTTCCTGCTGGCGTTTGCAATGGCGGGGGCCTTTTCGTTGGTTTCCTCGGCATTCTACCTGCTGAATGACGTCTCGGACTACGAGTCCGATCGCCTGCATCCCGTGAAGCGGCTGCGCCCGATTGCTGCCGGATTGATTTCGCGCATCTCGGCCGTTCGGGCGGCACTTGTGCTCTTCGCCTTGGGCTTTGCCTATCCGGCCCTGATTGTGATGTTCCTCCCATCCCGGACGCTGGCGTTTGGAACGATGCTGGCCTATACGGTGATGCAGTGCCTTTATACGGGGTTTCTCAAGCGCATTCCCTACGTTGATGTCGTGACGCTTTCGGCGGGTTTCGTCCTTCGCGCCGTTGCGGGCGCGGCGATTATCGCCGCCTATGTTTCGCCATGGCTCCTGGTCTGCACGTTCACGCTGTCGATGTTCCTCGCGTGTTGCAAGCGCAAGCACGAGCGTGAAATCGCGGCAGATTCGCGTGCCGTTCTGAAGCACTACCACCCGCAGGTTTTGGCGGCCCTGATTGTGCTTTCGGGATTGGCTTCCGTCGCCGAGTATCTTGCCTACACGCTGACGTCGAAGATGGGGGGGCGGTTCCCGTGGCTTTGGGTCACGGCACTGTTCGTCCTGATCGGCATCGTGCGTTATGCCTCGCTTGCCTGGGGGCGCGGCGACACGGGACGTCCTGAGAAGATTCTTCTGACGGATCGTGTTCTTTGGCTGATTCTGCTTGGTTATGCGGTGAGTGCGGTGAGCGTCGTCGCGTTTGGATTATGAAATTTCTTGATGAACTTGCCGCGCGGCGGCGTTTTGGCATGAAACCCGGGTTAGAGACGATTCGGCGCACGTGCGCGGCACTGGGGAATCCACAGACGGCCGTGCGGGCGATTCATGTCGCGGGGACGGATGGGAAGGGGGCGGTCTGCGCCATTCTTGATGCCTGCCTGCGGGCGATGGGTGCCACAGTCGGTCGCTACACGTCCCCCCATCTCGTACGGATGAACGAGCGTTTCTTCCTCAACGGCGAACCGTTGGGTGATGCGCCGCTTGACGCGGCGGCCCAGCGGGTCGCCGAGGCCGTTCGGACGGATGGAACGCTTGCGGAGTTGACATTCTTCGAAGCCTTGACGGCGGTCGCCTTTCAGGTCTACGCGGCGGCGCGGCCGGACTGGACGATTCTGGAGACGGGGCTTGGCGGACGGCTGGATGCGACGAACATCTGTGCGCCTGCATTGACGGTCATCACGCGCATTGGGCTTGACCACTGCGACTGGCTCGGGGATACGGTCGAGAAGATTGCCGCCGAAAAGGCGGGCATCATCAAGCCAGGCGTTCCCGTTGTCCTTGGGGCGAACGCGCCTTCGGTTCGGTCCGTCGTCGAGATGCGGGCGAAGGCGGTGGCGGCACCTTTCATCTATGCGCCTGACTGTGTGAAGGTGGATGAGATTTCGGAATCCTTCAGTCTGCACGGCTCGTTCAATCGCGAGAATGCGGTGACGGCCCTGGCGGCCCTGAGGGCGATTCTGCCGCCCGATGGGGTCGCACGGGCCCGTGCGGGGCTTTCATCCGTCGTCTGGCCGGGACGCTACCAGCATGTGGGTGCGTTCATTGTCGACGGTGCGCACAATCCGCCGGCGGCGCGGGCTTTGGCCGACTCCCTCCGTGCCGAGAATCTGCAGGGACTGAACCTCGTCGTCGGTTTCTGTGGAGATAAGGATAGCGCGGCGGTTCTGCGGGAACTTGCTCCATTTGTTGCGCAGGGCTTTGCCGTGCGGACGGTGAATCCGCGTTCGCTGTCGGCCGAGGAGACGGCGCGGCGGATGCGCGAGGCGGGGATTCCGGCGGCCGCGATGCCGACGCTTGCGGCGGCGCTCGGGGCGGCGCGGCGCTCGGGACGGCGAACGCTTGTTTGCGGCTCCCTCTTCCTTGCGGGGGAGGCCCTGGTCGAGCTGGGAGCCTACCCTTGGGGGACTGCTCGCTTTGATCCGTCCGAATCGCTCCGTGCGAAGCCAGATTTGGTATAATATGGACATGAACGAATCAGATACTTCGAGGCACTTTCTCCGTCAGTGGATTGAGAAGGACGTCGCGGACGGGACGACCGGTGGAAAGGTCGTGACCCGCTTCCCGCCGGAACCGAATGGCTACATTCACATCGGCCATGCGAAGGCCGTGTGCGTTGATTTCGGGATGGCCCAGCTTTTCAATGGCGAATGTCACCTGCGGTTGGATGATACGAATCCGACAAAGGAGTCCGATGAATACGCCGAGAACATTCGCAAGGATATCAATTGGCTTGGATTCCAGTGGTCAGGTGAGGGTGATGCCGGGGAGCCGGGCTTCTACAACGCGTCGAATATGTTCGACCGCATGTATGAAATCGCCGAGAATCTCATCAAGGCCGGCAAGGCGTATTGCTGTAACCTGACGCAGGAAGAGTGGAAGGAATACCGCGGCGTTCCCGAACGGCCCGGCAAGGCGAGTCCTGGGCGCGACACGTCGCCCGAGCGCAACCTGACCATCTTCCGTGAGATGAAGGACGGCAAGTATGCGGACGGCGAGTGGTGCCTGCGGGCGAAGATCGACATGGCCTCGCCCAACATCCATTTCCGCGACCCCGTCATCTATCGCATTCGCCATGTCCCGCACTATCATTTGGGGAACAAGTGGTGCATTTATCCGATGTACGACTTCGCGCATCCGATTGAGGATGCCCTGGAAGGCGTGACGCACTCGATGTGCACGCTTGAGTTCGAGGTGCACCGTCCGCTCTACGACTGGGTTGTGGATCGGCTGGATGAGATGGGGTTGCTCGTCGTTCGTAACGGCGTGAAGATTCGTCCGCATCAGCGCGAGTTTGCGCGTCTTAATATCACCTACACCGTGATGTCGAAGCGTCTCTTGTTGAAGCTCGTGACGGAAAAGCACGTCAACGGATGGGATGACCCGCGTATGCCGACGGTGTGCGGTATGCGTCGTCGCGGCTATACGCCGGGTGCCATTCGTGAATTCTGTGAACGCGTGGGTGTCTCAAAGTTTGAGAGTGAGAGCGATCCGGCACTCCTTGAGTGGTGCGTCCGCGAGGAACTGAACCGTACGGCCTTGCGCCGGATGGCCGTGCTGGATCCTGTCAAGGTCGTTATCGACAACTGGGAAGGCGCGGCGCGCGAGGTGGAGCTGCCGAACAATCCGCTGGATGAGACGGCGGGAACGCGGCGCGTTCCGTTTGGGCGCGAGATTTGGATCGATCGGGCGGACTTCATGGAGGTGCCCGAAAAGAAGTTCTTCCGAATGGCCCCGGGGCAGGAAGTGCGCCTGCGCGGTGCCTGCATCTTCAAGTGCACCGGGTGCACGAAGGACGCGTCTGGGAAGGTCGTTGAGATTCACGGCACGTGGGATGAGCATTCGTGGGGCGGCAACGCTGCCGACGGACGTAAGGTGAAGGGAACAATCCATTGGGTTGACTGCGCGACGGGTGTGCGGGCTGAAGTCCGTCTCTATGACCGCCTTTTCACCGAGAAGGATCCGCTGAAGGACGGTCCCGACAACTTCCTCTCCTACATGAACCCGGATTCGCTTCACGTGATCACGGGTTATGTGGAGCCTCTGCTGGCGGAGGCCAAGGGGGGAGAACGGTTCCAGTTTGAGCGTACGGGTTACTTTGTTGCGGACGAGTACGACAGCAAGCCCGGGATGCCCGTCTTCAATCGGACGGTCAGCCTGAAGGATTCCTACCGCCCGAGTTAACGTGTGCGCATGAAAGTCCTTCTGGGGTTCATCGGCCTTTTGGTGGGCGCATTCAGTTCGCCCGCAGTCGCTTCGGGTGTTGAGTTCAACGCCGGTGCGGACTTGCGTATCCGCCAGGAGCTGATGAAGAACGTGCCGGGGTTGCCGGGCGGCGGTTATCTCAGTCGCTCGGCGGCGGGTCCCTTCAGAAATCATGTGCGCTTTCGTCCGCGTGTTTGGATGGAAGTGAAGGCCCTCGAACGGTGGCGGGTGTACACGCGGCTTGCGGACGAGTTTCGGTGGAACCCGGAGCCTCATATCGATTCGACGACTTTTCCCGATGAGGTAATTGTTGATAATCTTTTCCTTGAGGGGACGGAACTCTTCGACGGCTTGCTTGACATCTCAATCGGTCGGCAGGATCTTTACAACTATCGGGGGCTTGACCATGTTTTTGTGGACGGAACGCCGGGTGATGGCTCGCGATCCGTCTATTCCGACATGGTAAAACTGGCCCTGAAACTGGAAGAGGGGACGCGACTGGACCTGTTCTTCCTGCATAATTCGGATGACAACCCGCTGCGGTGGGGGACGACGCGGTCCAAGCATCGATCGCTGTCGGGGATTGCGCCTGGTTCCGAGGTGGAGATGGACGATTGGGGCTGGGGTGGCATTTGGTCCGCAAAGCTGGCCGACTGGTTACCCTATCAGGTTTTTGCGATGCAGAAGGTGACGGAGGCATTTTGGCGGAATGGGGAGCGTCATCCGTGGACGCGGCGGGAGCTGCTCGGTTTCAAGTTGATGCCGCAGTTGACGGAAGAGGTCTCGCTCCAGTTGGAAGGCATGGGGCAGATTGGGCGGAATGGTGATGGGGCGTGGCTTTCCGGGTGGAGCGCTTATGCGGGAGTTAATTGGAAGGAGGCCCGGCAGGGGGTTCGGCCGTTCGGCAGCCTTTGCACACACCTGATGAGCGGCGATGAGAATGCCGCGTCAGAGGACGGTGGTCACCACGCGTGGGATCCGATGTGGTCGCGGGGGGCGAATGATGCGGAAACCTTTCTTTATGGCACGCACTATGGCGTTGGCTGGTGGAGCAATATGATGTTCCTGAAACTGACGGGTGGCATCGACCTCGGCAAACGGCATCAGGTGACGCTTTCAACCGGGCCAATGTTTGCGGCCGTGAACGACGGACTTGGTGGGGGGGACGGTGCGTTTAAGGGCCTGCTGAGCGTTGCCCGATACCAGTTTCCCATTTTGTTGGCGGATGCGTCGAAGGGTGAGCGTCTGGAGATTTTCGGTCATCTTCATGCGGAACTCTTCAATCCCGGGGATTATTTTGCGACTGATAAGCCCGCCTGGTTCGTCCGGTGGCAGCTGGACTTTCGGTTCTGAGGAAAGGGGAATATGGTCTCTGAAATTCTTGAGTTCGCGATGCTGTTCATCTTTGGCTTCTCGTGGCCGTTTGCCATCGCGAAGACCTATCGGGCAAAGCGTGTGGATGGCAAGAGTCCCCTGTTTGAGATGATCGTCATTCTTGGCTATCTCTTTGGCATTGCCTCTCATCTCGTCAGCGGGCGGGGGCTTTGGGTCATTATCGTCTATGTGGCCGACATCCTGCTCGTCTCAACCGATTTGACGCTTTATTTCCACTACTCCAGAAAGAATCGCAAGGTTCAAGGAAGGTAAGAAAACATGAAGAAGTTAATCTGCATTGCCGCCGCTGTCGTGGGCTTGGCCTTTGGCGGAACAGCCGCAGAAGTCGCGCCGGCCGTCGCAGTGACTGTGCCTAATTCGGCGGCCACCAATATCGCCGATAAGGTGACGGCACCCGCAGAAGAGGTCGCCGCCCCCGTCGTCGCGTCGGCCGACACCGTCAAGGTTCAGGTGGAGGGCGAGACGAAGGTCTATCACCTTGAGGACTATGATTCGGCGAAGGCCTATGTCGATTCCTATGCGGAGAATGTCCAGAATGACAAGTCCTTCAAGACGAATGAGGTGCGGGCACTGGAGACGGTGCGCACGAAGAATGTCTTTTTCGGCTCCTGGTGGGCGGTGTTTCCTCCGCTACTGGCGATTTTCCTCGCGCTCATCACGAAGGAGGTCTACTCGTCGCTCTTTCTTGGCATTCTCTCGGGCGGTCTGCTCTATGCCAATTTTTCCTTTGAGGGAACGCTTGTCCATGTCGTTCAGGAAGGCTTCATCAAGTCGGTTGCCGATCCCTACAACATTGGCATCATTTTCTTCCTCGTGCTTTTGGGAGCCCTGGTCGCGATGATGAACAGGACGGGCGGGTCCGCCGCGTTCGGTCGTTGGGCGGCTTCGCACATTCGCTCCCGCGTGGGCGCTCAGGTGGCGACAACGATTCTCGGCGTCCTGATTTTCGTGGACGACTACTTCAACTGCCTGACGGTTGGTAGCGTGATGCGTCCCGTGACGGACGCAAAGCGTGTCTCACGCGAGAAACTCGCCTACCTGATTGACGCGACGGCGGCACCCATCTGCATTATCGCGCCGATTTCGAGCTGGGCGGCGGCGGTTGCCGGTTTTGCAAAGGGGGCTGGTGCGGAGTCGGGGTTCTCGCTGTTCATCTCGGCCATTCCCTACAACTACTACGCCATCTTGACAATTCTGACGATGTTCTTCGTCTCTATCTTCAAGTTCGATTTCGGCCCGATTAAGAAGTATGAGCAGGATGCGCTCAAGAACGGTGTGGCGGAGGCGCGGGAGAACCTTTCCGAGCTGATGGGGAAACTGGTTCATAACGAGAAGGGGAAGGTCTGCGATCTTGTGATTCCCGTCCTGTTCCTGATTGTCACCTGTACGATTGGCATGATTTATTCGGGCGGTTTCTTTGGCGGCTCGAATAACATGGACTTCATCAACGCTTTCTCGGATTCGGATGCCTCGGTTGGATTGGCCCTCGGTTCGCTTGTCGCGATTGTCTTCGCCGTCATCTTTTTCGTCTGCCGGCGGGTGATATCCTTCCAGTCCTGCATGGAGGCTTTCCCGGAAGGCTTTAAGGCGATGGTGCCCGCCATCATGATTCTTTGCTGTGCGTGGACCTTGAAGGGAATGACTGACTCGCTGGGTGCGAAAATCTTCATTTCCGACCTCATCAATGGGCCTGCCGCGTCCCTGAAGGACTTCCTCCCGGCGATTATCTTTATTATCGCCTGCATTCTCGGGTTCTCGACGGGGACGAGCTGGGGCACCTTCGGCATCTTGATTCCGATTGTCCTCGCGGCGATTCCCGGCTCCACGATGACAATTATTGCCGTGTCCGCCTGCATGGCGGGTGCCGTGTGCGGCGACCACTGCTCCCCGATTTCCGACACGACCATCATGTCCTCCGCGGGGGCGCAGTGCAAGCACATCAACCATGTCAACACGCAGTTGCCCTATGCGTTGCTTGTGGCGGCGGTGACGTGCGTGGCCTACTTGGTGGCTCCTATCGTCGACAATGTTTGGCTTTCGCTTGGCATCGCCGTTGCCTTGATGCTGGCGACCCTCACGTTCCTGAAGTCCATTCAGACATGTCGGGAAGTTTCGCGGGTCGGGACGCCTGGAACAGTTGAAAAGGTTCAGTCGTCCAACGCGGTTGACAAGGCGGAACAGGCGCGATAGGAGGGGAACATGTTTCCAGACCTCATTGACATCGGCTTCCTGCACGTGAAGACCTACGGGGCGTGCATGGCCATTGGCTTCATCTTGTGCTGGTCGCTGATTGAACGCCTGTCCGGGCGCAAGGACCTCTCGAACCTGGTCTTTTCGCAGATGGTTTCGGGTGTCGTCGGCAGTCGGATTGCCTATGTCATTGAGCACTGGCAGGCGGAGTTTGCGGCACGACCGGCCTCGATTATCCGCATTGACCAGGGCGGACTCATGTTCTACGGCGGTCTTTTGCTTTCCATTGTCGTCTTCTTTGTCTGGTGTGGACTGAAGCGCGAGCATCCCCTTCGCTTGGCGGACTTGTTTTGCACGGTGATTCCTCTTGGGCACGCCTGTGGCCGCATCGGTTGCTTCTTTTACGGATGTTGCTACGGTAGGCTCTCCGAGTCGCCCGTCGCGGTTGCCTTTCCGTCGCATTCGCCGGCCTGGTATGAGCAGGTGCACGCAGGGCTTATTGGTGCCACGGCAACGGAGTCCCTGCCCGTGCTCCCGACCCAGCTTTTTGAATCGGCGGCTTTGCTTGTCCTCTTTGTGGTTCTGATGCTCCTTCGTCGGAAGGCTGCGGCATTTCCAGGCGTTCTTTCGGGCGTTTATCTGGTCGGTTACGCCATTCTGCGCTTTGGGATGGAGTACCTGCGTGGCGATCCGCGCGCGACGGTTGGCCCGTTCTCGATTTCGCAGACGATTTCTCTTGGAATGATGGTCTTGGGGGGACTGTTGATTGCCCATGGCAAATGTGCACGTCATCATCGGTGAGGACGATTTCCTCGTCTCCGAAACGGCGCGGCGGATTATCGGCGCATCTTCGGGCCTGGAAGTCATCGATTCGCTCAATTCGACGAATGCCGACTTGCAGTTGGCGGATTTGCAGGAGGCGGACGCGAGCTATTCCACGCCGCCCTTCCTCGATCCGAGCAAGGTGACCTGGTGGAAGAATGTCATCTTCTTGCCGCAGGGGGGCGCGGGTGGCCCTTCGGAGATGGTGAAGGCAGGTCTTGAGAAGTTCGCGGCAAAACTGGCGCGCGGTAACCTTCCAGAGAATCAGCACTTCATCCTCTCGGGCCCCAAGTTGCTCATGACGAGCATCTTTGCGAAGACGCTCAAGCGGACGGCGGAGGTCATCGTCTTTTCGGCGGGCAAGCCGTGGGAACAGGCGAAGAACGCCGAGAATCGTATTGTGGACTTCGCGGCGGAAATGGGGCTTTCGTTCGAAGGCGATGCGGCGGCACGGTTCGTCGCCCGCGTCGGGACTGATTCGCGCTCGCTCATGAGCGAACTCGGCAAGATGCGCGACTATCTCGGGGAAGCCCGAAAGACGATTCGCGCCGAGGACATAGCCGAGATTACCTCGCAGGGGGTAGGCGTCGAACCGGAAATCTGGTCGGTGACGGATGCGCTTGGGGCGCGGCGGCTTGGAGCGGCCCTGGAAGCCGTCCGTCGTTTCGAGAACGAGAAGGGCTTTGCCGTACTGATGACAACGGTCATCGAGAAGTTCTTCCGTTCACTTGTTGAGTTGAAGGATGCGCAGGATCGGGGTCGCTTGGACGAGGCGACGGAGGGGATGAATCCGTATGCCGTCCGAAAGAATGTCGGCTTCCTGCGGAACTGGACGCTGAACGAACTGCGTGTGGCGCGGGCGCGCTTCATGTCCCTTCGCGAGAAAGTCGTCTCCACGTCGGGTTCGGCGGATGTCCTGATTATTTCCGAAATCGTCCGGGCGTGTGCCGCGACCCGAAAGGGAGGCCGTGCATGAGCGCGGCACTGGCCGGGGTGCGGCTTGTCCTTGCGCCGCTTGCCGGATTTACCGATGCACCGTTCCGCCGGCTCTGCACAGAAGGTGGGGCCGACCTCACCTACACCGAGATGGTGTCGGCCGCCGGACTGGCGCACGGCAGTTCTCCCACGCGGCACTTGATGGAGACGATGGAGGGCGAAGGCCCGGTCGGTTGCCAGATTTTCGGCGCGAAAGAGGATGATATTGCACGGGCAACGGCCGAAGTCTCGAACTTCAGGGGACGGGATGGACGGCGATTTGCTGAGATCAACCTGAACGCAGGCTGCCCGATGACGAAGGTGACGCGGTGCGGTGCGGGAGCGAAGCTGGTTGAGTCGCCGGGACGCATTTTCCTTCTGCTCAAGGCCATGCGGGAGAACACCGACCTCCCGATTACGCTGAAGACGCGCCTTGGGCCGCATCCGCAGCGGACGACGATTTTTGAGATTCTTGCCGCGGCGGAGGCGGCGGGGGCGAGCGGATTGACGGTTCATGCCCGCTATACATCCGAAATGCACGGTGGTGCGACGCATTTGGATGTTTTGGCCGAGGTCGTGTCGCGGGCGAAGATTCCCGTGACGGGGAACGGAAGTGTCGTTGATCGTGCGAGCGCGGCGAAAATGGCGGCGACGGGTGTCGCGGGGCTGATGATTGGACGGGCGGCACTCTCGGCCCCCGATTTCTTCGCCCACCTAAGGGGGCGACCGGGGATGGGAAATCCCGTGACGCGGCACCTTGACTACATTCTTCAGTTCAGGGAGGAGCTGGCGGAAAAGTACCCGAACGACCACGTGCCAAGTGCGGATGGGTTCGCGGGCATCAAGATGCGGACGCATCTCTTCCGCTATTTCAGCGGTCGGCCGGGCGCGGCGGCCCTGAGGGCCAAAATCAATTCTGTGCGCACACTGAGTGAGATATATGATATAATTCAAGCCTATGGAAACGGAAGAGACAGCTAAAGTGGACCTGGGTTCGCTGGGTTCGTTCGATTTCACCCCGGACTGGGCGAAAAAGGACGCGGGTGTGACGGTCGGAAAGACACATTCCGACCGCCCGCCGCGTAGTTTTGACTCCGGCGAAAACGGTGAGAAGCGTCCTCCTCGGAATGACCGCAAGCCTTTTGCCAAGCGTCCGTTTGACCGCAAGTTCCCGCGTGGCGAGGGCCGTGGCGCGGCGAACGAGGCGCGGGTGCGGATTGAACCGCTGGATGCCGAAGTGAAGGTCCTGCCCGAGACGAAGGCCCTGGGTACGATTATCCGAAAGCTGCAGCAGGACTATCACGCCTACAAGCTGAAGGACTTGGCCTATTTCTTCCTCGACAATCCCTCTTCGGTTTTGCTGCGCATTACGCCGCGCACGGACGTGAAACTGCACCAGTGCAAGGTGTGCGGCTTTGCATCGACCTCAGAGGAGGATGTGCTCGCGCACCTGCTCAGCGCCCATCTCGGCGACTATTACGAGATGAAGGAAGTCGAGTGCGAACCGCCGAAGGGCAATTTCAGCTGCGTGGCGAAATGCGGGCTTTCGGGCGTTCTGCTTGGGCCGCCGAATGCGCATGAGTTCAATGCGACCGTTCGGGAGATGATTCGCACGCGCTACCCCGAAATGTCCGAGGAGCAGTATCGTTCGCACATTGAGATGGTGCGCGATGCCGAGGCAATTGAGGAGTGGCGCAAGAGTGCCACGAAGAAGGTTATCTTCGTTGCGAAAGGAACCGAATCCCCGACACTGACGCGTGAGCAGGCCGAGAGCGAGTTCAAGCGCACGATCCTTTCCTCGTTGATTGAACAGCCCAAGCATCTGATGATTACGGCCGAGATGGCCTTGAAGACGCCGGCACGGTCCTTGCTCTTCGCCGTCAAGGACGCGCTCAAGGCCGAGAACCAGGTTCCTCATGGGATGTGCTTTGCCTTGCGCGGTGCTTTTCATCACCGCAAGTTCCACTTCTTCCGGGCAAACGATGCGCATGGCCCTGAGTTCGTCACCAGCATCGAATTGAAGGCATTCGATACGGCCCATGCCATCCCCGAACTCGTGAAGGTCTCGACGTTTGTCGCGGAGCATCCCTGCGCACCGAAGGTTGACGTTGCGCCCGATGCCGAGTCCGAGAAGCAGTTGACGTGGCTTGCCTCGACGGGTCATGTCGTGGCCTTTACGAACGGCGTGTTTTCTGCCGTGGAGAAATTCCCGAAGTACGGTCCCCAGTGGCAGAAATGGAAAAAGGCGAAGCCTGCGGCTGAAAAGCCGGCGGGAGACGCTCCTGCGGTGGAGCCCCAGCAGGAGAATGCGTCGGCGGAGCCTGCGGCAACGTCGGCATCAGAAGAGAATGTGAAGGTTGAGGGTTCGGCAGTTGCTGCGACGGAGACCCTCGAAGAGAAGAAAGAAGAGACAATTAAAGATGAAACTTCCACTCAGTTGGCTGAATGAGTACGTCAAGGTTGACGATATTGAACCGAAGGAACTGGCCGAACGCCTGACCCGTGCGGGGTTGCAGGTCGAGTCCATCGAGACGATTGGCGGTACGCCGCTTTCCGATGACTTTGTCGTCGTTGAGGTCGTCGAGTGCGAGATGCATCCTGATTCTGACCACCTGCACGTGTGCAAGGTCACCGATGGAACGACGGACTATCAGGTCGTCTGCGGGGCGCCGAACTGCCGAAAGGGCATCAAGACCGCCTTCGCGAAGATTGGGGCAATCATTCCCGACGGGGGCTTCAAGATCAAGAAGGGCAAGCTGCGCGGCGTCGAATCGTTCGGTATGTGCTGTTCGTTTAGGGAACTTGGCCTTGAAGGCGGTCACGACGGCATCATCGAATTTTCCGCAGAAACGCCGACGGGTGCTTTCGTTCGTGATGCGGTTGGCGCCGAGAAGCCCGAGGTCGTCTTCGACATTGAGGTCACCTGGAATCGTCCGGACGCCCTGAGCGTGATTGGACTGGCCCGCGAGTTCGGTGCCATTCTCCATCGGGAGGTGAAACTCCCGTCCGTTGATTTCACCGTCTGTGATGTGCCGGTCGAGTCGGAAGTCAAGGTCGTTGTGGAAGATGCGGTCAAGTGCCCGCGCTACACGGCTCGCGTCATCACGTCCGTCGAGGATGGGCCGTCCCCTGAATGGATGCGCAAGCGTCTTGAACTTTGCGGAATGCGCTCCCTTGGCCTGGTCGTTGATGTCACGAACTACGTGATGCTTGAACTGGGGCAGCCGCTGCACGCCTTTGACCATACGAAGCTGAAGGACCGCACGATCGTTGTGCGCACGGCGCACGAGGGCGAGACGATGCGGACGCTGGACGGCGTTGAACGCAAGCTCGATCCGTCCATGCTGATGATCTGCGATGCGGAAAAGCCGAATGCCGTTGCGGGCATTATGGGTGGCGAGGAAAGTGAGATTGCGGACGGCACGAAGAGCGTTATGCTGGAGTCCGCCCTCTTTGAGTGCACGTCGACGAAATTCACGGCGACTAAACTTGGACTGGCGACGGAGTCCTCCTATCGCTACATTCGTGGCGTGGACAAGGACCTGGCCGATTTCGCGAGCCGCCGCGCCGCGCATTTGCTTCAGAAGTATGGAAAGGCGACCGTCGCAACGGGCGTTGTCGATGTCGACAACCGCGTGGTCACGGTGGGTGAGGATGGAACGCGGCTTCTGAATCAGGATGTCGCCCTCAATTTTGACCGGGCGCGTCGCCTGATTGGCATTGGCATCGACAATGGGACGATGGTGGAGATTCTTTCGTCGCTTGGCCTTCAGCCGCGCCTCGGGGATGGAGCGAACGTCGCGTCGCTTGAGTCCGTCAGTTTTGGCATTCCGTCCTGGCGGTACGACTTGACGCTTGAAGCGGACTTGGTGGAGGAAATCGCCCGCATCTACGGTCTGGACAACATTCCCGACACGATGCCGTCCGCGCCCTCCGTTTCCACCTTGGATGACGCGCCGTTCCGGGCGAAGGTCCGCGTACGCGAGGTTTGCACGGCACTCGGCTTTACCGAGGCCATGCACTATTCATTCCTTTCGAAGAAGGAGTTGGACGACTTTGACGGTCGCCCCTCATCGGTTGAGAATCGTCTGGCGCTCCCAGACCCCGTGTCGGCCGAATATGGCTTCATGCGCGACAGTCTTCTGCCGCAGATGATGGATTCCCTTGGCCGCAATGCGTCCCACCAGTTGGAGAGTGCGCTTCTGTTTGAGATCGGGAAGGTCTTCACGAAGGAGCCGAGCGAGAAGGAGATGCTGGCGCTCGGTTTCGTCGGGCCGGTTGGCCGTGAATCTCTCCGCCGGCGCGTGGCCGTCTCGGAGGAAGACGCCGTCCTTTGGATGAAGGGCGCCGTCGAGGAACTGATTGCCAAGTTGCACGCGGGGCACCTGGAATTCGTCGCGTCGGATCATCCGGCCTTTGTGCCGGGCGCGGCACTTTCGGTCAAGTTGAATGGTCGCCCCATCGGCGTTCTGGGTGCACTTTCGGCTAAACTGCGCCATCCGTATCGTCTGACGACACAGATGGCCCTTTGCGAACTGGAGCTGAAGCCCCTGCTGAAGCGGACGGATGTCCTCGGCAAGGTCTCGGCCGTGCCGCAGTTCCCGCTCGTTCGCCGCGATGTCGCCATCGTCGCCAAGAAGGAGATTTCGCATGAGACGATCGTTCGGACGATTCGGAAGAACGGCGGGAAGGAACTCGTGAATGTCACGCTCTTTGATACATTCAAGGATTCCCGTGCCTATTCGCTTGAGTTCCGTGCCGAGAATCGGACGCTGACGGATGAGGAGGTCGGCAGGGCCTTCCAGCGGATTGTCGAAGCCCTCAAGGCGACCGCTGGTGTTGAAGTGAGGGAAAACTGATTTGTACGACGTGGGTCCTGTGTTGCACGCGGATTCAGCAGAAATTTCTTCGACCGACATCTAATTGAGGGGCTTCGGCCTCACATGTGGAACGACGGGTTCCGGGGATTCTGTGTTACGGCAATGTGGGACTTCTTTCTTTCGGTATGATGAGACTCTTCGCAGGACTGGTTTTTACGGCACTTTCGGTTGCCTCCTTGGTGGCGGCGGATTTGTCGGTTCCTTTTGAAGTTGCGAAGGCTCTCAAGGTGACGCGGGGTAAATCGTTTCGTCAGGGACTCGTGTTTGTGGATGGGCGCTTCATTCCACCGCCCTATGTGGTCGAGCGTTATGGGAATGCCCTTCGCATCAACGGCATTCAGGTCACGGGGCAGTTGATTCCATGGTCGGACTTCCTTCGGACGCAGGAGGGGGCAGTCGTAACGACGGAGGTCAAGCCGGCGGAGCCGGCGCCAACCGTTGCACCCGAACCAGAGCCGGAGCCGATTCCCGAGCCGGAGTCTGAGGTGGATGTCTCGGACTGGGATGATCCGCTGGCCGATCTGTTTGCCGACGAGGAGCCATCAGGCGGGGCGAAGAAAGCCAAAAAGAAGAAAAAGGCGGTTTCGCGGCCGAAGCCGCGTCCTCAGCCCAAGCCCGTCGTCGAGACACCGACCGTCGTGAAGAAGGTCGAGTTGAACGGAGATTTTGTGCTCAACGATCGTGCAAAAGCGCTCGTTGATCGAATCAATCAGCAGCGCACACGGGTCGATTCGGTCCTTCGCAACGGCGGCTTCTTCTGCTTCGGGACGGCCTATTCACGCGTGAGCGGTGATCAGGGCGCGGCGAAGCGACTTCTCGCCAAGTTGCCTGAAGTGATGAAGAACAACACCGATCGGGATGATTTTGTCGCGTCCGCACGGGCGAGCGGCCTCGGATTCCTTCCGGAGCCGGTGCTTGTGGATTTGTTCCGTAATCGACTGGATTACATTAAGTTGGTGGAACTGCGGCGGAAACGCGCCGAAAAGGAACGAATGGATAACCTCCTGAAGGAGTCTGGCGGTCTTTAATCGGCACAGATTTCGCTGGATTGCCTGAGAAGGCGGCAGACGGTCGCGATGTGTTCAACGACCTTGGGGTCGTAGGCCTCCTCTAAGAAGGGAATGATTCGATGCCGAATCTTGTTCCGCTCGATGGTGGTGTCGTCGTTTGAGGCATCCTCACGCCACTCCTCGCCATACTTCTGCAAGTAGGCGCGAAGTTCGGTATCGCGGCACCCGAGAAGGGGGCGGACGAAGCGGATGTCGCCCACGCGGGAGACTTCACGGATGCCGGCGAGTCCTTCGGGGCCCGAGGTCCGTCGAATGCGCATGAGGAACGTTTCGGCGAGGTCGTCCATGTGGTGCCCTGTGGCAATGGCATCGAGTTTCATTCCTTTCATGCACTTTTCAAAGAATGCAAGGCGAACCCTTCGGGCGGCCATTTCAATCGATTCGCCGCGCTTCTTGACAACTTTCGCATGAATGCCCTTGAAGGGGATGCCGAGCCGGGCGGCCAGTTTTTTGACAAATTGGTATTCCTCCTTCGATTCGGGACGAAGCCCATGGTCGACATGAAGGACGACAAAGCGCGTGGACGCATTCTTCTTGTGCCCACCCTTGGTGAGCAGAAAGGCCAAGGCAACGGAGTCGGAACCGCCGCTGACGGCAAGCCCGATCCGCCCCGGTGGAAGAATGGCACGATTGATTCGCATAGGGGGTATTGTACCACAAATGACGAGCGGTTGAGGTCGGATTTTTGTCGGGTCCGCCTTGCAAGTCCAAGCCGAAACTGCTATAATGCCGCCCTAAAGAAGATTCGTCACATGGGATTGCGCAATGGGTTGTTGCGCCAATCGCTGGAAGGCGGAGTGGAAAGGAAGACAAGATGAAGCGCGGTTTAGTTCTTTTGGTCATGGTTTTTGCCCTTGGCGGGCGTGCGGAGTGGACGGGTGCGGAATTCGTGTCCGTGCCACGGGCACTGAACGGATATTCGGCGGATGCGACATCGGCGTTTCTGCGTTCGGTCGTTAATGCGCGGACGGTCGAGCGGGCCGTTTTGCGAACGACGGCATTGGGTGTTTACGAGGCCTATGTCAACGGTGCGCCGACGGAGGGGTTCCTGAAGCCCGGCTTCACGCATGTCTATCGTCGCCGGCTGGAGACCGCGGCGGATGTGACCTCGCTCTGGCGTTGTGCGGCCGGGGCGACGAATGTCCTCGCGGCACTTGTGACGCGGGGCTGGTGGCGCGACCAGATTAACGGGCGGCGCGGACGCGATACGGGATTTCGCGGCATTTTGAAACTTCGCTACACAGACGGTAGCACCGAAACGGTCGTCACGGATGGCTCTTGGATCGGTGGTTATGCGGGGCCGGTGGTGGACGCGGCGATTTTTGATGGCGAGGTCTACGATGCACGCATTTCAACGGAGTGGATGAAGTCTGGTCGTGCGCCGGCGGACTTCCGTCCTGTCAACATCTGCCGCGAGGACGTGGGTGTCATTACGCCGATGGGGGCGAAGGCCGTCGCCCTGCGTGAGGATTTGGCAATGAAACCCGTTCGCGCATGGGTCTGGAAAGGGGGCGATGGTGCGAGTGACGCGGCATTTGGAACGGTTCGGACGCTTCGTTCGTATACGGGCGAGGTGCCCCTGACGCTTGCTCCTGGCGAGACGCTGGTCGTTGATTTCGGGCAGAATGCAGCGGCTGTGCCGCGCTTCACGGCCTCTGCTGCACGTGGCGTGACGGTGACGATGTATCCGGCCGAAATGCTGAACGATGCGCAGGGACTCAAGAACCGCGGATGCGACGGGCCGGAGGGGAGCGTCTACCGGGCGAATTTGCGTAGTGCCCGGGCGCGTGCGACCTACATATTCGCCGGCGAGGGGGCGGAGACCTATATGACGCGGTTTTCCTATTTTGGCTATCGCTACGTGTCGATTGTCGCCGATGGCGAGGTGGCGTTCCAGTCGCTGGCATCCGTTCCGGTCTCGTCTGTCACGGCTCCGATGGAGAACGGTTCAATTGAGACGGGCGACAAATCCCTGAACCGCTTCATTGCGAATGTGACATGGGGAATGCGCTCGAACTACCTGTCCGTCCCGACGGACTGTCCCCAGCGTGACGAGCGTCTGGGGTGGACGGCTGACACGCAGGTTTTCGCGCCAACGGCACTTTACCTGGCCGATTGTGGTGACTTCCTGAATGCCTGGATGAACGACCTCGTCGATTCACAGCACGCACGCGGCTCCTATCCGTCCGTTGCACCGCTTGCGCAGTACGGCAACGAGGGCCCGCGCATCGGCTGGGCTGATGCGGGTGTCGTCGTTCCCTGGTCGGTCTGGCGGCATACGGGCAAGACGGACATCATCGCAGCGCATTGGGATTCGATGATGCGCTTCATCCGCTACATTGACGAGTCGAAGTACCGTACGACTTGGGGCGATTACCAGTATGCGGATTGGTTGTCGTTCGAGCCGATGGAGACGTGCCGCGACGGCTATTGGAGTTGCCGCGATCCAAAGGTCTTTTCCTGGTGGAACTACCTTGGCGCGTGCTATTGGCGGCAGGATGCGCTTCAGATGGCGGAAATGGCGCGGGCAATCGGTCGCACGGACGATGCGGACTGGTGCGCGGCAAGTGCCGAGCGGGCACTCCGCTATGTGCGTACGATGCTGGTGGATGGCCGCCTGCCGGAAGCCTTCCGCACCTTCCAGACGGCGAATCTCTTCGCACTCCGACTGGGCGTCTTTACGGATGCGTCACGAGCGGCCGAGGCCAAGGCGACGCTTCTGAAGTCCATCGCCGATCGCGGGAACTGCCTGGCGACGGGTTTCCTCGGCACATCGTTTATTCTGGACGAACTGACCGACCTCGGTGAGGTCTCGACGGCCTATTCGCTTCTGCTCAACCACGGCTTTCCGAGTTGGCTTTATTCAGTTGACCAGGGCGCGACAACGGTTTGGGAGCGCTGGAACAGTTACACGAAGAAGGATGGCTTCGGCTCCGTCGGCATGAACAGTTTCAATCATTATGCCTACGGGGCGGTTCTGGCGTGGCTCTATCGGACGGCGGCTGGCATCGCCCCCGATTCGAAGGCGCCGGGATTTCGAAATGTGATCATGTCACCCAAGCCCGACCGTCGGCTGGGCTACCTGAAAGCATCCTATCGCACACCGTTCGGTCGCATTGAAAGCGCGTGGCGATATGAGGGTGCGACATGGATTTGGACTTTCACGCTTCCGGAAGGCGTGACCGCCGATGTCATCCTGCCGGGTGAGACGCATACAACGCGCTACACGGCAGGTGTCCATCAGGTGGTGACACCTTGCGATGGCTTGTAAGGGGCGCGGGACATTCCTCTATAATAAGGTATAGGCGCGTGGCGTGTGCATGGGCGTTCCTTTCGGGTTGTGTTCGTTTTGTTCGGCACCCGATGGGGGCACCGTTGAGGAAGTCGCGGCGGGACGCAAAAGCGTTACCTCAGTCGGATTCCGTCCCGATGCCGGGCTCGGGGCCGTCTAATGCCCATTGGAGTACTTTCCTTCGGGCATTGGAGTACTTTCTAATGCCCATCAGAAATTTTTCCGACGGGCATCGGAATTCCGTCCGACGGGCATCGGAAATTCGCCGCGAGGAATTGAACCACGGAATACACTGAAAACACGGAAAGGCGAAGGGTGGAAGTTCGCTTGGGAGCGGCGGAGCGCAGAAGGACGGGGAAAAGCCCCACCGCGTAGGCGTTCTGAAGGCGCAGGCGCGGCAAGACCATTCTGCCGCGTTCCGGCCTGTGGTCGGCCAGTCCCTCCTCTCGGGCGAGTGGGCGCGCGCGGCGGTCTCGAGCAGGAGGTTTGTTGCCTGCCCGTGTGCCCCCGCGCCGCCGGCAACCGTGCTGACCCGCGCCGGGGCGGAGTGGAGGACGCGTCCGCCGCCCCGCTTGGCGTACACGGGTACGCCGTCGGGGGCGCGTCCTGCGCCCTGCGGACCGCCCGGACGCGGGCGCTCGGCTGACGGCCGACGGCGCGGGGGCGCGTGGCCACCCCTGGTCGAGTTCGTCGCGTCGCGCCTTCGCGCTTGTGGGGTGCGGCGAGCCTCG
>JBNMKZ010000046.1:0-20884 GCA_050874585.1 Verrucomicrobiota bacterium | reverse complement strand
TACCGTCTTTCCTCTCTTCACGGGGTAATAGTCTACCACACGGACGGACAAATGGCAACCGCGGGTGAGGATTTGTCCAGATCTTGCGACCCAGTCCGCCCGGTTCCACTGCACTTTACTGCACGGGCGCGGCACTTCGGATGGGACGGGATGCCGCGTCCACTTGGTCCCGGCCGCGCCGAAAGCATCGTGGGGTATCAGACGAAATCTCTTCAGGCTGGTTCCACGATGACAGGTGCAACCTTCCTGCCCGTCGCAGGCAGCGGAGTAGACATTCAGAGCATCATCCCCGCTGGCAACAATATTGACACTGGCGATGTCAACATCCAAACACTGAACGCCTTCGGGCAGACGGATGATATGTATACCTACTATGGCGAAGGAGAGTACGATGACGACAGTGTCGCGGGCTGGTACACAGATGATGGCTTGGCGAGCGTCTCATTTGCCCCTGGACAGGGACTCTGGGTCGCCGCGCCCGACAAGGATACGACAATAACCTGTGCTGGAACGGTCGGCAGGGATGATGTTGTCATTAAACTTCAGAATGGCTTTACGGCTACCGCCAATATGATGCCCATCACGCTTCCCATTCAGGATGTCATTCCATCTGGGGACAACATCAACACTGGCGATGTCAACATTCAGACCTTGAACGCTTTCGGACAGACGGAGGATATGTACACCTACTATGGCGAGGATGAATATGATGACGGGAGTGTTGCGGGTTGGTACACGGACGATGGCTTGGCAAGCGTCTCATTTGCCCCAGGACAGGGCCTTTGGGTCGCAGCACCCGACGAGACGACAAAACTTTACTTCCCCGCCCCGGAACTCTGATTTTGTGCGGCGCAAAGTGTACCGTGCATAGCAAAGAAAACATAAGTATAAAGGAAAAATGGAAATGAAAAGAATCATCATGGCGATGGCGGTTGCCGCCATCGCAACAGTTGGGCAGGCGGCCGCGTTCTCGTGGTCGACGACCGGGACGATTTACTCGGCCTCGGACTCATCGACGGCCCTATCGTCGTTCACCGCGTACCTGATTGACAGCTCGACCATCACACAGGGAGATCTCCTGACGGCCCTTCGCAATGGAGGAGCCATAACGGATTACTCCGCATTGAGCACTTTCACCGGGAGCGGCAAGATCGCCACGACAAGCTTCAATGTCAGCCTCAGCGCAGGCACGAGTCTCTCGGCCTACTTCGTCATTGTTGATGGAGACAATGTCTACCTCTCGAAGACCAGCGCGAAGGCCGCTACGGAGACAGGAACAAGTCCTCTAAACTTCGGTAGCCAGTCCTCGCCCTCGAAGACTGTATTCGACTCCGACACCGCTTATAGTGCCGCTGGATGGTATGGGACTGCCGCCGTTCCTGAGCCGACGAGCGCGATGCTGCTCGTCCTCGGCGTTGCCGCGCTGGCCCTCCGCCGCAAACAGAAGTAAGTGACAGAGGATCAGCCTCTGAAACAGGAACGCCGCGCTCTTTCGGGCGCGGCGTTCGTTTTCTCCTCTCGCCCCTGGGACGCACCCACATCTTCCCCCATTGACACCAAGCCCTATTTGTGCGATAATTCGCACACTTTATCCATCCAGTCCGTGCATAGCCCTGGGTTATGTGCCAGAGGGATAAGAAAAAGGAAAACAATAAGAAATGAAGAAATTGACGATTCTAAGCGCGGCACTTGTTGCTGCGGTCGCGGCACATGCCGTGGAAATCAAATGGTCTGCGACAGGCCAACTCTTTGATGGTCGGGAATCCCCCGCCCTCGTCTCCTCCCAGCCGAAGGTCTACCTGATGGTTTGGTATAATAAGTTTGGATCCAAAGACACCATTCTGAATGCCTTTGTTGCTGCCAATGGTAATGTTGATGCCACCGTGGCCGCTATGAAAAATTCGGGGTGGCTCGCCACAGGCGAGGGCCTCATCAACAGTTCCTCCCAACTTGAGACGACCTCCAGCGAATTCGCCAACTGGAGCGATGGCAGAACCAGTTACTCGGTCTATGGCGTGATTCTCGAAGACAAACGACTCTGTTTCACCTGGAGTGCCACGGCAACCCTTGACGAAGAGACTGGCATCGCCACTGCAGACCTCGGCCCACTTAATAATTTGACACAAACTATTGACGCAACCCTTGCCGTTTCATCCGGGAGCGGCTACAGTGCCGATGCTTGGTATGTCATCCCTGAACCGACGACGGGGCTTCTCGTCCTTCTCGGACTCGCAGGACTTGCCCTCCGCCGCAAGCAGAAGTAAGCGGCAGGAAGACTGACGCAGAAACAGACCACCGCGCTCTTTCGGGCGCGGCGGCCATTCTTTCTTGGCACGATTCCGCTGAATGCGCCCGATAGACGGCGGGCGCGGCAAAACGGCGAACGAACGGGGGCCGCGCCCCAAACTCCCCACACGCCCCAAGCCGAGGGCAAAACCGTTCGCCCGCGTGTGGACGGGGCTTTCACTTGTCCCTGTGCGGCGCGGCAGAAGTGGCAGAGGGAATGCGAATCGTAAAGCGGCATCCCGTCGGTTCAGATGCGGCAAGCGACACATCACCTCCATGGAGACGAGAAATGCCGCGCACGATAGCGAGGCCAAGCCCCGAACCGCCCGTTTCTGCCGAACGCGCCGAATCGACACGATAAAAACGCTCGAAGACACGCGGCGCGTGTTCCGCCGGAATACCGATTCCATGATCCTCGACCGAGATCATGACCGCCGATGCCGTGCGCCAAGCAGAGACGAGCACATCAGGCGACTGCGAGTAGCGAATCGCATTCTCAATCAGATTCGAAATCGCCCGCGACAGCAGTTGCGCATCACACGACAGCACAATCCCCTGCTCAACCTTGACTCGCAGACTCATGTGCGCGGCATTCGCCCGTGGCTGAAGGTGCTCGACCGTCTCGCGTATGAGTTCCTCGATATCCGTCTCCGTCCGGTTGAGCGTGAACCCCTCCCGCTCAATCCGTGCAAGCGACAGCACATCCTGAGCCAGGACATTGAGCCGCTCGGATTCCTTGCGCACCATGGACAGGAGTCGCGCACGAACCGGGGGCGGCGGCTCATCCTTCAACAAGTCCACGGCACCGAGGATGCCCGTCAACGGCGTTTTCAATTCATGGGAGACATCCGCGATGAACTCGCGACGGAACTGTTCCAGCCGCGCCAACTCCCTGATTCTGACATGCTGCCGATAGGTAAAGAGGATGACCAGCAAAACGCACGCCCCACCCGTCAATCCCGCGAAGAGAAATCCAAGCCGAGCGCGATGCACAGGTGCAAGCACGCGATCTTCCGGCAATCCGAGGCGCACACTGCAATTTCCGACGGCCCGCGTCTCATACAGGCAATTTGGCTGGGCTTCGGACGGCTGAATCGAGTCGTAGATCAGGCCACCGCCCGGACGGCTGAAAATCGTCAGGCGAAGCCCCTGCTCGCGGCATGATTCGCCGAACTCATAGATGACGCGGAAATTACCCGTGCCGAGCGGCTCGCGGAGATTGGCCGCCGCCAATTCCGTCCGCGTCGCCAAGTCACGCGAAGCCCAGCCGATGACGGCCCTGCGAAAGGATTCCATCTCGCCCGCGAAAACCGCCGCGAAGAAGGCGAGTCCCAACGCCGCAAGGAACGGCGGCAGAAAGTTCAGGTGCCCCACCCTCATGCCTTGACCCGATAGCCGATTCCGCGAATCGTCTCAATGTGTTCCGCCCAGTCCCCCAACTTGCGCCGCAAGTTGGCAATCTGGACATCAATCGTGCGCTCCGTTACAGACTTTTCCTCACGCTGAACGGCATCCAGTATGCGCGAGCGGGCAAGGACGCGACCACGATGGGCAATGAGAAGTGCCAGAATCCGAATCTCGCCTGGTGTCAACTTGAGTTCCTTTCCATTCAGCGAAACAAGCCGCTCCTCGTCATTCAAGCGAAGCCCATCGAAGTCCTCGCCCGTGCGCACGACATCCCCGCGCCGCAGCACCGCACGAATACGTGCCAGCAGAACCATGCGGTCAAAGGGCTTCGTGACATAATCGTCCGCCCCGCATTCCAACCCACGAACGATGTCCTCGCTCTGCGTTCGTGCCGTCAACATGATGACACGCGTTGTCGCCAGCGCGGGGATTTCACGCATTCGCCGGCAAATCGTCAATCCGTCCAAACCCGGCAACATCAAGTCAAGAAGGACGAGATCGGGCTTCTGGAGCTTAATCACCTCCATGCCCTCATCCCCACGCCCGCAACTGGAGACATGGACATAGCCCGCACCCAGCAACGCCATTTCAAGAATGGTTCGAATCGTTGCGTCATCTTCCACAATCAGAATCTTTACCAGTTCATCCATTGTGCACCTGCCTTCATTCGATTTTCGAATTATACCATAAACGGACGCGTCCAGTCTCGTCAATTATGGTATAATTCGCCCAATGAAGTATGCCATCATCTCCGACCTGCACGCCAATGCCGAGGCCCTTCAGTGCGCACTCAAGGATATCGCACGGGAAGGTGTCGACTGCATCGCCTGCCTTGGAGATATCGTCGGCTACGGACCCCAGCCATGCGAGACCCTGACCCTCGTGCGCCGGTTCTGCGGCATTGTCCTTGCCGGGAATCACGACGATGCCGTCACCGGACGCATCGCGGCGGACGACTTCATCGACCTTGCGGGCGAAGCCGTCATCCGGCATCGTGCGGAACTCGCGTCCGAGCAGATTGACTGGCTGAAATCCCTACCGCACCTTGCGCGGATAGAAGGGGCAATTGCCGCGCATGGAGATGTGACGAATCCGACCGCGTTCAACTACATCTCCAGCGAAGCGGAGGCCCTCGCCAATTTCAAGGCCAGCAAAAGCCCCCTTCTCTTCGTCGGACATACGCACATCCCCGGCATTTTTGTCATCGGGGCGCATGGCATCGTGCATCGGCTTCAGGCGAAGGACTTCCAAATGGAGGCGGGCAAGCGCTACATCGTCAATCCCGGATCCGTCGGATACCCACGCGAAGAAAATGGCGTGTGCCACTCATCCTATATTCTCTACGATTCCGCCGCGCAAACCATACGCTTTCGATTCCTGCCGTTCTCCGTCGCCAGCGTCATGCAGCGCGGCACAACGAAGCGGCGCTCCTACACATGGGCGTGGATTGCGGGTGCCCTGGCCCTGGTGATCCCGATCATCGGCCTCGCCGTCTTCCACCGTCCATCACCGACCGTCGCAATCCCCATGCCCGCGGCGAATTCGTCTGCCGAGGCGGATGAGACCTCGCCCCTGATGCTGACTAACAAGGTCATTACCATTGGAAGCGGGCACAAATTCGTTCGCGCCAACCTGAAGATGAAGCCAGGGGATGGCGGGAGTGTCCAACTCAAGATCGTCTTTCGCGACGCAGAACGGAAAGAAATCTCCATTCACTATGAGTCCGTCAAGAAGTCTTCAGCCAAGAAGATTCCTGTCCCGGCGAGTGCGCTCACCGCCACGTTCACCGTCTATCAGGCGGATGCAAAAGCGCCGCGTCGGACGATTACGTCCTTTTCGCCCACTTTAGGCGAGAGGTAAGTCAAGAGCGGAAGCGGACAAAAGAAAAGAGGCGCGGCAATGCCGCGCCCCTCTCACCTTGGAAAAGTTCAGTGGCCTTCTTACCAGGCGTAATGCGCAAACGCCTTGTTGGCCTGAGCCATCTTGTGCACGTCATCACGCTTCTTGATGACGTTGCCCTGACCCTGAAACGCATCGATGATTTCAGCGGCGACGGCAGCCGGCATACCCATACCATGACGCGCACCCGCATACTGGGTCGTCCAGCGGAGGGCGAGCGAGAGCTGACGCTTGGCAGCGATCGGCACGGGGACCGGGTAGGTCGTACCACCAACGCGGCGGGTCTTGACCTCAACCTGGGGCTTCATGTTGTCAATCGACGCGGAGACGACTTCGAGCGGGTCGGTGAAGGTCTTCTCGTCCTTCACGAACTTCGCAGGGTCCTTCTCAAGGGCCTCGCGGACCTTGTCGATGGCACCATACACAATCTTCTCGGCGACAGACTTCTTGCCGTCCTTCATGATCACGCGGATCATGTGGGCGACGAGTTCCGAATTGTACTTCGGGTCGAGGCTGACGCGCTTTTCAATCTTCTTAGCTCTGCGAGACATGGCTTACTTCCCTTCTTCCTTCTTCTGGCGCTTCATACCGTACTTCGAGCGGCTACGATTGCGGCCATTGACACCGAGGGAGTCGAGCTTACCACGGATGATGTGGTAACGGACACCAGGAAGGTCCTTCACACGACCGCCGCGAACCAGCACCACGCTGTGCTCCTGCAGGTTGTGACCTTCACCGGGAATGTAGGCCGTAACCTCAACGCCCGTCGTCAGGCGCACACGAGCGACCTTACGGAGAGCGGAGTTCGGCTTCTTGGGCGTCATCGTCTTGACGACGAGACACACGCCACGACGCTGGGGGCACGCCTTCAGCGCCGGCGACTTCGAGTACGAGGCGAGGGGACGACGCCCCTTGCGAATCAACTGATTGATAGTCGGCATTTGATGTTTTTTCCTTACTTTTCCAATGTGAGCGGATATTATACCAATTTTTGCACACACTTGACAAGGGGGTGCCTTTTGTTCCCATCGGCAGGCGATTTTACCGCCCCACGACGGACAGGTTGCCGCGCAATTTCCTCCTCTTATAATAAGGAGTAGAAGCAGGGGCGTTGCGCATCTCGGAGCCGTCTGATGCGCACCACAGATTCGTCTCGTGCGCACGACAGCGCGCTCGCGTGCGCATCAGGGCACATTCCGACGGGCATCGGAGTGCTTTCCTTCGGGCATTGGAGTACTTTCTAATGCCCATTAGAAATATTTCCTTCGGGCATTAGAATTTCGTCCGACGGGCATTGGAATTCCGCCGCGCCCGCTCCGCGTCACTCCCCGAGCGCCATCTTGATCCAGATGAAATCCAACTTTCCGACCCCCTCAACCGAGAGACGGCTCCCCTTCAGTGCGCATTTGCCGCGCCCGCCCAGGACCTGCGGATTCGACGGCATGCGGCCCTTCGGGAGATACGGCGACAAATCCAGCGAAAACTCTGCGCAATCACTCAATTCACGGAAAAGCAACGCGTAGACGCTTGAACCGTCCGCCCCTTCCGTCACGAAGCCCGTCCACACGACACCGTCCGGCTTTTCGCCGACGGAATGCGTCCAGCCGCCATGCAGATTGGCGCGTTCACGCTTCCAGACCGAAACCAGCGGCATCAGCTCGGCACGCCGCGACTCCGAAAGGGCCGACGACTCGAACCAGCCGAGCGGAGAGGAAAGCATCACGGTCGCAAAGAGCGTATCGGCCCGCCACAGTGCCGGTGCGAGCGGATCGTCCGCGTAAAGGTCGGCCCCCGCGTCCGGGTTCGCAACCTCCATGCGCAAGCGCACGGGATCGACGACTTGGGCAAGCGACCAGAAATTGCGCAGCGTGTGATGCGGCCAGTAGCGATGCCGCGTCGGGTAGCGATTCTCCACAAAAATCGTCCCCGCATCCATCAGCCCGAAGTATCCGGGGCGAATCTCGGCGGTTACGTCGAGATCGATGACAATTTCGCCATTTGACTCGCGAATCAGGCGGTCGAACAAGGCCCGCTGGTTCGCCAGCGCCCTTGCGCTCGTCGACTTCATCGAGTCAATCTTGAAGTAGGTAATGCCGTCCCGATAGTAGGCGAGGAGACGATCGGCATCCCGCGACCAATTCGCCGCGTCATTCGAGGAATCTGGACCATACCAAAGGCCCATCTTCATCCCCCGCGCCCGCAGGGCGGACAGTAGGGGCGCAAACCCATTGGGGAAGCGCACCGAATCGGGATCCCAGAAATTCGGGTCCACCGCCCAGTATCCGTTCCACACGCCCTTGCCGTTCGCCAGCACCGAGTTCATGCTGCGGCCCTTCTGCCACCCGTCGTCTATCTCCACGACATCGACGCCCAGGTCTGCCGCGGCCTCGATTTCCTTCATCAGGAAGGCCTCGTTCACATGGGCGTCGCGGAAACCGCCGCCCCACGTATTGGAAAGGAAGAGTCCGTCACGCCCTTCCTTATAGGGGCGAATCTTCCGTTGCGCGGCATGAAGTGCCCGCGTCAGGCCAATACGACCGCCCTCATAGGGGATGATGACAGACGGATAGCCATTAGAGACGACCTCGAACGTGCGACGACGACGAGGTCCACGGACGAGGAGATCCGCGTCTTTCGTCATCCGGGCGTGAGGCAACGGCGCCAAGCGCAAAAGTGCCGCGCCCTTCCCCGTCAGCGTTTCCTCAACGGATACGACATTCGCCGTAATCGCGAAGTCCTTCTCAATGGACGAGAGCAACCACTCCCGGGCAAAGACGAGTTCATCATGGTCATCCGTCCGATCCATCAGGTCATAGGCGACAAGGCGGATATGTTCGGACGAAATCGGCAGATTCTCCGCCCGGACGGCGAGAGCACCCAACAGAATGGTCCCAAAGAGGCAAATGGCACATTTCTTCATGTCGGTATTATAACATATCCGCTCCATTCACTTCGGCGGACTGCGCATTGCTTTTGAACTTGTCCCCAAGCACGGGTCAGAATGTGGTATAATCTCGCCTCTCATGGCGTTTATTCGCACCATTCTCGCCTTTCTCCTGTCCGCCGGACTCCTCATTCCCGGCGGACACCTTTTCGCCGCGCATATTTCCGTCACGCTCGACACCGCCCTGACCAATGGGACGGACTGGGCCTATGGTCCCGGCGTTGCCATCAAGAAGGACGGCGGCCACCCCTACATCCGCGCCCAGGACGGCGGATTCATCACCTCCCCGACTTTTGATTTTGCCGTTACCTCCGTCACTGTCGTCGCATGGAACGCCAGCGAGAAGACGAAGCGCGAAGCCGAAATCGTGCCCGAAACATCCGTTGGGTTCGGCACGACACCGCCACGACCGCATGCACTGACACTTTCCACCCTTCCCCAGTCCTACACCTTCTTCTGGCCCCGCGAGAGCCTGGTTCAGTCCTTTACCATCCAAGCCATCGAGAAAACCGGCAGTAGCGGCTCCATCAACTTCAGCTCGATTGAAATCGCCGGGCATCCCCTGACTCCGATGCCCACGGCCCTCACCACCGCCAGCATCCGCCGCGACTCCTTCGTTGCCAAGTGGGATAACGGCCCGACCGTTCAGTCGAATCTCGTCTATCTGCTCAAGAAGGAGGTGAAAACCTTCGACTCCGTTCAGGCGACTCCCTCCACCGCAGGCATTTCACCCGACCTGCTCGGACCCGGCTTCGGCGGCGAAAACCTCTGCAGCGTTTCCAATGGCAACGGCATCGTCCAGATTGGGACGGGCAAGCGTCAGGGCTTCCTCTTCTATTCGGGGATTGCATCCTATGCGGGCCGACATCTCGTCTGCACGGCGCAACGCCATCCCTATCAGGACGAGGGGAAGGTCCTGCAAATTCAGTGGGTGCTGAACGGCTCGACGAACGACATCGCCCGCGTCACTTTGGGCGATTCCCCGGTGGAATACCGGGTCGACCTCTCGTCCGTGCCCGACAACGCGGCACTTCTTCTGCACTCAACGCGCAAGACGAATGGGCGAATCCTCATCTCCAGCTTTGGCTTCGCGAACACCATTGCCACCCACCTTATTCGCCCCGAGGGGGGCAAACGCGCCTGCCAGTTTCGAATCCCCGGGCTCTCGCCCCGAACGGACTATCTCTGGATGGTGACGGCCTTCTCGGACGATGCCATGGCCTCGGCTCCCTCCGCCTACCAAGCCGTGCGGACGACCGACCGTCCGCCCCCCGCCCTCGTCATCCGATTCCGTTAGGCGGACGGCTTCGCCGCCTATTCGAAGATGACGAATGCCGGCAACCCAAGAACGGCATCAAATCCGGGCAAGCGCCGCAGTTCGGCCATGTCCTCGGCCTGCAGACGCACCACGGTAAAGCGTTCCAATGCCTGCCGCACGCGAGCATCCGACAGCGTCGTCCGCTCCATCGCGGCGCAGTTCTTGCACCAGGTTGCCCAGCAATCCACCAGGACTGGACGCGGCAAATCCTTGAGAAGTGCCGCGAATTCAGTCGGCCGTGCGGCAATCGACCCATCCGACTGACGCCCAACTGTGCCCGACTTGTCCGCCGCGAATCCTACCCAGGCCAGATGCGCATACCAGACGGCAAAGCCCAGCACGACCACCGCGAACACCCGGTTCACCACCTTCATCCACGCGCCCGGCTTCGGGAGAATCCTCAGCCCCGCACCGACGAACGGCCAAGGGAGAGCCATGCCAAGGCCCATGACGAAAGGCAGTGCCAGCGCAAGGCGATTCCCTCCCGCAAAGAGCTCCGCCGTCAGCAGCAGGACGGCAATTAGCACAGGGGCCACGCAGGCCCCTGCCAAAACGGCGCTGAACGCCCCCATCAGGAACGCCCCGCCCCGCATTCGCCTGCGAAAGCGCGAGAAATCAATGAAAAACACGTCCACGAGGGAAAGGGAGAGCAGGAGGAAAACTGCCGCGACCCCGACATTAAACCACGGATTCCCCTGGACTTCGCCGAACGCCACACCGCCGACGGCGGCCAAGACACCCAGCATCCCGTAGGCAACGGTTATGCCGAGCCCATACCAGACGCCCCGCATGGCGGACTTGCCAATGACGGCCAGGTTGACTGGTATCATGGGTAAGACGCAGGGAGTCAAATTCATGGCAAACCCACCAAGGAGGATGAGCACCAAAGCCAACAGCCAATTCCCCTTCGCGGCAACGGACGAAATCACCGAGCCGCCGGACGAAGGGAGCCCAGCCGATTCCGCCGCGCCCTTTGCCCCGTCGAGAAAGGAAAGGAATGTCTCCACATCCATTGTCCCCTGGGCAAGGCGAACGGTCTCCGCGCCCATTTCCGCCGCGTCCGCCCACGCGACACCGCAAAGGGCGACCAGACAGAAGCAGAGCATGAAGCGGCGCAGCATGGCGTTCGATCTCCCTACGAAAAGTCAGACAGAATCTGCCGCACCTTGGCGAGTGCAACGCCGCGATGCGAAATCTCATTCTTCTCTTCGGCCGAGAGATCGGCAAAGGAGCGCGTATGCCCATCCGGAATGAAAAGCGGGTCGTACCCAAATCCCGCCGCACCAGACGGCTTCTCGGAAATGTGCCCGAAGCACCGTCCCTCCGCGATGTGCTCACCGCCCCGTGGGTCAACGAGGGCAATGGCGCACGTGAAATTCGCCCGTCGATCCGCCGCGCCCTGAAGATTCTTGAGAAGCAGCGCATTGTTCGCCTGCGTGTTGCTCGGCTCTCCCGCATAGCGCGCACTGCGAACGCCGGGAGCCCCCCCGAGGGCGGCAACCTCCAGCCCAGAATCATCCGCCAGACACCACGCTCCCGGATGCCGCACCGCAATGGCGCGAACCTTGATGAGTGCATTGCCGGCGAAGTCGGGAGCCGTTTCCTCCACCCCTTCCGGATTGTCGGGCAGAATGTCGAACTCGGGCAGAATCTGCGCAATCTCCCGCACCTTATGCGCATTATGCGTCGCCACATAAAGCTTGCGGCGCGGCGGAGAAATCCGATCCAGCAAGGCATTGAGTTCTCCAATCGCAAGCGATTCCGCCGCGCCCGTATCCATCAGCCGGGCAAAGTCCGGGTTCATCGGCAGGCGCACAACCAAGGGAATGGAAAACTTCGCCGCCAGTTCTTCCGCATGCGAAACGCCAAAGACGGAAATCCTCTCGCCACAATGCGGACACGACAGATAACTCATGTTCTCCACGAGACCGAGCATGGGCTTCTTCATCATCTCCGCCAGCCGAACGGACTTCGCCACAATCATCTCCACCAGTTCCTGAGGAGACGAAACGACCACGATGCCCTCCACGGGAAGGGACTGGTAGACGGTGAGCGGCACATCCCCCGTCCCCGGCGGCATATCGACGAACAGGATGTCCAGGTCGCCCCAGTGCACATCGCTCCAGAACTGCTTGACCACACCGGCAATGACTGGGCCGCGCCAGACGACAGGATCCGACGGATCCTTCATCAGCATATTCAGCGACATGACCCGAATGCCCCCCGTCGTCACCGACGGCTCGAAGCCGTCCTCACCCGACTGGACGCCGCCGGCAATGCCAAACGCCTGGGGAATGGAAGGTCCCGTAATGTCGGCATCAAGGATTCCGACGCGAAGCCCCCGCCGTGCGGCGCCAACCGCCAGGGCCGCCGTGACAAGGCTCTTGCCCACGCCCCCCTTGCCACTGGCCACGGCAATGACCTTGCCAATCCGTGATGCCGCATTGGGTTTCGCGGCAAAAGCGCACGCCTCCTTGCGCACATCGCAGGACTTGCCACACGCGGAACAATCATGGGAACAACTCTCGGACATCGACCGAACTCCTTTCCTTCCTTATGGCGCGAGGAAACGCCCCGTAATTGAGGTCTTGCAATCGCGAATCGCCGCGATCGGGCCTTCACAAACGAGATTACCGCCGCGGTCGCCCCCGTCCGGCCCGAGGTCAATAATCCAATCCGCGCACTTCATCACATCCGTATTGTGCTCAATCACGACAATGGTATTGCCCTGATCGCGCAACTTCAGCAACAGGCGCATCAATTTGGCGACATCGTCAAAGTGAAGTCCCGTCGTCGGCTCATCCAAAAGGTAGAGCGTCCGACCAGTTGCCCGCCGCGACAGTTCCGTCGCAAGCTTGATGCGCTGCGCCTCTCCGCCCGAAAGCGTTGTCGCGGACTGCCCCAGCGCAATATAACCGAGCCCGACATCCACCAGCGTCTTCAACTTTCGTGCAAGGGGCGGCACCTTCGCAAAGAACTCGGAAGCTTCGGCAACCGTCATCGCCAACACATCGGCAATGGACTTTCCACCGTAGGTCACTTCGAGCGTTTCGACGTTGAACCGCTTGCCGTTGCACTGCTCGCACTCGACATAGACATCCGGCAAGAAACTCATCTCAAGCTTGCGTACGCCATCGCCACCGCAAACCTCACATCGACCGCCTTTGACATTGAACGAGAAGCGTCCCGCCGTATACCCACGCGCCTTCGCCGCCTCCGTCTGCGCGAACAGCTCGCGAATGTCGGAGAAAAAGCCGACATATGTCGCCGGATTCGAGCGCGGCGTACGGCCAATCGGGGACTGGTCGATTTCAATCACCTTGTCAAAGTTCTCCATGCCCGTGATCTTGCGGTACTTGCCGGGGGTCGTGCGGGCCTTGTAGAAATGCTTCATCAGGGCACTTTTCAGCGTCTCGTCAATGAGCGTCGACTTGCCGCTCCCGCTGACCCCCGTCACGACCGTAAAGGAACCGACTGGAATCCTGACCGTAATGTTCTTCAGGTTGTGCTCTTTCGCCCCGGAAAGCGTCAGGTATTTTGTCGCGGAGGAGATGGGAATGTGCCGAAGGTCTTCCGGAACGACCTTCTTGCGCCCCGTGAGATAGTCCGCTGTCAGAGACTTCGCCTTCAGCAAGCCCTTGAAGTCGCCCTGATACATGACGCGACCACCCTCGCGACCAGCCCCAGGCCCCAAGTCGACGATATAATCCGCCGCGCGCATCATTTCCTCGTCGTGCTCGACGATAACAACCGTATTGCCGCGATCGCGCAGCCCCTTGAGCGTTGCAATCAGCCGGTCGTTGTCACGCGGGTGCAGGCCAATCGTCGGCTCATCAAGGACATACAAAACGCCCGTCAGCCCCGAACCGATTTGCGTGGCTAAGCGAATGCGCTGCATCTCCCCACCCGAAAGCGTCGCGCTCGGGCGATCCAGCGTCAGGTAGTCAAGCCCGACATCCATCAGGAACTGGAGTCGGCGGATAATCTCATGCAGGATGTCGCGCACGGGGCCGAATGTCCGGCTGGCCGAATCGGCATCAAGCGAGCGGAAGAACACCAACGACTGAGATACGGGCATCGCCATCACCTCGACAATCGTCCGTCCGCCAACAGTCGCGGCACGGGATTCGGGACGAAGGCGCGACCCGTGGCAGTCGGGACACGTCCGATAATTCTGGTAGGCCTCGTACTTCTTGCGCGTCTCGTCATCCTCCGCCTCGTCCAGTCGCTTCTGCAAGGTCGCCAGCACACCCTCAAACGGGCGGTCAACACTCCTCCACGGCAGTACGAGGTCGTCGCTGAATCCGTGCATCAGACGATGGCGAAACGATTCCGGCAATTTCTCGTAGGGCGTGTTCAAGTCGACCTTGTACTGCTTGGCAATGTGCTCAAGAAGCGCATTGTAGTACATGATGGCATTATGCCCCGCCCGCCGCCAGGCATGGATGCATTCCCGAAGCGGCAATGTCTTGTCGGGAACCACAAGATCCTCGTCAAAGTAGTAAAGATTGCCAAGTCCCGCGCATGTCGGGCAGGCCCCAAAAGGCGAATTAAAGGAAAACGAGCGCGGCTTCAACTCGTCAAACGAGATGCCGCAATGCGTACAGGCATTCAACTCGGAATACGTCTCCTCCATCGGCGGGTCAGATTCAAGCCGCTCGACCGACAGGACGCCCTTCCCCTCGCGGAGCGCCAGTTCAACCGAATCCGTCAGGCGCGTCCGATCGCACGGAAGGACAAGGCGGTCCACAACGATATCAATCGTATGGCTGCACTTCTTGTCAAGTTCCGGCAACTCGTCGATTGGATAGGTCTCGCCATCGATGCGAACGCGGGCAAAACCATTGCGGCGAATCGCGGCAAGCGTGTTCTCGTGCCGTCCCTTCTTGCCCTTCACAACAGGCGCGTAGATAATCGCCTTACCCTTCCCAGACGCAAGAATCGTATCCACAATCTGCTCGGCGGACTGGCGGTGAACCTCGCGTCCGCACTTGGGGCAGTGCGGAATCGCGACGGATCCATAAAGGATTCGCAAGTAATCGTGTATCTCGGTAACCGTTGCAACGATGGAACGTGGGTTCCCACCCGTTGTGTGCTGCTCAATTGAGATTGCCGGCGAGAGCCCTTCGATCTTCTCCACGTCCGGCTTCTGCAACCGATCGAGAAACTGCCGCGCATAAGCCGAAAGCGACTCGACGTACCGCCTCTGTCCCTCGGCATAAAGCGTATCGAAGGCCAGGGAGGACTTGCCGCTCCCCGAAAGTCCCGTGACCACCGTCAAGGAATTCCGCGGAATCGTTACGTCGATTCCGCGGAGATTGTGGACACGTGCGTTCCTAATTGTGATGTCCATACCGACCGATCAGATGGGTTTCGGTGTCATCGCCAGCAGAAACTCGGGATTGGACTTCGTCTTGCTGAGGGACTTGAGCACCGACTTCATCGCCGACTCGGGGCCCGCCATCGACAGGAGGCGACGAATGCCCCAAGTCTTCTCAAGTTCCATCGGGTCAAGCAGCAAGTCCTCCTTGCGCGTACCCGACTTGTCGATGTCAATCGCCGGGAAGATGCGCTTGTCGGCAAGCCCACGGTCAAGCACAAGTTCCATGTTGCCCGTACCCTTGAACTCCTCGAAAATCACCTCGTCCATGCGGCTGCCCGTATCGACGAGACCCGTCGCGATAATCGTCAGCGAACCACCGCCCTCAATATTGCGAGCCGCACCGAAGAAACGCTTCGGACGATGAAGGGCAAGCGCGTCAACACCACCCGTCAAAATCTTTCCGGAATGCGGCTGAACCGTATTGTAGGCACGGGCCAAGCGTGTAATCGAGTCGAGCAGGATGATGACGTCGCGCCCATTCTCAACCTGCCGCTTCGACATCTCAATCGCCATCTCCGCCACATTGACGTGGTGCTGGGGCTCCTCATCAAAGGTAGAGGCCAAGACCATGGCCTTCGTGTTGCGCTGCATATCCGTCACTTCCTCAGGACGCTCGTCCACAAGAAGGATAATCAGCATCGCATCGGGATAATTGGCGGTAATCGCATTCGCCATCTTCTGGAGAAGCACCGTCTTACCGACACGCGGAGGTGCCACAATCAGACCGCGCTGACCGAACCCAATCGGCGTGAACAGGTCGACGACACGCGTCGAATACTCCGTCGGCTTCGTTTCAAGGATAATCCGCCGCGTGGGGAAGGTCGGGGTCAGGCTCTCGAAATGAATGACACGGGCCGCGACGGAAGGCTCCTTGCCATTCACCGTATTCACATTGCCAAGGCAGAAGAAGCGGTCGCGGTCACGCGGATCGCGAATCGGGCCCTCAATCACGTCGCCCGTGCGGAGCGCATGGCGGCGAATCTGCTGCTGCGTGACGAACACGTCTTCCGGGCAGGCGATGAAGTTGTTCTTCGCGGAACGAAGGAAGCCATGCCCCTCGCGAACGATTTCAAGACAGCCGCTCGCCAACACGGCCCCCCCATGCTGGAGGTAGGCGCGAATTGCCGCGAAAATCAACTCGTGCTTGCGATAAGTTCCGAGCTCTTCCGGATCGGCCCCCGGCATCATACGGTCAACGATCTGCTGCGCCGGCCACGTCTGAATATCCGCCAACCGGTATTCGGGCAGGTCGAAATTGCGCCGCGGATTGACAGCGGCCTCCGGCTCCGCATCCTGCGGTTCCGTCGGCAGTGGCGGATTCAGCAGCGGGTTCACGCTCTCCTCACCATTCGCACCACGAATCGGCGAGTTGTTCGCCTTCGCTGTCCGCGAGAAGCCCTTGCGCCCGCGAAAACCTGATTTCTTTGAACCGCCCGAACGCCCGGCCGATGCGGAATTGCCACCCGCACCCGAACCGCCACCCTGCGCGGCCTTGCCGACATTCGCAAATACATCGAATTCTTCTGCCATTTCTGTTTCTCCAGTTGCGGATAGCCCGAATCCTCTCGGCCTTCCTGCATCAGTGGGATTGACGATGCTCTCGACTCGGCACACACACCGAATCTCAACCGCTCTTCCGCGCATCTCGTGCGCGTCTCCATTCAGAACGGAAACCGACCCCTTCCAAACGGAACGCACATATTATAGCATATTTTCGCTCGCTTTTGGCGTAGGTAAGAAGAAATGGAAAATTGTAAGATCTAATGGGTCAGCAAAAGCGGAAAGGACCATGCCCGAGAGGAGGGTCAGGAAGAGGGGGCTGACCCACCCCCTTTACAAGTCACCGCAGGAAATTGTCCGGCGTTCTGCATTCTCTCATCGGCAATCGGATGCACGCGACTTCCTACATGAATCCCCACGCAGAGAGATGCGAGATTCGAGAAATTAAAGACGAAGCGGACTTGAAGTTGTGGAACTGTTTCCGTCAATAAGGACGGATACTCATAAATCGGCCCTTCAGAACGATAGCCGATGTGCGCAAGGCCATCGCGGAGACAATCTGGGGCCGCCACAACGAGAGCCTTGGCTACAAGACACCCGCCGTAATTCGCGCAGAGCGGAAAGAGGTGGCGTGATGCCAGGCGAAAAAGATTGCGCACTGTACCGCACGAGTCGCAGCACAGCGCAGCAAGGGCGGAACCCCGCCCTGCCGTCAAACAACGCAACCTAATCGTGCGACATATTTAAAGCATGACCCACTTTATCCTTCATCCGCGGTTTTGATATTGATATTTGCAACTCATTCAGAAATACATCTATGTCTTTACCGTAATCATTCCATCCCCGATACGATTTTAGCCTGACGCCAAACTTCTCAATGCAGCCTCGTACATGCAACCGAAATTCACAATTCTCGCGTCTGGATAGAATGTCCCTCCATACCCATGCGATGCAAAATGCCATCAATAGACTACAACACCACAAAACAACAAGCAGACAAACCTTTCGACAACTCATCTTTTACCTCCTGGCTTCATTCAAATACGGGATTTCCTGTCGTACCCATCTCATCAGTAAAAATACCTTCTCATAATTCAACATCATCAATGCGCCTTTACCCGGGAACCTCAATCTTGCCGAACAATGCACCCACGCTCCAACTTGCACGCGCAGGGAGATGTTGCATCGTACAACGTGCCGGTCTCGTACAATCGTCTGCGCTTTGCACTATACTCGGACGACAGCCACAGGCAGGACGACTGCGGCCAGAAGCGGACCCCCCGGGGCATCCATCACCGGCACATACTCATTAAACTTGCATTTGTTCTTTCCGCCACGAGCACCCGGAGAGAACGGCTGCCATATTCCGTCCCTTACTTCATATTCGATTTTAGAACCGCCAATTCCGCATAACCATTTGCCGTCTATGCGCACCTCTACCAGCCCTTTGGGATACGATCCATGCTTCCGCTTCCAATTGCCAAGTGCACAGGCAATCCCAATCATATTCCTAAACGCCCTGTGCGCGGCGATTCTGGCGGAGATGCCGCTTCGCGGACTTGTCTCCAAGAACATGGAGTCGGGGAGAATCCTGTCGATATCCTGGAGCCCCAAAGTCCCAATGCCCGAATTAACCACCCGAAGCAACGAATACTTCACGCTACTCACATACTGCAACCACTCGATGTCGCCCACCTCCGCCCTTGACGACAGCAGCTGGCGAATCTCCTCACTACGGTCCTCCGCCGGTCTTTGCACATAGGCCAACATCTCAAATCGACCCAACGCCCAGTAGAATGAAATGTCGCGCTGGACAACATCGGGGCGCACATACGCATCAAAGACCACCCGACCTTCCTTTAGAATACCACGCGCCGGACGAACGATGCCATTCGTTCCGCAGTAGTCGAACCGAAGGCATTCCGCATAGAAGTTACGCACCCTCTCAACAGCTATCGCACGATCTGCGGACACTGCACTTGCCGCAAGCAGAACACCCAGAGCAGCCATTTTGATTTGTCTGTTCAGAACCGACATCTTTTCACTCCTTTTATCTTCACCTTAATTCAGCCTTTTATGCATATGGCGACATAGCGGACGGCTATCGGAAAAATAAGAGGTGGCAATTCTCAGTCGGAAGAAGGGAATCGATCGGAAATCTCATCCATTTCAACAAGTTTATCCCACCACCTGACAATAATTCCATTGTCCATATCCTTGCCAGACTTAGAATGATAATACGCGGCAAATCCTTTCCTGATTTCTGGGAGATACATTTTCAGAAGCGCATCATCCTTATACTTATGTTCCAGTTGCTCGCAGATGTGGAAAATTGTCGCCATCTCTTCATTGGCGGTTGAGATTGGAGACAGCGAACAGAGCCAAGCAAACAGGATTCCAAACACAATGCCCACAACAAAGGGAGCAAGCGAATTACCATTGCCCATATTTAATCCTTTCAGCATCTTGCACCAACGCCTCATTGTTTTCAATGCGACCTATCGCTTTTAACTGGTCGCCGAGGACTTCCCTGATAATCAGCACACGCGACCTTCGATTCTCGACGAACCGCACCAAGAATAGCGCGGACACCAGCATCCCCACAATCCACCCATAAAGTATAAAGCGCAATACCTTAGCCATAAGTACGTTGTCCTTATTCTGGTATGAACAGAGTCCATCCTATATGTGTTTTAAATTCTTGGGCATATCCAGCCGTCGCCAATTGCTTCATCCATTTATCATAGATTGTATTACCTCCGCCCCAATCGCAGGAAAAATAGTCAAGAAACGGAAAATCCACCGTGGCCTGATCATGAAAATCATACAAATCATCAATTGTAGCCCTAACATAAATGCCCTCTGCCGACCGGCTGGTAACCTTATAGTTAATTCCTACCGCACCAAGCGATGTCTCAAAATCAATATCTGCCCATCCGCCTTTCAAGACCCGATCGAAATGGGTATCGGACCCTGCCTTAATCTTTTCTATTGCCCTACCATTCGCAGAATTAATTGCGGTCTCTCCCGCAATTACATCGTATGCAAGTGTTTGATCTCCCAACGACCCCATATATCTACTTAGGAAGGACAATGTATAAGGACGTCCTGCAACCCACCCTGCCAATCCATACAATGAGTTATTGGCGGCTTCCAACCAGGTGTCAATAGCACTCGCCAATTGCATCAATTCATATTCGTTTAGTCCATGTGGGTCGTAGGCCATTGCACCCCACAGATCCACTGCGTCCGTCACCCTATTCCCGCAGTACGCGAGCGGATTCCAGCCGTCTGGGTAGCCGAGCGGGTCGGCGGTCTGCCACTTGGCGAGGTCGGCGCGGTAGTTGCGCATCAGGAACGCGCGGCCGAGCCCCTCGACCAGCGGCTTGCCCGTGAAGAACGCGTGACGGCCTCCGCCCTCGCCGAAGGCCGTCAGCGCGGCGGCGGAGTACCTCGCGCCCCTCTTCGCGCCGACGGTCGTCCCCAGCGCGTCGTTGAAGTAGGCGACGCCCTTAGACGAGGCGACGGGATTTCCCCCGCCGGGGTGCGGCTCGTTCACGAAGCGCTCGTCGCCGCGCCGGACGAGCGCGAGCCCGTCCCACTCGAAGTCCTCCGTCCTCCCCCCGCCGTAGTCCGCGCGCGCGAGCTGCCCGTCGGCGTGGTAGCCGTAGGCGATCGTCCGCCCGCCCTCCGTCACTGCGAACTGGCGGGAAAGTCGAGCGAATCCATGGCATATGGCGTTGGCCTTCATGGCCGTATTATACCAAAAACCGAACGCAGACGGGAGAATGCTGAATTATCGGAAGACATCACTCATGAGAGCCACATATCAGACAATTGCCCGTGTCGTCCGCCAAGGACACACTATTGCCGCGCACCGCCTTTCGGGAGCGCGGCGGTCCTGTCCGCCCACCGCACGGCGGGCGTCCGCCGATGTCCGCGGCAACCCCTCCACACCCGCCCGGACGCAACAGCCGACCGCCGCGCCGGGAGATGCGCACCCCGGAAGATTCCCGTGCCCATCAGACGCAGACTTACTCCTGAGTAAATCAAAACTTACTGCCGAGTAAGTCTAAAGTTACTGGGCAGTAAGTTTCCTTCCGATGGGCATCCCAGCGCGGCGGCCTGCCGACGAAACGCCGCGCCG
>JBNMKZ010000045.1:0-20992 GCA_050874585.1 Verrucomicrobiota bacterium | reverse complement strand
GCCAAAGAGAACGGGCAAGGACTAAGGTGCTTTCTCCAAACCACTAAGGTGCTTTGATCAAACCACCTTAGTCCTTTCACCAAACCACCTTAGTGCTTGCCCTTCCTCTCGCCGACAAGCACCCTTCTTCCCCCAAGGAACTGCCCGTCCTCCTTGGGAGAAAGTCCCGTCTTCTTTGGGAGAAAAGCGCATTCTCTCCGGGAAGACGACATTCTCCCGCCGTGGAGACTCGCCGCGGCCGTCCCGAACGCCCGACGCTGGCCGTGGGCCGCGGCAAAATGACCTGCCGCGATCACGCCGACTGAACGCATGCGCGGCAGTTCATACCTCTGCGCAAGAGAAGATTCTCTCGTGCGCACCACAGCCATCTGTCGTGCGCACCACAAAGTGCCGCGCTGCGCAGGACAAGCCTGCGGCCTACCTGACACCGGAAAAAGTCCTACTTGCAACGCGCACGAGAGCTAACTGCGACTCAAAAGAGTTCCAAGTAGAAAACCACTCAGCAACGCGGCAAATCGAACCGCGCACCTGTCCACAATCTGTAATGCCCCAGGGTCGTGTTTCCATTATTCTCCCATTCCTGAGGGCCACCCAAACACCAATTTCTTCCACACCCTGTAAAGCGCGGCACTTTTGATGGCAACGATTTTTCCAAGTTCCTGAAAACCAACAACCCGCCCCTCACTTGGCACGGCTCGTGCTCTCCAATGGACATCCGCCCCGTGCGGACAACAACCAACACACAAAACCACCAAAAGGGAAAACACGATGAACAGACGAATGGGCCTTGCGATTCTGAGCGCAACGGCCACCCTCCTCTCCTCGACCCTGCACGGCGAAACTGCCGCGCCCGTCGAAGAGTCCGAAACCGATGCCCTGCCTCTCTCAGTCTCCGTCTCGCTTGACGTACTGAGCGACTACATCTGGCGTGGGCAAATCTGCAACGACAATCCGGTCTGGCAGCCGTCCGTCACCCTCTCCTACGATGCGGGCGACTACGGGGCCCTTTCGGCCAATGTGTGGTCGACCTTCGACCTGACCCACAAGCAAGGCACCTCGACCGCGAGCCGCCGTTCGGCTGGCCTGCAGGAAATCGACTACACCCTCTCCTACGCCGTCGACCTCTTCGGCGTGGGACTGGAGGTCGGCCACATCTGGTACACCTACCCGAACGGCAACGGCCCGAGCGATCAGGAACTCTACGCGACCGTCTCCTACGAGAACCCGATTCTCACGCCGAGCGCGTCCGCCTACTGGAACTACTCCGATTCGGCCGGAAACGACTCGGATATGTTCTACTACTCGTTCGCACTGAGCCACGAGTTCGCCCTGACGGACGACCTTTCGCTGACCCTGTCCGCCTCAATTGGCTTCGGCAATGACGCGTGGACGGATGGCGAAGGCGTGGAACTCAGCGACCAGACCGTCGGAATTGCCCTCTCCTACGCCCTCTGCGAAAACATCGCGCTCGGTGCACAGGTCAACTACACATGGATACCGAGCCGCACCCTGCGACGGGCGGACTACATGAGCGACGACAAGGGCCAGCTCTGCTGGGGTGGTGTCAATGTGACATTCAGCTTCTGATTGTGCGGCGGGACAAGAAGTTCCGACGACCTATCAACCTGCGGCGGCGGAGAACGAGCGAACCTCCGACCGCCCTTTTTGTCGGCCCGTGCTTTCAGCGATAGACAATCTTCGCGTAGTCCTCGCGCTGGACACCACGCGGATACGATACGGCCGGCAAGCCGAACAGCATCGCACAAAACGGCGTTGTCCGCCGAATGCCCGTCGTCTTCTCAAGGAGTTCGGGAATCTCCTTCTGAATCAGCTGGAGGAAACCGCACCAACAGGTGGCAAGACCATGCGCTGCCGCCAGCATCTCAAAGTAGGTGCAGGCCGCCGCCACATCCTCCCGCGCCGAAACGACCGCCTTGTTCGTCTCATCCGAGGTGACAATCAGAAGCCCTGGCGCCCCACGGAAGAAGATATCCGACTTGCCCTCGCGTAGCTTGATTGCCGGAACCGCCAACCAGCGCGGCAGAAGTTTCGACCCATCCCGATGCTCCTCCACGGCATGGATGAACGCCTGACGGAACGCGTCCACCGACTGCCGCGTCGAATAGCAGGTGAACGTGAGTGACCGCGCATTGCATCCCGTCGGCACATTGCCAAGCACGCGCAGGATGTGGTCCAGCGTCTTCGCGTCCACATCGTCCGCCCGGAACTTACGCACCGAACGACGAATGTGAAGCCAGTTCTCAATCTCATCCGCCGACGGACGCGGCAGATTTTTCGTTGCGAGCGAGTTCTCGGGACGGTAGCCATCAAAGACAATCGCCCCCTTCGGGCAAATCGCAAAGCAGTGCTGACACTTCATGCACCGCTTCTCGTCCTTGATGAAGGGATAGCCGTCCTCACCCATCCTGAGCGCACCAAACGCACAGTCACGCACACACGCCCCACACTTGACGCATTCCGCCCGATTCAAGTCAAACAACATGACGATTCTCCTTTCAGTTGACGCGTTTACATCCGCTCGACGAAGGCCTCCGCCGTCCGATCCAGGATGGGGACGAGCTCCTCGAATGGAACGCCGCGCACCTCCGCAACCTTCAGGGCGACCTCCTCAATGCGCGGCACTTCTTGCGCATTCTCTTCCGTCGCATCCGTCTCGACCAGGAGGCGATCCAGCGGAATCGCCTTCACGAGTTCCCGATAGTTGACGGCGTGGTCGTTGAGAACGGCCGGACCAACCGAGATGAAGCCGTTCAAGCGCACGATATCGGGCAGAAGCCCGCCCGAACGCGAAAAGCCGTGGAAGAGGAAGGCCGGGATTCGCCCCGCATACGGAAGACATGCCCGAACGACCTCACCCCAGCACTTCGCGCCGTGCAGCACGACCGGGCGCACGAACGCGGCCGCCAAGTCCAGTTGCGCGGCAAAGACCTCGCGCATCAACGGCGAAATCGTCCGCCCCTTCAGTCGGTCAAGCCCGATTTCACCAACACCCAGCGGACCCGACCCATCCGCCAGCCGTTGGCGCATTTCGTCAAGAAAGGGGTTCAGATGCTCCGCCCGAAAGCAATCCGCATCAGAAACGCCAATCGCCTGCCACGGATGAATGCCGATGAACAGCGCATCGCGTCCAAGGACGACACCCTCCGCCCCCTCCTCGGGAGCGCGGCAAACGAGATGCCGCCCCCCACCTCTCACGACATGGCAATGCGCGTCCGTCATCCGTTGGGCTCATCAGTCGAACTGATGATAGAAGAGGACACGTGTACGGTGCGGACCATCCGTCTTCAGATCGTCCTGCCACACGCTACGGGACATCTGCCGCGAAGTCGTGCTCTTGCCGCTTTCGCTCGACGAACCCGAACGATACGCCGGAAGCGGATCGCGCCAGACAAGGGCCACGCCACGTGCCCCAAGCTGCGAATTCGAAATCGCATCACCCGACGAACCGCCGACCGTCAGAGGCTCGGCGCGGATGAATACGAGGAAGAGCTGCTGACGATCCTGGAAGCACTCGCGCCAGAACGAATAGAGGAACTTGCGATCCACACCGTGCAGAGGCTCATTCAGGTCAGAGCTCCCAAGGAAGGAAAGCTGGTTGTCGCCGCTCTTCCCGTCAAACCAAACAAGATTATCGTAAACGCCCATCCAGGTCACCCGCGAATCTTCACGGGCGCGTTCACGGAATCCAGTAATCAGACGGTCCGAGATCTCCTCAATCTCGTCATCCTGCCAACGGGCGGTCGACGCACGGCTCTCCGGCCCGAACGCATACTTCCGCGCCTCGCTTACCTTCGACGTCAACTTCAGAATCGTCAGTTCGTCATTCGTGCTGGCCACATAGTAGTCGTAGGGTGTATCCTTCACAACCGCCGCGAGAACGCGTGAATCGGGTGAGAACGGGTTCGCCCTGAAGTCCCCGCTACCGGCGACGATGGGCTTGTTGTTCACCATCAGCTCGTAAATCGGGTCGTAGCCGTTGCCATGGTCGACGGGCGTATAGGTTTTCCACGCGTAGTTAATGTTCGCAATGCCACTCCACGTGCGCTCGTTGAACTTGTTGTTGCCCGTGTAGCGCCCCTTGTTGTTATAACTGCCGCGCCCAATCAACTCGGCCGTCCCGTCCAGTTCCTGTAGGTTGGGAAGGAAGGCGAGCTCACCCATCGACTGAAGGTACTCCTGATCGCTCGTGAACATGAAGATGTCACTGTCGCGCCCACCCGAACCGAAGGCACCGCCCGAACCTGTCGTGGTATCAGCCCCAAGAGCCGTGAGCCACGAACTCGGCGTGACATCACCACCGCTCTCCTTCTTGCCGAACCAGTCCTCCGGCGCAAAGTTAAAGCGCGGGTCGGTCGCATACAATTCCGACCAGCCGTCCAAATTCGCCGCCGTGCCGTCCAAGGTCTTCAAACCATCCTCATTGTACTTGAACACCTTGTCCGTCACAAAGTCCAAAATCGGCGAACCGCCGCCCGCCAACTCGTCCATTGTCGGGTTGTCCTTCAGCGACCCGTACGAAACGCCCTGGAGCCAGTCCTCGTCATCCGCAAAAACCGCCGGTGCAAGGTCAACCGTATCGCTACCATTCAGCACACGCACCCAAACCGCCACCATTGGACGGTACTCAGCAGCACTCGTGAACGTAATCTTGCTCTGCTCACTGCCGGTTTCAAGCGCCGCCTTCTCCAAAATCTCCTTCTGATAGCCGCCGGAGAACAAGTTCCCCGTCTCGACCTTCTGTCCCGTCGTGCCGTAGACGACGAAGGCGTTGCCCTCCTGCGTCGAATCGGCCGTTTTGAACGGATCAAAGGTCATGTGCGCCGGTTCACCGTCGTCGTCCTGCTGGGTGACATCCTGGTCGGTAACCGAGAAATAAAGCGAACTCTCAACCTCGCTCGGGGCCTGCAGCGGAACCGAGAACTGCGTCAGCGCATCCGTCGTCTTCGTGATATTCTCGGGAAACGAGAGGTTGGCCGATCCCTTGAAGAAGAGGATGCCGTCCCGCGTTCCACCGCTCCAGTCGTTCTTCGTTGGGCGAATCGGGGAGGACGCGTCCAATCGGCACGAAATGTTCTTGTCGGCCATAAAAACCGCCGCGACAGCTTCAACGCGGTAGGTTCCCTTGCGACCACTGTCCACGCGCTTGAACGGAAACGCCGCAACCCCCGTCAACATCAGGGTGCTCGCGCCAATGCCCTTGTAGGCGGTGCGCGAAATTGTCCGCTGGATGGTGTGCGGTCTGCCCTGCGCATCATTCTTCGTGTACTCGAACGTCTTCCAGCCGGGCGACTCCTCGACTTTCGGCATGAGCGAACTCGGGCCGGTGCTGATAAGCCCAAGACCGCAGACCATCGGCGCGGTCTCAACCGTCGGTATCGCCAGCGAAATCGGAATCTGGTCCGCATCAAGATAGTCGTAAAGACAGGCAAAGCCGATGCCGAGGTTCTTCTGCAACTCCCGCCCCAATTCGGTCGACGAACCGCTCTTCGCCAAGTCAAGAAACGACGCGGCACTGTACGAGCGAAAAGGCTGATTCTCCTTCTTGGCCGAAATGTCGTGCATCTCGACCTCCTTAGCCGTACCAACGGCATTCGTCGCAGGGAACCAGGTGTCGACAACGAACAGCGCATTGGAGATGTACGCCTCATCGCCCGCATTGTAGAACGAGCCTCCGTTGGAGCCGATGTACTGGGCAAACGGCGTAAACGGACCGTCCCCGACAAGGTTGAAGTCAGCGAGCGAGACGAACGGCACGGTGTTCGCCTGCTGGAGAACCGAATCCAGCGCACTTCCATTGGAGTCGAACAGCGAAGAGAGGTTGACGCGCATACCCGGTGCGGACGAGCGACGCTCGGTCGCCCGCAGACGGTTGATGTCAAAGCAGTCCGACACATCGACCGCCGTAAAGGCATAGCGCCCGAGGTCGTAAGAGAGGTTTCTCCAGGCAGCCGTACGCGACAGGCGCGAGTAGACGCGCACCTCGTTGATGATCGCCGGCGGAAGATAAGCGAGCCCCTCCAGCGTCAGCGTCGAAACGGTCGATGCGCTGTTCGTCAAGCCGAACGGCGTGAAGACACGGTGCGTCCACAGGTCGCCGTTCTGCCAGTCCATGAGCTTCTGCGCCGGGCCGACGCCCGGGTAGACATCGTTGTAGACACCCTCAACATAGCCGTTGTCGTTCAGTTCGCCGTCAATGCGCGAAATGGCGTTCGCAAGGGCCGATTTCAGCAAGTAGCGTGCCGTCGATTCGCGACGGAGGTGACTGGACGGCGCACGGCTCGTGCGCATGTAAATGGAAAAGCCGACCGCGCTCACCACCATGAAGGAGAGCATACCGAGCACAATCAGGAGGGCGCTGCCCGCTCTTTCTTTCATCATCTTACTCATTTGCTACCTCCCACAATCGTCCGCGAACGCTCGCGATCCGTCAGGCGGTAGTAATTCGGCAGGGCGAGGGCCGTCTCGAACGACGATGTGCTGTCGGTGAGTTCGGCCGTCTTGTCAATCATGTACTGGTAGGGCGTACCCCACGGGTCGCGCAACTCGCCGTTCTTCACCGTCGCATTGAAGAGGACGGGGATCTTCTCGCCGTTCGCCCCGGTCTCGCCGCCGAGAATCATCTTCATATTGCCTTCGCTGCACGAGGTCCAGCTCGGGCTCATCACTCGATCCAGCGTATGCCCGACGGCGTACTGCTCGTAGGCAAGAATCGCATTCGTCATCTCGCGCACCTCCTGCGTCGCACGGGCAATCCGCGCACGCTCACGCGCCTTCTGAACCGAGGCCGTCATCGACCCCATGATAATGGCAATCATCGCGATGACAACAATCATCTCGACGAGGGTAAAACCTGTGCGCATTCTGTCGGTCACTCGTCCCATCAGTACACCTCATCCGGCCAAGTCGTGATGTCGTCCTCCGTACCGAACTCCTTGTCCGGCCCGGCACTGCGGACACCCACCGTGAACAATCCAGAGCCAACCATCTGCCCGTTCGAGAGCGTCTTGGGGCTACCCTTCTTCGCATCCGATAGGTTGAAGGCCGGTGCGGTATCCCACTGAATCTGCTCGTAGGCTCGCCCCGTATCCGTCCGTAGCGCAACGGTCCCGTTTTCGTCATTGAGGATGGAGACTGTACGATAAGTCAGCGGACGGTTATCACCCGAAGCCGAGAGCGAGCCAAGGCCTGGCAGAGCCTCGTCGCGAATCTCGTGCGCGATACCAAGCTGTCGGCGGACCGTCTGCAGTTTCGCGACCCCAGCCGTGCCCGTGCGCCAAGCGATGGACGATGAGTTGAAGAGCATCGTCAGAATCGTCACGAGAATACCCAAGAGGAGACTCGCGACCAGCAGCTCAATCAGTGTAAAACCGCGTCTCATTTGCTCGGATCTCCTTGGAAGTGAACCTCGCTGACGAAAATCGGCTGCGTCATCAGCGTCTCCTTGCGCCGCGCAATGCGGAAGGCCAGCTGCACAACTGCGCCGCGCCGCGTCACGACCAGCCCGTACTGGTAGCCGCTGTCAATCGACGGATTCCCCGCGCAGTACTCGCTCGGCACCTTACCGCGCACATTCCCAAACACACCGTCCGCCGTCGACCTCGGGTTGCCGCTGACGCGGTAGGTCACCTCGTCGCCATTCTTGTACTCCTGGACATAGGCCGACCAGCCGCCCGACGGCCAAACCGCATCCGCGATGCCACGGTTCTTTGCCTCACCACTCACGTCCGCGCCAATCTGCGTCCACGCCGTCCATGTCATGTTCGTCGCCGAAAGACCCGTAATCAGCGGTGCAAGATAGGCATCGGCAAATGCCGCGGATGCCACGTCCTCCACACTCTGACGGTTCTCACGGTAGCCGAGCGTATAGAGCGAGCACATCGAAAGCACGCCGACCGCCATAATGAAGATCGCCAAATTGACCTCCATCAGCGTAAAGCCGGCCCTCTGGAATGTTTTCCTCATCATACCGCCTTGTCCTCATCCGCCGAAGCCGTCCCCGCCTTGTGCCAGCGTTCCGGCATTCCGCTCGCATTCGGCCGCGTTGTGTAGACGTCAATCGTCGGCGTCTTGTCCTCGCTCGGGTCAAAGTAGATGACCGTCGGATCCGAAATCGTCCCGATGTCGGTTGGAATCGACGTGCCGAAGATGTAGCCGTGCGGCAGCTGAAGTTCACCCATCTCGAACGCGTAGGGTGTCCCAGCCGTCCAAGCCGTCGGCTCGCGTCGGCTCTGGTTCAAGTTGTAGAAGGCACTGCCGCAGACATTCGTCGTCTTGCCAATCGAAAAGAGATAGGCCGCCAGCCGATTGTCGCGATCCTTCTTATAGACGGCATCCGCCACAATCGAGTACTGCATCCGCCCGCCGTTCTTGGACGGGAAGCGGTAGAGTTTCATGCCGCGTCGCTTGGCGAGCTCGGACTCGTCGTCGGTTGCCTCGTACACGAGGTCGAGGTCGCCGAACTCATCGTAGAGGAAGTTGTTCGCCGCCATTGTGATGCGCCCCGACCGGCGCACCGCCGTCATTACGCCCACGACCACCGCGTTCTCGTCCTCCGCACCGCTCGTATCCCTCAGCAACCGATTGTAGCAGAAAACCGCCGTCGGGACGCGATCGACCGCCGCACGCTCCTTCGCCGAGCGTAGCAGGGCCGAGGCCGCCGCGACGGCACTGCGCTCGTTCATGCCGCGCACGAGCGCATTGTAGCCACCGGCCGCAGCAACGCCAAGCATCGCCATAATGGCCATGACCACGAGTAGTTCAATGAGTGTGAAAGCCTTGCGCATAGTCGTCATCACTTGTTCGGGTTCTCCTTGCTCACGCTGACGGAGTCCGTCTTCCCATTGTAGGTAATCCAGAAGCGGCGGAATCGCGCCTCCTCCGTCCCCTGGTAGCCAAAGGCGAGGTTCGAGAACGGGATGTAGAACTTGCCATTGCGGTTGGCCGCCGTCATGAAGTCCATACCCGAAATGCACTTCTTGTCGCCGCAGAAGGTGCCCGTGTTGCGATTCGAGTGGTTGTCGTAGCACCCCTCGCCGTTGTTGCCGAGACGGCTCGCATTCGCAACGAAGAGCGCGGACGCGTCAACGAGCACCGACCGCCGCCCACCGCCCTTGCCGAACGCCTTACCGACGACCTGCCGAAAGATGTCGTCCGTCTCGGAAGGCGTGAATGTGTAGGTGTCGGTCGTCATGCTCCCGGCCCTCGACTCAATCGCATCCGGCCAGACGCCCTCCTGTGCATAGTAAGCCGCAATGCCCTGCTCCAGCGCCACGCGCATCGCGTCCGCCCGCTTGCTCCGGGCATTGCGCACGGCCCCGGACGCGGCAACTGTGACAATGCCGACCAGGACGGCGATCACCGCGACCACCATCATCAGCTCAATCAAGGTAAAGGCCTTTCTTACCTTCATCTTACCTCCTGTCCCTTCGCCCAGCTGCGGATGTCGTCCTTTGTGCCGAACTTACCGTCCATGCCCGCGCACCAAACGACCGCGCTCGCCCGCACATTCACCGAACCGTAGCCCTCGGGACTCGCCCGCACGATGCCGTCCATGTCGTCATCAATCGCAAAGCGCAGGCGGTGATCCTGAATCGTGCCGCCCGACGGGACCTTCGCGCTGAGGCTCACCGAACCCTTCGCCGCCAGCCGCTTGATGGTGTCGTGCGCCCAGGGTGAGACGATGCCGCATTGGTCGAGTCCCGACAGCTCGTAGCGCGTGATGCCCTGGTCATCGGTCGTCTCCTTGTAGGTCAGCGACATTGCGCCGCGCCGCGCAAGTGCCGCGCCCACGCGGGGCGTCATCTCGCCGTTGCCGCTCGCACCCTCGCTCAGAATCGTGCGCGGCCAAGATCCCTCTTTCTGGAGGACGGCCGTCAGCGCGGTCGCAACCTCGCTCACGAGCTCCTGCCCCTTCGCGCGCTGCGCCTTGCGCGTGACACCCTGGTACCCGACCAGCGATGCACCCGCCAGCGCGGCAATGATTCCCACGACAACCAGCATTTCAACAAGTGTAAAGGCCTTCTTCATAATCGTCAGTTGCTCATCTGGACGACGTCATCCGCCATCCAATCCATAATCATCCGCTGATAGCGGCTCAGTTCGGAATTGTTCCTAAGCTCCTCCGCAGACACCCACGGCGGAAAGGTCTTGCCATTCGAACCCGCACTCCACAGGCGGTAGGTCTGGTAGGGCGGCGGCGAGTAGTAGTAGAAGTCGTTGCCCCACCCGTCCTTGCACGTCACACCGTCCAGCGCATACAGCCGCGAATTGCCGCCGCTCGACCCGCTCTGGCTGTCCTCGGCCGAATAGAGAACCGGATACGGATTGTCCACGCTGATGTTCCGTCCCTTGCTCGTATCGTCCGTCGCCGCGAGTTCCACGCCGTAGAGCGTGAACGACTGGCGCTCACATGTGAGCTGCCCCTCAAGGTTCGCCAACCACCGCGCCGTCACAGCCTGGGACGGAAGGAGCTCGACCTTCCAGCGATTCGACTTCTGCGCACCGCTGCTGCTCTCCTGAATCTGCTGGTTCAACTCGTCCCAGCTGTTGTAGGGCGTGCCGTCGTCGAACTTGCTCGGCAACTCGTTGTTGTTGCACCACTGCACGAAGTCCCCGTAGATGCTACTGTCGTTGTGCCCCATCATCACCAAGTAGCGCGGCAGAAGGTAGCTCATCAGCCCAAACTGGAAGAGCTGAATCTCCGTCCAGTCCGCCTCGTGCGATTTGCTGTTGAGCAGGCCCGGGTCGTCCAGTGCATTGAAGAGGTAGGCGAGTGCCGGATTCTTGCCGTAGGCGCTGTCGGGCTCCTGGTTATGCATGTCGCGCAGAGCCTCCGAGACGCTCCGCACATAGTCCTGCATATCGCTCGCGTACGGATACTTCATCGCAACCGGCTGACTGCGGCAGGCCGCCTCAATCTGCCTCCACATCTCGTCCGTGTCCCGAAAACTCGTGCCCGGATTCCGGCTCACCTGCTGGATGCCGCGCTCGTTCACCTCGTAGAAGTAGTTCCGGCTGCCGTGCAGTTTCACGGGCGGATAACTTCCAAACGCGGCATAATACCCCGAGATGCAGTTCTCAAGGCGCTGCATACGCGTAATCGTCCGGTTGCGGGCCTCGGTGCTGCTCCCAAGCCCCGCAAGACGGAAGACAATCGACATCAGCGTCACGATGACGACCGTGACGACCAGCATCTCGACGAGTGTAAAGGCTTTGCGCATCAGGCACCGGCTCCCGAAACGGACGAAATAATCTTAATCATCGGCAAGAACATCGCGATAACGATGGTACCGACGACAAGTGCGAGAACGATGATGAGGGCCGGCTCAATCGCGGCGGTCATGCCGGCGACGGCGTTGTCGACCTCATCGTCGTAGGTGTTCGCAATACGCGTGAGCATATCGGCAAGCGCACCCGTCTCCTCGCCGACCTCGACCATCGATGTCACCATCGGAGGAAAGACTGGGCACTGCGAGAGCGGCTGGGTCATGCCCTCGCCTTCCTTCACCGCATCATGGACATTCTGGAGGGCCTTCGAGACCACGCGGTTGCCCGTCGTGTCGCGCACGATGACGAGCGACTGCAGAATCGGCACGCCCGATGCAAGCAGCGTACCAAGCGTACGCGTCACACGCGAGACCGCCGTGCGCTGCACGAGCGTCCCCGTCACCGGCATCTTCAACGAGCAAACATCGTAGAAATACGCACCCTTCTCGGTCTTTCCGACAACTTTCTTGATGACCCAGAGCGCGAAGACGAACGCGGCAATCTGAAGGCCGTTGTGCTGCACGAACTCCGAGGCCTGAATCACCCACTCGGTGATCGCCGGCAACGACGCACCGCCCAGCATGTCGTTGAAGACCTGCTTGAACTTCGGAATGACCGCCACCAACAGGAAGGCCGTGATGCCAACGGCGGCAATCAGGACGACGATCGGGTAAATCATCGCGCCCTTCACCTTGTTCTTGATCTTCTCGGACTTCTCGGCGAATTCGGCCAGACGACCGAGCACGACTTCAAGCACACCGCCCGCCTCGCCGGCCTTCACCATGTTCACGTAGAGCTTGTCGAAAATCTTCGGATACTGCGTCAGCGACTCCGAGAACGTGCCGCCGGCCGCAATGTTGTCCGCAATCCCGGTCAGTGCGTCCTGCATCTGCTCGTCCTTCATCTGCCGCTTCAGCACCTCGATGCCGCGCATCAGCGGAAGCCCCGCATTGACGAGCGTCGCCAGCTGCCGCGTGAACTGGGTGAGGACCTTCGTCTTCACGCGCCCGCGCATCCACTCCGGCGTCTTGATCTTCAGTTCGCGGTTCAGCCCCGAGCCTTTCTTCTTCTCCTTCTTCGCCGGGGCGGCCTTTTTCTTCGCCGCCTTTGCCGCAGGCGCGGGCGCCGACTTCACCTCACCAAGCGCCGTCGGGAAAAGACCCTGTGCACGGACGGCCGCAATCGCCGAAGCGCGATCGCCCGCCTCAACCTGTCCACGGGTCTCGTTGCCCGCAGCGTCCTTCGCAATGTACTGGAATGTCGCCATGTACGCAATCCTCTAATCAAGTTTTGAGCGCATTATATCACATCGGAGCTGTTTCTCGCAAGAGCCACGCCCGCCGAACCGACAACCCGAAAAGCCGATGGCGCAGCCCAACTTGTGCCGCGCCGCCCGTCTGGACCAATCAGAAATGAAGCACTTTCGGCACGTAGCCGTTCGCCTCGTCGGGCGTCATCTGGGCGAAAGCCATCACAATCAGCCGGTCGCCGACCTTGCCCTTGTGCGCGGCGGCCCCATTCAGGCAGCACACGTGCGACCCACGCTTGCCCGTAATCGCATACGTCTCGAAACGGTTGCCGTTCTCGACATCCGCTACGAGAATCTTCTCGTAGGGCACGAGACCGACGGCCTCCATGTCGTCCGGATCAAGCGTCAGCGAACCCTCGTAGTCAAGACACGCCTCCGTGACGCGAATGCGGTGCAACTTTGCCTTCAAAATCTGAATCAACATCTTTTTATCGTCCTTGTATGGGGAGCGACTATTATACCATAAAGCGCAAGCTCGGGGGCTTGCGCGGCGGCTCGCCCGAGAGGAGGGGCCGACGACAGGCCGGAAACGCGGCAGGTGGTTTTGCCGCGCCTGCCGTCCGGCAGGCCCACGAACACCATGAGCCGATTGTGGTATAATACGCCCCCATGAGACACAAAGGACAACAAGTCATCTCCGCATGGGTCGGGCTCTTCTCGGCCTTCGCGGCACTTGCGTCCGTCTCAATCGAAAATGCGGGGACGCTGCAATCCGCCGCGCTCCCGGCATTTGCCGACATGAGCGGCGTTTCCTGGTGCGGTTCGACCAACGCCTCCTTCTATGTCGTGCGGGATGGCGGTGCCGTCGTCTCAAACGGATGCTACCTCCACCGCATGCGCGTCGAACTGGACAATCGTGGTCGCATGACGACACCACCCAAACTGGACGAGGGCATCCTCCTTCAGGAAGCGCACGATGCGGAGGGCATTGCTCGCGATCCGCTGACCGGCACCATCTGGGTCTCCGACGAATACGATACCTCCATCCGCGAATACGACCCCGAAACGGGCAAACAGACGGGAAACGACGTCGAAATCCCCGCCTTCATCGTCAAGGGGACGCGCAGCAACCTTTCCCTCGAATCGCTAACAATCTCCCCCGATGGGCGGACGATGTGGACGGCCAACGAGGAAGCACTGATAGACGACGGCGCAACGGCCGTCGCAAGTGCAACCGGGACGGTCGTCCGCCTCATCCGGTTCACCCGACTTGATGCATTCGACCCGTGGAAACTCTCGGGAATGTGGGCCTACCGCTGCGACCCCGTCGGCAAGAACCACCCTGTAAACAGTGGCGTTTCGGATCTCTGCGCCCTTCCCGATGGCTCGCTCCTCGTCCTCGAACGCGAATGCTCATACGAAACGCTCGGGCTGACGCGCATCTACCGTCCGAGTCTTGCGGGCGCAACGGACGTGAGCGACAGGGCCGCCCTCACCAACGCAACCTACACGGCCGTCTCAAAGGGCGAGCCCCTCTACACGGCGCGGGACGGACGGTTCTTCAAGGAGGGCTTAACCTCCATTGCCATCTCCTGCTACGAGGGCCTTGGACTCGGCCCGCGCAACCCGGATGGAACCTACAACCTGATGATGGTCTCCGACGGCGGAGCCATCGCCAACAAGCGCTGGATGTTCCTCTCGGCCACCGCCAAGACGCAGGCGTTCATCCGCGCCCTCCGGCTCTATGGACTGGATGACGACGGCTCCTTCAGCGTCCTCGCACCCCAGCGGATGCTCGCTCCGTCCGAAAAGACGGAACGCAATCCCTGGCGGATTGGCCTCGGCGGATTCGGGCGCGGGGGCATTCGCACAGACATGAGCACCTTCGGCAAGAACAACCGCGCCGACCACTACGGAATCGAGATGGACGTTCAGCGCAACCTCCTCCAATCGGACAAGTACAACCTCTGGCTGGGGCTTGGCGGGGCGTATGGTCCTCGGCAGGGCGGCGCATTCGCCGGAAATAACGCGAAACTCAGCACGGGCGAGTTCCGTCTCATGACGATTCCCCAACGATACCTGACGGACGACTTCGCCCTTGGGTTGCGCCTCGGGGCGAGTTTCAACTGGCTCAATGTCAAATCCTCCACCGCACAGGCGACGGCGTTTCAGGACACCTCGAAATCCGACACGCAATTTGCCGCGCAGGCCATTCTCGGTGTGCAGGCGACCTACATGCTAAACGATCGCGTCGGACTCTACGGGAACTTCGACTGGCGGCTCGGTGACGAGGCCTCATTCAACACTCGCGCCGGGGGAAGCACCGTGGACATGAGCGGGTGGCTCTGGAGCACGGGCGCAATCCTGACATTCTGACGCGAGTCGTGCGCCCGAATCATTTGAGGGAAAAGACTCGCCTGCGGATAAAAGCGTTGAACGCCGCGCTTTAGCGGGCGAGGAGGTTGAGCAGGCTCACGACCAGCCGCCCCGTCGTCAGAAGGGAGTCGACCGACAGCTTGTCCACCGTGTCCTGCGGCGTATGCCAGTAGTCGTTCCGCCCCGGCGCACTGCCATACTCGAAGTCGATGAGATCGATGGCACTGAACCCCGCATCCATAAAGGCGACATGATCATCCTGAACGACCTCGGGAACACGCACGACCTTCCCCTCGGGGAGACCGGCCCGCCGCGCCGCATGCAGGGCGATTTTCGCCAGCGTCTCGCTTCCATTCGACGGAATCGTAATCCGCAAGTCCTTGTCGCCGAGCATATCAAGACAGATGACTGCCCGCACATCCAGTCCCTGCTCCTTGAAGGTGGTCGCCATACGCTTTGAACCCCAAAACCCATCGTCCGCGCCGTACGAGACCATACTTTCCTCACCATCCGTCCACGCCAGCATCACATTTGCGGACGGGGTCTGCCGGTTCGTCAACAAATCGGCCAAGGCAATCAGAAGCCCCGTCGTCGAAGCCCCGTCATTCGCCCCTGGACACGAAACACCGCTCTTCGTATCAAAATGCGAGACAATGACGGTCCACGGCTCGCCTGGCTTCACGAGAAAGCCACACATCAGGTTCGTGAACGTGCGCTCACCTCGCGGCGTCATGGCCGTGAACCGATCGCGGCGGATGTCCGCCCCGAAAAGGCTGACACGGTCAAGAATCCAGTTCGAGGCCAATCTGCCGCGAATCGTCCCCGCATCACGCGGCGTACACTCCTCGACGAACGCGGCAGTCTGCTCAAGGGCATTGGTGGCATCGTGCGGCGAAAAAACAAGTGCCGCCGCCAGAAAGGGCACAATCATCATAAAATTAGTCGACCTTCAGGCCAATCATGGAAATAACCCGGTCAAGGTCGTCGTTGTCAAAGAAATCAATCTCAAGAACGCCCTTCGTGTGCTTGCCATTGGCATGGGTCACGCCACTCGTCAGGCGGACGGCGCACCCCAGATGCTTCTTGAGCTTGTCCGTCAGACTGCGGACATAGCCCTCGGGCAGATCGGGCGTGCCGGAATGGACGACCTCAACCGGCTTGTGGAGTCGGGCGACCTTCTTCTCCAAGGCCCGAACCGTCAGCTGGTCGTTCACACAGTCCCGCGCCAGGAGGACGCGATCCTTCTCGTCATCGACCGACAGCAGAACTTTCGCGTGCCCCACCGACAGCAACTTCGTCTGAATCAGGGCCTTGACCTCATCGGGCAACTCGAGGAGACGCGTCGCATTCGCCACCGTCGCACGGCCCTTGCCGACGCGATCGGCGACCTCCTGCTGCGTCAGGTTGAACCGCTCCTGGAGCGTCCGATAGCTGACGGCCTCCTCAATCGGGTTCAGATCCTCGCGTTGGAGGTTCTCGGTCGTCGTCATGGCGGCGGCCGTCAGGTCGTCCGCCTCAATCAGCGTGACGCGAATCTTCGTCCAGCCAATCAGCTGGGCGGCCCGAAGGCGGCGTTCACCGGCGATCAGTTCGTAGCGCCCCGCCGCATTCTTGCGGACGGTCGGCGGCTGCACGAGACCGTTGTTCTTGAGGGACTCACCGAGCTCGCGAAGCTCCTCCTCCTTGAAATCGCGGCGCGGCTGATAAGGACTGCGCTCAATGTCGGCAATCTTCAACTCAAGCGGCGCACCTGCCGGAATCGTCGGCACGGGCAACGGCGCGACAGGGACGCGCGAACCGCCGGACGCAAGAAGTCCATCCAGCCCACGCCCAAGACCGTGCTTCTTCTCAACGCGCACGGGGGCCTTGGAGGTCCCCGTCGCTTTCTTCAGGAATGGATTCGGCTTCGCCACCGCAGGAATTAGAAATAGGCGTTGACGATCGGGAGGACCTTCAGCTGGTTATCCATGATGATGTTCACGATACCAATCTGGAAGCCCCACGGGCAACGCTCGGCGAAGTTCACGATGCCAATCTGGCAGCCGTGCAGCTCGTTCGCCATGTTGAAGATGCCCGCCAACTGGCAGCCGTAGGCGACCTCGGCAATGTTCACGCCGATTGCGCCCTGAAAACCGTAGAGCTGCTTCTTCGTGATGTTCACGAGACCCGACATCTGCCAGCCCCACATCTCGTCCTGGAAGCTGCCGAGGAACTCGAGGTCGAGACCCCAGAAGTTCTTGCGGTAGCCGAAGCCGCCCGCTTCAACGCCGTAGACCGTGCCCTGGCTAATGTTTGCACCCAGCGTCAGGCGCATACCGTAGACATCCTCTTCCATCGCGTAGTTGAAGAGACCCGCGACCTGGAGACCCGCCATCGTGTCACGCGTCGTCATGCCGAGACCGCCGATTCCGAGGCCGTACATCAGGGGCGCATCGGAATAGAACAGGTTGAGATCAAGGCCAAAGACATCCCACTTCGCAAGGCCCCACGGAAGCTGCACCGGCGAAGCCAAGCCGAACGCAACGGGGGTCCAGCCAATGGCACCCGACTCTTCTTCTTCCGCCTCCTCTGCAAACGAAGGAACAACCGCCGCAAGCGCAAGCGCCGCGATACCGACCTTAATCAAACGCTTCATATTATCCAATTCTCCTTTTACCAGGTGAAATCTTGCACGTATTTTACTCTATTTGGGGCATTCGTGTCAATGTGGAACAAGAAAATACTCACAGAAAAGTGCAAGGGCCGGAAAGCTCGGTCAACGGACGGCCACGAACCCTCCCATCCCCCACGACACCGTCTCCCCATCCGAAGAAATAAGCCGCCCCCGCACCCGTCTGAACCAACCGCGGAAGAATGCGTCCAGGATTTAGTTTTACCTTCAGACACACCGAAACCGCGCGAGCCCTTGCGGGCGGCTACAGCGTTGCTGCGCAACCTTCCCTCCGAAGACAGCGCAAAAACGCGGCGTTAGAATGCACACATAATAAAGACATCCTCCGGATTGAAGGGGTCGTCAAAGGCCTACTGATAGCAATCGGGAAACGCGGCAGTTTCGGAAAGTTCTTCGCGACACATCAGCATACCACCGTCCACAAGGGACATTTCAAGAGAGTCGTCGAATTCAAGGTCTTCGCATTCAAATGTCGACCAATGAGTGCACGAGGTGAACCCGTTCCGAATGTCCTCTCTTGAAAGGAATCTCCCGTTCCCTCCAGGACTTTGAGGAAGGCTTTACGACCTTTAATCCATGCAAGTAAAGCCATGCGCCTATTCCTTTACCGTTTCTCAATGCGCGTGCTACCAGCAAGAGTTTTCAAATCTGCAATCTTTCCAGCCCATTCGCCTCGATGCGCGTCAAATTCTTTTCTTCGCCGTACGGACATATCCAAGAATGCCTGCTCCCGCTCAATGCCCACGAAATTCCTGCGTGTCAGATTTGCCGCGATACCTGTTGTCGAACTGCCAGCAAATGGGTCAAGCACAAGGTCACCCTCCCTCGTTGCAGCAAGAATCGCACGAACGACAAGCGACAAAGGTTTCTGTGCTGGATGCTTTCCACAAGTCTTTTCCCATGGGGCAATGGCAGGCATCCGCCAGACATCTGTCATCTGTCGGTCGCCCGCCAACTTGTGCATCAAGTCATAGTTGAAGTAATGGGCGACTTTCTTTTGCTTCCGCGCCCAAATGATGAGTTCTGTTGAATGCGTAAAAAATCGGCAACTGAGATTGGGCGGCGGATTTGTCTTTTGCCATGTCACGGCATTCAATATGCGAAAGTTCAATTCCGAAAGAACCGTGGCAACAGAGAAGATGTTATGAAATGTGCCGCATATCCAAATGGTCCCCGATTCCGCCATCTTTTCGCGACAGGCCTTTAACCATTCATAGTTAAATTCCGTATCCGCCGCCAGCCCTCGCGACCTGTCCCACGCACCCTTGTTAACCGATACCGGCTTCCCCGCCTGAACCGAAAACCCACCATTCGACAGGAAATACGGCGGGTCGGCAAATACCATGTCAAACTTCTTGTCCAACTGAGGCACAACTTCCAAACAATCACCCTTGCACAAAGTGAAGTCGTCGGATTGAGAAGCATAATACGGTTCAATCATTGCTCAGGCACGGGCAATCCTAATTTCTGCAGAGGAATATAATCAAAGTAATATTGGCAATTAACACTGATAATGTAATCAAGCACATCCTTGTATCGCGGATTTTCAAACCAACGACTCAGGATGTACACATATTCAACCTCAATATTCAGGCGAGATACCAACTTCTTATATTGCTTTCGCTTAAAGTCGCATGTCTGCAACTTCTCATCAACGCTACCCGCCGTATGCTGATGCTTCACCTCGATGATGAAAAGCGTATTGTTGACAATCACATAGATGCAGTTGTCGGGATACAACCTACAAGAAATGTGATCGCTCCACACCACGCCATGTTCATCCAAAAACTTATAGAATCCTTGTTTCTTGAAAACATGGGCCACCAATGCGTCCTTGTAATAGACATCTGCGCCCGTAACCGTATAGCCAGGTTGTTTCGCGAGATAAGTCGGCAAATCAACCTTGCCCTCGTAAATCAATCCCGTAATGGTATTACCGCCACCTGTTCCACCCTTTATCATATCACTCCCTGTAGTTTCGAATTGCAAGTTCCGTAATCTTCCCGCGCCCTTCAGCCTTGGAGTTTATCATGCGGCTTGCCGAGACGCGGCGAATGTCAAAGCCCTCGTAGAGTCTGTCAAAGAACCTGTCGTCCGGGTCGGTATTGGCGGGGTCGGAATTGGACTGCAGCCACTGATGCCCATCTCTATCCAACCTGCGGCAAAAATCGGCAAGCCGCCTTTGCTGGTCGTCGTTGAATCCCTCCTTTGAATAGGCAGTGAAACTTGGCGTTTTTGGAAGCGGTCGATAGGGAGGATCCAAGTAGACAAATGCCCTTCCCCTCATGTGATCGCAGACTCCTTCAAAATCGCCATTGATGATTTCAACACCCTGAAGAAGCTTACTGTCAGCCAGGATTGTTTCCGTATCGCAAATCATTGGATGAACCGACTTCCCAAATGGCACATTGAAAAGCCCCTTTGAATTGACGCGATAAAGTCCATTGAAGCAGGTACGATTCAAAAAGATAAACAACGCCGCCGTCCCGACATCATTCGCATCCCGTCGATTGTAGGCCGCCCGCTTTTGCAAGTAATATTCCTTGCGTCTTTCCTCGCTTCCGCATTGCCGATATTCGGACTGGTATCGCGCAAGCAGAGTCAGCAATTCGTCGGGAGCATCTCTAATCGTGCAATAGGTCGACACAAGATCCCTGTTGAAATCATTGAGAATGACCTTCGTAATGTTGTCGTATTTTGCCAACAGATGGAAGGCCATCGCACCGCCCCCGACGAAAGGTTCGACATAAGTCAAATTGGACCGATTCGCCAAATCCGCCGGCAAGAGTGCTTCAAGCTGTTGAAGCAGCTGGCCCTTTCCTCCCGCCCACTTGACAAACGGCTTCGCCTTGCTGGTCTTATCTGCGCCTGCCGCCGATAGAGGAACTGTCATCCCCGCAACAACGGATGTCGCAACAACATCAGAACAGAATTTCCTTCGTGTGACGGCAGTCTTCATAAGGCATCTCAGTCACGGACGACATGAAAGCAAGGGACACAAAACGAACGACACGACGCGCCCTGCAATCGTGCGATGCCGAATTCCCCACAAATGGGCAAATCCTCTGACTTTATCTGCCAAATGTTCATGCAATCCTCTGCTCTGTTCAACGATGTGGCGTTATTATATCATAAACCGCTTACTCGGGGGCTTGCGCGGCGGCTCGCCCGACCCGGATGCGGCGGCGATCTCGCAACGCCTTTCGCACGTCGACAAGCTGCTTCGCTTAGCCTGTCCTGCCTCGGCGGCTATCACTGGCTGCGGACGGAGACCTCTCCTACGGCTGCGAGTCGCACCGCACCTCTCGTGCGACCGCCGCGCTCACCCTCTCGCCCGAGAGGAGGACAAGGCCGACGACAGGCATCCCGCGGCAAATGGCCTTGCCGCGCTTGCCGTTCGGCTGGCCGTT